>JBAVEL010000021.1:0-5001 GCA_049587715.1 Bacteroidota bacterium
CGGCATCGCCGCGAGCAGGCGCACCCCGTTCGTGGTGGCCGCCGTGGCACAGGCCCGCCTGCAGGGAGCGCGCACCATCTACGTGACGACAAACCCGCGGAGCCAGTTCAACCTGGAGGTGGATGTGGCCATCTGTCCCGAGGTGGGCCCCGAGGTCCTGACCGGGTCCACCCGGATGAAATCCGGCACCGCCCAGAAGATGGTGCTGAACATGCTGACCACTACGGCCATGGTGCGCCTGGGGAAGGTCTATGAGAACCTGATGGTGGACCTCCGGCAGACGAGCGGCAAACTGGCCGAGCGCGCCAGGAGCATTCTCATGGCGGCGGGCGGGGTGGGGTATCAGGAAGCGGCGGAGGCCCTGGATGCGGCGGACGGGGAGGTGAAGACGGCACTGGTGATGCTCCGGCGCGGTGTGGACGGGCGTACGGCACGGCGCCTGCTTGCAGAGCACGAGGGATTCGTGCGCGGCGCCCTGAACGGCTGAGCGCGTGGACTCCGCCCTCGTGGATCTCGTCGAGCGGTGCTCCCGCTCCGCCCCCTTCCGGGACCTTCTCGGCCGGAGTGAGGGGGCCGGAGCGGGGACGCGGCTCCGCTTCGGGGGAGTCTGCGGATCGGCCCGGGCCCTCCTGGTGGCCGCCCTCGAGCAGAACCTCCCGCGGCAGATCATCGTGGTTCTGAGCGACCGGGGGGAGTGCGCGCGCACCGAAGAGGATATGCGCCGGTTCGCGCCCGACCGCCCGGTGCGGGTTTATCACGCCGAAGAAGGGGGCCGCACGGGCGATCCTGCCGCCGAGGATGCCGATGCGCTCCGGGCCATGCTTCAGGAGGTCCCGCCGGTGGTGCTGGTGACGCCTGAGGCGCTCCTCCGCCCCCTTCCCGCACCGGCGCTCCTCGCCGAACACATCCATGTTGTGGATGCGGGAGACCACCTTCCCATGGAGCTTCTTCTGGGGCGGCTCCAGGGATCGGCCTTCGAGAGAAAGGAGTTTGTCGAGCGGCGCGGGGAGATGGCGGTGCGGGGGGGGATCCTGGATGTGTTTCCCTTCGCCGGGGAGCATCCGGTGCGGATGGAGTTCAACGGGGATGAGGTGGAGAGCATCCGGGAATTCGATCCCTCCACCCAGCGCTCCCTTCGTCCCCTGCTCCGGGCGTCCATCGCGGCGGACCCCCGCAGCATCCGCATCCCGGCCGGGGGGGCAGCCGCGCTGGCGGACTACGTCACCCCCGATGCGCTGGTGCTGCGCGTGGAGCCCGAGCTGGCCGGGCGGCCTCTCGAGGAGGGAGGATCCCGGGCGGAAGATCTGGAGCGGGCGCTCCGGAGGTGGGCGTGCGTGGAGCTCCGGGCTTCGGCGGGACGGCCGGGGGATCCCGCCCTGGACACGGTTCCCCAGCCGGCATACAACGGGAGCGTGCGCCATCTGCGGGAGGACATCCGGGAGCTCGGCGCGCGCGGCACGACCGTCATCATCGCCTGCGACAGCCATACCGAGCAGGCCCGCCTGGAGGAGCTTCTTGCGGGGGAGGAGGGCGCGGAACGGGGAGCCGTCTTCACCACGCCCTCCCTGCATGCGGGCTTCGTCTCCGGTTTGCTGGCAACGGCCGTCCTTACCGAGCATCAGATCTTCAACCGGGAGCGGCGGAACAGGAGGCGCCCCCGCCCGGGGAGAGGCGGACTCTCCAGGCGGGACGTTTCCCGGCTGACCCGGGGGGACTTCGTGGTCCACCAGGACTACGGCATCGGCACCTACGACGGCCTGACCCGTATCCGGCTTCCCGCGGGGGAGCAGGAGGTGCTCCGGCTCCTCTATGCGGAGAAGGATGTCCTGTACGTGAACATCGCGTACCTGGGCAAGGTGCAGAAGTTCTCCTCGCGGGAGGGCCACATCCCCAGGCTGACCCGTCTGGGGCGTCCCGAATGGGAGCGGTTGAAGGAGCGCGCCCGGGGCCGCATCAAGGACATCGCCCGCGATCTGATCCGCCTCTACTCCCGGCGCCGGCAGTCGCCGGGCTTTGCCTTCGCCCCCGATGCCGTGTGGCAAAAGGAACTGGAGGCATCCTTCATGTATGAGGACACCTTCGATCAGGCCAAAGCCACGCGCGAGGTGAAGGAGGACATGGAGGCCCCCCATCCGATGGACCGCCTGATCTGCGGGGACGTGGGGTTCGGGAAGACCGAGGTGGCGGTGCGGGCCTCTTTCAAGGCGGTGCTGAGCGGAAAGCAGGTGGCCGTCCTGGTTCCCACCACGATCCTGGCGCTCCAGCATTATCAGACATTCACCGAACGGCTGGCACGCTACGGGACCGCCATCGGGATGTTCTCGCGTCTGAAAACCCGGCGGGAGCAGGAGCACATCCTGCAGGAGGTCCGGGAGGGGCGGGTGGATGTCGTCATCGGCACCCACCGGCTGCTGTCGGGGGATGTGCGGTTCCGCAACCTGGGGCTTCTCATCATCGACGAGGAACACCGCTTCGGGGTGGCCTCCAAGGAGAAGCTGCGGGCACTGCAGGCCTCCGTGGACACCCTCACGCTGACGGCCACCCCGATCCCCCGCACCCTCCATTTTTCCCTGCTGGGGGCCCGGGATCTCTCCCTGATCGCCACGCCCCCGCGCAACCGGCTCCCGATCCACACCGAAATGGCGGAGTACGACGAGCGGCTGATCCGGGAGGCGATTCTTCGCGAGGTGGATCGGGGCGGGCAGGTCTTCTTCGTGCACAGCCGCGTGACCGACATCGAAAGCGTGGCGGAGAAACTGCGGGGTCTGATGCCGGGCCTGCGCGTGGATGTGGCGCACGGGCAGATGAGGCCGCGCGACCTGGAGAACGCGATGCTCCGCTTTCTGGAACGCCGCGCCGACGTTCTGGTGTGCACGAAGATCATCGAGTCGGGGGTGGACATCCCCAGCGTAAACACGATGATCGTGAACAGGGCCGACCGGTTCGGAATGGCGGAGTTGTACCAGCTCCGGGGGAGAGTGGGCCGCTCGAACGTGCAGGCCTATGCATACCTGATCACGCCTCCCGCCGGCTCCATGCCCCGGGAGACCCTTCTGCGGCTCCAGGCCCTGGAGGAGTTCACCGAGCTGGGGTCCGGGTTTCATCTGGCGATGCGGGACCTGGAAACGCGGGGAGCGGGCAACCTGCTGGGTGCGGAGCAGACCGGGTTCATGGAGAGCATGGGTTTCGAGACATACAGCCGGATTCTGGACGAAGCAGTGGCGGAGCTGAAGCGGGAGGAATTCCCCGAGCTCTTTCCCGAGGCCGGCGCGCACCTCGGGAGGGAGCCGGTCACCGTGGAGCTTCACGTGAGCGCGCTGCTGCCGGAAAGCTATGTTCCGGGAGAGGCCGCCCGGCTGGATCTGTACAGAGCCCTTGCCGCGGTCCGATCGTCCGAACAACTGGAGGAGGCGGCGGAGGAACTCCGGGACCGGTTCGGTCCGCTGCCCGAGGAAGCGGAGCATCTCCTGCAGGCGGTCCGCATCCGGCTGGCCTCGGAGCGAACGGGGTTCCGCAGGGTGGTCTCGGATCCCCGGAGGGTGGAGCTGCATCTTCCACCCGCAGGGGATGCCGCGTTCTACGAGTCCGGCGCTTTCCAGCGCCTCATGGAGCGGGTGGGAAAGCTCCGCACGGGAGGGGCGGCGCTCCGGACGGAAAACGGGGTGTTGAAGCTTCTGCTCCCGGTGAGCCCCCAGGCGAGCCCGCGCGAGATCCTCTCAAGCACACTCAAGACAATAGAAGCCCTCACCTCCCCCTGAGCCGCCCGCCCGGGCGCGCGTTGAAAGACGGCGGTTCCCCCCACCCTCCGAAGGGGGCGATGAACCGGCCGACCAGTCTCGTGTGAATCCGTGGGGGGAGGATTATCCGCAGTTTTTTTTGATGTCCGCTCCCCGCGAAAACGGGCTTGTTTCACGGTTTTTCGGCTTGACTTTCACGGGCGATTAGCTATCTTTGGGTGCGTGGGAAAAAGGGGTGAAGAGTGGGGGGTTCTCCCATTTCCGCCTCTTTCCCTCGAAGGGAGCGGACTTGCCCTCTTTCAAGGGATCATACACCTATTCCGTGGACAGCAAGGGACGGGTCATCATACCCGCCCGGCTGAAGAAGGCCATGGCACCCGATGCCAACGAGACCTTCATCGTCACGCGGGGATATGAACGCTGTCTTTTCGCCTACCCCCAGAACGAGTGGGAGACGAGGGAGACGCAGGTCCGCGACCTTCCCACCGCCGATCCCAGAAACCGCTTCTACATCCGCCTGCTCACGCAATGGATGACCGAGACCCAACTGGACTCGCAGGGCCGCATCACGCTGACCAAAGTGCTCCTCCAGTTCGCGGGCATTAAGGATGCCGTCCTGGTTCTGGGAGCCGTGGATCACATCGAGCTCTGGGATCCGGACGTCTACGAGGCCTACATCAAGGGGCAGCCCGAAAGCTACGAGGATGTGGCGGAGCAGATCTTTTCCAGGAAGTAGCGAACGACAGACGCACCATCGCCACCGCGTATCACGTCCCCGCTCTCTGTGACGAGGTTGCCGGGCTCCTTCTGACCGACCCGGGAGGCCTGTACGTGGACGGGACGGTGGGGGGAGGCGGGCATGCGGCCGCCCTCTGCCGGCGCTCCGGCGGGGCATGCCGGCTTGTCTGCTTCGACATGGATGAGGAGGCGATCGCGGAGGCCGCCGGGCGGCTGGAGGGAGCATGCCGCGCGTGCACGTTCGTGCACGCCAACATGCGGCACCTGGCACGCGAACTGGGCGCGCGGGGCATGGACCCGATCACGGGCCTTCTGCTGGATCTGGGCGTTTCGTTCCACCAGGTGGACGATCCGGGGCGGGGATTCTCCTACAGGTTCGACGCCCCCCTTGATGCCCGCATGGACCGCCGCTCGGGGCGCACCGCCGCGGATGTGGTGAACGGGATGAGCGAGGAGGCCCTGGAGGACATTGTGCGGATGTTCGGGGAGGAGCGGCACGCCCGGCGCATCGCCCGGCGCATCGTGC
>JBAVEL010000022.1:0-2687 GCA_049587715.1 Bacteroidota bacterium
GGCCTCGCTTTTCCGTTCAGGCGTGGCGGGCCCTACTTCAGAAGCACCATGGTCCGGACCTGTGTCGCGACGCGCCCGCCCCCCCCTTCCAGGGGAACGGCCTCCAGACGGCAGAAGTAGAGCCCGCTCGCGGCCTCTTCCCCCCGGGAAATGCGGCCGTTCCACACCACCTCGTGGAAGCCCGCCTGGTGGACGCCCGAGGCAAGGCGCGCCGATTCCCTCCCCAGCAGGTCGTACACCGCCACCAGCACCGTGCTCTCCACCGGAAGGCCGAATCGGATCGTGGTGGCGGGATTGAAGGGGTTCGGGTAGTTCTGTTCCAGCACAAAACCCTCTGGCAGGCCCGCGTCCGGGGGCCCGGGCACTCCCGTCACGATGCCATCGAAGTACCGGAGACTCCGCAGCATGAAGGTGTCCTGCCGGGAGGGGGTGATCCCCTCGATGCCGAAGGCAAAACAGGCGGCCCCCCAGCCGTTCGCGCCGAGGACGCGCACGCCCGCAATGGCGTTCGTGTCCCCGGTATAATAGAGCGTCTTCACGGGGGTGCCCAGCGGGGCCCCGATGATCGTGTAGATGTCCTTGGAGGTCTGGTTGTTGGCCCCTCCCGATATCAGATAGTTGATGCCGTTTCCGATCACGTCTCCGGCGAAGCCGCGGACGAAGGAGGCACCGGAGTTCCCCGCAAACCGCACCCCCAGGTATCTCTCATAGAGGGTGTCGCCCGGGGGGGTGAACTCGGCCATGTTCTGCCCGGTGAGGATCGCGCGCCCGCCCGCATCGAAATGCGAGACGAGGATGCGCCGCTCGCCGCTCCCGAGACACCCGGTCGTGTCATTGCCGGTGAACCAGACAAGCACGGGGCGCCTGCGGAAGGAGGCCAGCGCCCTCTCCAGGGAATCAGCCCCCACCCCCGTGCCCAGCGTGCGCCGCAGCCGCCCCAGCCGGTCCGCGGAGTTCCGGTACAGGGTGTCGTACGCCGCTCCCGCGTCGTCATCCACCAGGAGGAGCGCCGCTTCGGGGAGCACGGCGTTCAGGGTGGCTCCGGAGACGGTCACCTCCATACCCGTCACGGTCAGCCTGTCGGGGTGGGGAGCCGGGGGGAGGATCTCCACTCTGTAGGTCCCGATGACGGCCGCAAAGGAATAGGTCCCGGCCCCGGAGGAATAGACCGTGTAGGTGGGCTGGGGGAAAGGATCCCCCTGCGCCCGGAAGCGGAGCTCGCAGGCCACGCCGGTGCCCGCAATGCTGTCGGTGATCACGCCCGTCACGGGCGCGGTGGGCAGAGGGCGGAGCGCCACGTTCAGGGTGAAGGGAACGCCTCCCTGGAGGGTCACCGCCAGGGTTGTGTCATAGTAGCCGAAGGCGGCGACCGCAACCGTGACGCCGCCCAGGACGGGCTTCAGGGAGTATGTCCCGAGGGAGTCGGTGCTGTCCGACTGTTCCGTCTGCTGCACCCGCACGCCGGCCAGGCGGATCGGGAGCGACGTGGCGGAGGAGGTAACGACGCCCGACAGGGAATAGGGGGAGACCGCCTCGGCCGCGGCAAAGACGTCGATGATGCCCATGCCGTAGCTGTTGTCCTCCCCCGCAGGCCCCAGGTCTCTGGAGCGGCTCAGCAGGGCATACTTCACCATGTCCGCATCGGCGTTCGGGTTAACCTGCCGCAGCAGGGCCACCGCCCCCGCCACATGGGGAGAGGCCATGGAGGTGCCGCTCAGGAGGCCGTATCCCCCGTTGGCCAGCGTGGAACGCACATTCGAGCCGGGGGCGCTCACCTCCGGCTTGATGACGCTCGTATCGCAGGCCGACGGCCCTCTGCTGCTGTAGGACGCCACCGTGTTCCCGGATTCCAGAGCGCCGACAGAGAAGGCGTTCACCTCCGAGGCGATCCGGTTCTTGGGGGGGGTGATTGTCATGTAGGGGCCGGGGACCGCCCCGCCCGAGCAGGAGCTGGGACTTCCGCCTGGACCGCAGTTGCCCGCGGACCAGATCACCGCCGCCCCCAGAAGCTCCACGTTGTCCATGAGACTCCAGTAGCCGCTTCCGCCGTAGCAGAGGTCCCCGCTGGTGAACCAGGAACAGTTGATGACATCGGGGACATCGGTCAGGGTAAACGGATTCCCGTCGGGGTCGGCCGCCCACTGGAAGGCGCCCGTGTAGGATCCCGTGCCCGCGATCCAGTACGCCCCCGGGGCCACCCCCAGGGTGTCTCCGCTGGCGGGACTGCACCCCGCCATGATGCCCATGGTGTGGGTTCCGTGTCCGGGGTTGTCGGAGTCCACGGGGAACGTGCCCCCCGCGCCGTTGTACCAGGCATGCTGGGGCTGCACGCCGGGGAGGGTGCCCCGCCACCGGGAGGCAAGCGCCGGATGGCTTCCGTTCACCCCGGTGTCGATGTTCATCACGATCCGGCCCGATCCCGTGATCCCCGCCCGCCAGAGCCGGTGGGCGTTCACCGCCCGGAGGCCCGGCTCCACGCTCTCCGATCCCGGACCGCTCTCGGAGAAGTCCAGCACCGGA
Source organism: Bacteroidota bacterium (assembly GCA_049587715.1). GTDB lineage: Bacteria > Bacteroidota > Ignavibacteria > UBA10030 > UBA6906 > JBAVEL01. Next base: position 2,521 of record JBAVEL010000022.1, read on the forward strand.
TCGTAGAAGACCTCCGGCTCCGCAAAGACGGTCTCCACATCCTCCCGGGAGGCGATTTCCTCGATGACGGAGGGGCGGGCGCGGAACGCCACCATGTTCTCGATCCAGTAGCTCTCCCCCTGCACGGCCAGACCCGCGCGCTCCAGCCCGGCCAGCCGCGCCCGGAG
>JBAVEL010000023.1:0-6180 GCA_049587715.1 Bacteroidota bacterium
GTCGAGGCGCAGGCGGTGCCCGCGGTCGGCGACACGAATGTGGGCCGGTTCTTCACCCACCTCCGCTCGGGCACGGAGAAGGTGCTGGTCGTGCGGACGGACCTGTATACGGCCGAGATCTCCACCCGGGGAGGGCTGGTCCGGAAGTGGAACCTGACACGGTACAAGACCTGGGACGGGCATCCGGTTCCTATGGTGGAGCGGGCTTCGGGCGGGGACTTCAGCATCCTGTTTGCCACCAGCGACGGGCGCCTGGTGAACACCCGGCACCTGTTCTTTGCATCGGATTTCCCGCCCGGCCGGACCGTGACCCTCGCCGGAACGGATTCCCTGACCGTGGAGCTCCGCCTCCCGATCCCCGGGGGACGGAGCATCACGAAACGCCTGAGGTTCCGCAACGGCCTCTATTCCTTTGCCGCCGACCTGGTGTTCCGGAACATGCGGGACGTGATCCCCGATCGCGAGTATCAGGTCCTCTGGGAGCGGGGAGTGCGGTTTGCAGAGCACAACAGCGTGGATGAGGCCGGCTTTGCCAAGGCCTTTGCCTACTCGGGGGGGGAGCTCGCGGAATTCGAGGCGCCGGAGGGGGACAACCCCGCCCCGACGGACAAGACGGGGGCGACGGAATGGGTGGCGGCCAGGAACAAGTACTTCGCGGCGGCCCTTCTGCCCGAGGAGGGGCGCGGCCGGGGCTATCTGCTGGGAGGGGTCCGCTCCGCTCTCCCGGACAAGGGCATATCGGAGAGCTACTCCCTGGCCGTGAAGATGCCCCTGGGGGGGGCTCTGCAGGATTCGGGGCGGCTGACGGTGTTTCTGGGCCCGCTGGATTTCGACGTGCTGAAGTCCTACGGCCGGGGGTTGGACCAGATGCTGAGTCTGGGCGCCGCCTGGATCATCCGGCCCATCTCGGAATACGTGATGCTCCCCCTGTTTCAGTTTCTCCGCTGGATCATCCCGAACTTCGGCGTGGTCATCATTGTCTTTTCCCTCATCATCAAGGTGGTGCTGCATCCCCTGAGCAGGACCAGCATGCGTTCGATGAAGCGGATGCAGGCCCTCCAGCCGATGATGGAGGAGATCCGGAAGAAACACAAGGATGACCCGCAGAAGATCAATCAGCAGGTGATGAACCTGTACAAGGAGTACGGAGTGAATCCCGCATCGGGATGCCTCCCCCTCCTGCTGCAGATGCCCATCCTGTTCGCGCTCTATGCCGTGTTCTCGTCGGCCATCGAGCTGCGGCAGGCGCCGTTTGTGTGGTGGATCACCGATCTCTCCATACCGGATGTCGTGACGCGGCTTCCCTTCGAGCTTCCCCTGTTCGGCATCAGGGCTGTCTCGGGTCTGGCGCTCCTGATGGGGGCGACGATGTTCATTCAGCAGAAGATGACCGTGACCGATCCGCGCCAGCAGGCGATGGTCTGGATGATGCCCCTCATGATGACGCTGCTGTTCAACAATTTCCCCTCGGGGCTGAACCTCTACTACTTCGTGTTCAATCTCCTCTCCATCCTCCAGCAGTTCTGGATCAACAAACAGCACGGGAGCGAGCCGCTGCGGAAAGCGGAGCCCAGGAAAAACCGGGGAGGGATCATGGGGAGGATCACGCGGGAGCTGCCCAAGCTGAAGTAGGATGGAGCGCGGCCCCGCATCCGCCCCCGGGATCTGAGGGGGCGATCCTTTCCCCGCGGAGCTCCGGTTGGTCAGAGAGCCGGCCGGGGTGCAGCGGATGGAACAGGGTCCGGCCGTTCCCACATAATCGGGGATTCACCTCCCCGCCTCCGGCGGCCCGCGGCATGCGCGCGGGCCGCTTCTGTTTCCGGCCTCCGGCTTGATGCTCAGGAGGCAAATTGGTAAGTTTCCCCGATGAGCTCACCCACCGGCGACACCATCGCGGCCGTCGCCACCCCCGCGGGCAACGGCGCTCTTTCCATCATCCGAATCAGCGGCCCCGCCTCCCTGTCGGTGGCAGACCGCGTGTTCCGGGGGACCCGGCCTCTGTCGGGAGCGGCCGGATTCACCCTCCATCAGGGCGTCATTGTGGACCCCGACGGCGGCGTCCTGGACGAAGTCCTGGTGTCTGTCTACAGGGGCCCCCGCTCCTATACAGGAGAGGACTCCGTGGAGATTACCTGCCATGGCGGCATGCTTGTCACGCGGAGTGTCCTGGAGGCGGTTCTGGCATCGGGGGCCCGCCAGGCGGGGCCCGGGGAGTTCACCCGGAGGGCGTTTCTCGGCGGACGCATAAGCCTGACCCAGGCCGAGGCGGTGATGGACCTGATCTCGGCCAGGGGCGAGCGGGCCCGCAGGCAATCCGTGAGGCAGCTCAGGGGAGAGACCGGGCGTGCGCTGGAGAGGATGCGCTCCGCCCTGGTGCGCCTCTGCGGCCTTCTCGAGCTGGAGCTGGATTTCTCAGAGGATGATCCGGAAGCAGTTCCCAGGGACGAGGTAAAGGCGGGAGTGGTGTCTGCCATAGAGGAGTGCAGGCGCCTTGAGGCATCGTACGAGAGGGCGCGCCTGGAGAGGGACGGAATCAGGGTGGCCATCACAGGAGCCCCGAATGCCGGGAAGTCGAGCATATTCAACAGGTTGCTCTCAGAAGACAGAGCCATAGTACATCCTGTTCCCGGAACCACAAGGGACACCCTAGAGGGGGATCTCAGCATAGAGGGAATACCGGTCAGGCTCACAGATACCGCGGGCCTGAGGGAGTCTGAGGATCCGGTGGAAGCGGAGGGAATAAGAAGAGCCAGGGAAGCCGTGGAATCGGCGGATCTGGTTATCGCCGTGGAAGAACCAGGTAATACGGGTAGTACATATAAATCGGGCGAGGTTTCGAAGCCAACTATTCGGGTTGTGAACAAGATAGATCTTGATCCGAAACTCAGGCCTGGTCAGGATTCCGGGCATGTGTATGTGTCTGCACTCATGGGAGATGGGTTTGAGTCCCTCAGGCGCTCCATGGCTGAGTTCCTCCTCCCTGCCGGGAATATGCATGGTGAGAGTACGATAACGAGTCTCAGGCACCTGGAAGCGATCCGGAGGGCTGAGTATTCCCTCGAGGCGTGCATGGTCAGCATAGGGCAGAATCTGCCGAGCGAGTTCATTGCATTGGACCTCAGGAGAGCGGCTGAGAGCATAGGAGAGATCACGGGGGCAGTCACATCGGAAGAGGTCCTGAATGCTATTTTCGAGAGATTCTGCATAGGGAAGTGAGAAGGTGTTCCACGTGCAACACAAGAAGCCGTATGCGGACTATGACGTGGTTGTGGTTGGCGGTGGTCACGCCGGCGTAGAGGCAGCCCTTGCCGCTTCACGCATGGGGTGCAGGACGGGGCTGTTCACATTGGATCCGCGCGCGATCGGGCGGATGTCATGCAATCCCGCCATAGGCGGAACCGCAAAGGGACAACTCGTGAGGGAGATAGATGCCCTTGGCGGCGAGATGGGGCGTCTGGCCGACACGACAGGTATTCATTTCAGGATGCTGAACAAATCCAAGGGGCCTGCCGTCTGGTCCCCACGATGCCAGAGTGACAGGGAGTGGTACTCACGGGAGGCCGGGAGGGTGGTTTCGCGACAGGAGGGCCTTGGAGTTGTGATGGATTCCGTGGATATCCTGGGGATGATTGATGGGGAGGTCGCCTGGATAGTGACCGGATCGGGGGCCAGAGCAAGATGCAGGGCCGCGATCGTATGCACGGGGACATTCCTGAATGCGGTCATGTTTACGGGGCTCGTGCCCTCCCCGGGCGGGAGGTTTGGAGAGGGGGCCTCAACAGAGCTGACGAAGTCCATATTGGGGATAGGTCTCAAGGTCGGACGTCTGAAGACCGGGACCCCGCCCAGGATTGCATACAATACGATAGACTTCGGGCTGACCATACCCCAGGATCCCGACAGGGAGCCCTTCCCGTTTTCACATGAAACACTCTCCATCCAGAACCCACAGATACCGATGTTTCTGACTCACACGAACGAGGAGACTCACTCGGTCCTCCGGGAGGGATTTGGAGAGTCGCCTCTCTTTACGGGGGCGATCGCAGGGGTGGGGCCAAGGTATTGCCCATCCGTAGAGGACAAAGTAAGGAGATTCCCTCACAGGGAAGGGCACCAGATATTCCTTGAAAGGGAGGGGTATGGGTCTCCTGTGGCCTATTTGAATGGTTTTTCCACGAGTCTTCCGGCACCCATCCAGGAAAAGGCAATCAGGACGATCCCCGGGCTGGGAAATGCTGTGATGACGAGGCCGGGCTATGCTGTGGAGTACGATTATGTGCTTCCACATCAGCTCAAACACACATTGGAGGTAAAGGGTGTGCGGGGGCTCTTCCTGGCAGGCCAGATAAACGGGACAAGCGGATACGAGGAGGCCGCCGGCCAAGGCCTGTTGGCGGGCATCAATGCGGCCCTCATGTGCCGTGACGAGCCGCCATTCCTACTCGGGAGGGAGGAATCGTATATCGGAGTGATGGTGGACGACCTTATCAACAAGGGCACCGATGAACCGTACAGGATATTCACATCCAGGGCGGAGTACCGGCTCCTCCTCAGGTATGACAATGCAGATTCAAGGCTCATGAGGCGGGGGAGATCCGTCGGGCTTATCGGGTCTCATGCGGTGGATACCCTGGAGAAGAAGGAGGAGCTCATTCGAGAGGGTTCCAGGTACCTTTCCAGAACATGGGCAAAACCTGATCAGGTTAACGGCGTTCTGGAGTATTCGGGCGTTCAATGGATAGCAGAGCCCGAGACACTCGCCAAGCTTCTCAGGAGACCCGGAGTCTCTCTGGACAATCTCATGAAGGCCGATCCGGCCAGGTCGGAACCGGTGTTGAACAACCTGCGGAGGTTCAGGGGAGGCCTCCAGAGACTTGAAACCGAGGTGAAATACGAGGGGTACCTCCTCAGGCAGGAGGAGGAGGTGCGGGCATTCAGAAGGAGTGAGACTACGGGAATACCGGAAGATTTCGACTTCGACGGGGTGACCTCATTCAGCAGCGAGGCCAGGGAGAAGCTCTCAAAAACGAGGCCGAGGTCAGTTGGGCAGGCATCCAGGATTCCGGGCGTGACCCCGGCAGATATTTCGATTCTGATGGTGGCGGTTTCGAAAGAGGGTTCCACGTGAAACCCTCCGGCGAATGTCGGCCGGACATCGGGCCCGAGTGGGCCATTGGTGTGTGCTCAATGAACGGACTAAATCTGGAGCGCACAGCAGCAGCCATTCTACGCGCCTATGCAGATTCATTGCTGGCTGAGAATGAGAAGGTGAACCTGGTCTCAAGGAGCACGGCTCGAAATATCTGGTCTAACCATATTATCCACTCTCTCTCAATTCTCTTTGTTCTGGACATACCGCCCATGCTGTCTGTTCTGGACCTCGGGACGGGCGGAGGGCTCCCCGGGATACCTCTTGCCATCGTGCGGCCGGACATACGGGTTACTCTGTTGGATTCCATCGGAAAGAAGGTCCGCGCCGTGGAACGGATGCTCGAGGAGGTGGGGATAGGGAACGCCCGCGTGGTGCATGGAAGGGCGGAGGATCCGGCCATACAGAAGGCACTCGGGGGGGAATTCGATCTTGTGGTTGCCCGGGCAGTGGCCCCCCTCAAGGATCTCATCCGATGGTCCCATCCACTGGTGCGGAGAGAGAGGGGGGCGTCCTTCCGGGCCGGCCGGATCACATTGGCGGCTCCCTGCCTGGCGGCCATGAAGGGGGGAGACCTGGAGGCGGAGCTGGTTGCGTGGAGGGGGAGCGGCGGACCCCGGACGGAGGTTCTGGGGGTGCAGTTCCGCGGCATGGAAGAGGCCGCCCTGACCGACAAGAAGATCATCATGGTGGAGCTATGAACGATACCCGGCGCGAGCTGGCGGACCTGCTCACGGAAAAGCGGAACCCCGCCACATTCGGACTGGATGGGTGGTCCACCCTGCAGGTATTGAAGGCCATCAACGCGGAGGATAAACTGGTGGCGCATGCCGTGGAGCGCGAGATCCCCTATATTGAAAAGGCCGTGGAGCTTGTGGTGGCCGCGCTGCGCTCAGGCGGCACGCTCACCTATGTGGGGGCGGGAACGAGCGGACGGCTGGGAATCCTGGACGCGGCGGAGTGCCCGCCCACCTTCGGGACGGATCCGGCGCGGATTCAGGGGGTGATCGCGGGCGGACCCGAGGCTGTCA
>JBAVEL010000024.1:0-4917 GCA_049587715.1 Bacteroidota bacterium
CACCTGCCCGCCCCGGGGCCCCCGCCTGCGGGCCCGTGCGCCTTAGACCCCATACCGCCTCCGGATACTGGGAATCAGGTACTCGCCGAATGCGCGCGCCAGATCATACTGGGGAGCCCAGCCCCAGTCGCGCCGCGCGGCCGTGTCGTCGAGGTCCTCGGGCCAGGTGTCCACAATGGCCTGGCGTTTGTCGTCCGGGTGGAAGCGGATCTCGGCGTTCCGGAACTCGCCAAGCACCATCGTGCGGATCTCCCCCGCGGAGGGGGAGAAGCTCGTGATGTTGTACGACACACGGGTCAGGTGTTCCTTGGGCGCCGTCTCCAGCTTCAGCAGCGCCTCGATGGCGTCGGGCATGGCCATGAAGGGGATGCGCACGTCCTCGCGCACAAAGCAGCTGTACGGCTTCCCCTGCGCCGCCGCGTGGAGCATCTCGGGGGCATAGTCGCTCGTGCCGCCGCTCGGCACCGTCACCGCGCTGATGAGTCCCGGGAACCGGATGGAGCGGAAGTCGATGCCCCCGTGCCTCTCCCCGTCGGCCGCAAGCTGCCGGTAGTGGCGCTCGTAGTATCGGCCCAGGTGCTCGCAGTAGAGCTTGTTGATGCCGTACATGGTGGCGGGGTAGTTCCACTCCGACTCCTTCACCCTGCCTGCACGTTTCTTGGCCGCTGCATCGGGCAGACCGTAGGCCGCAATGGAACTGGGGAACATGAACCGCACCTTCTGTCCGTGCCAGCGGGACTGCTCCACGGCCAGTTTCAGAAGGTTCAGCGTGCCGTCCACGTTCACCCTGTGGGCCGCCTCGGGGGTGAACTCCGCCCGCGTGGAAAGCAGGGCGGCCAGATGATAGATGGCGTGGATCTCGTATTCGCTCTGGAGGCGTTCCAGGAGCCGTTCCTCCAGGATGTCCCCCGTAATGGCCGCCGTGCACCAGGAGCGGAGGGAATCATCCACGGGCTGGATGTCCATTGCGATGACGTTCCGGGTTCCGTCTGCGGCGAGCCGCTCGATGAGGCCGTGCCCCATCTCGCCGTTGGCGCCCGTCACCAGGACGCCGGGTTTGCGGATGTGTTCGCTCATGAGCTCGTGCGCGGGTTGGGGTGGAATGTGTACGTGAAATCGCGATGGAAGATACGGAATCGCCCCGGGGAACACAAACCACGGAAGGGGCGAAAAAAAAGGCCGCCCTGCGGCGGCCCTGATCCACTGTGGCGGATCCCCTTCTGAAAGCAGATCTACCTCTTGTCGGGGGTATCGGCGGGCTTGGCCGCCTTTGCCTTTGTCTTTCCGCCTCCCGCGCAGCAGGAGGAACCGGATCCCGCTTCGTCTCCGCACTTCTTGCCCGCACCCGCCTGCGTCATCCCGTCGCATCCTTCATCGGTCACGACCCGCCGCTTGGCGTGCACCGCACCCGTGACAGGGCACGTGCTGTCGGCCTTCGCGGACTTCACGGCGGCCGCGGTGCCGGTCTTCCCCGACGCCGGGCAGCAGGAAGCGGGATTCGACGCCTTCTTCTTCGCCTCCTTCGGGTTTCCTCCGGCAAAGGCAACCGATGCGCCGAGCACCAGAAGGGCGCAGGCCAGAAGGGGCAATTTCAGATGTCTCATGGAACGATCCTCCGGTAATGGTTGTAGGTTGACCTGGGTTACGCTGAATTCGACGTCATGGGCACAGGACCCGTACTACGCTAACAAGAACTCCCCGGAGATGATTCCCGGGATGCCTTCCCCTCCAAAAATCCCCCCGTTTCCAGGCGATTTCGAGGGGGAGGCCTCATCCCGTGAACACCCGGAGCACCCGGGGGGTGATGAGGCAGGTGATCTCGTACGGGATGGTCCCCAGTTTCTCCGCCAGTTCCCAGCACGTGATGCGCTCCGCTCCGTCCGTTCCGATGAGGGTCACCCGGTCATCCACTTCCACCGGGCTTTTCTCTCCCACATCCACCATCAGGTGGTCCATCGAGATGGCCCCCACGGAGGGGTAGCGCGTCCCCCGGATCAGCACTTCGGCCTTGTGCGTAAGCGCCCGCAGATACCCGTCTCCGTATCCGATGGGGACGGTGGCGATGCATGTGCGGCGGGTGGTCGTGTGCTGCCTTCCGTAGGAGACGTTGGTTCCCTTCTCCACCTGTTTGAGGTGTGAGACGCGGGAAAGCAGGTTCATCACGGGGCGGAGCTCCTCTCCTCCCTCCACCGCCTGCGCGGGTGTGTACCCGAAGAGCGCGATTCCCGGGCGCACCATGTCGAAGTGCGCCTCCGGCAGGTTGAAGATGGCCCCCGTGTTGGCCATGTGGCGGAGCGGAACCTCCACGTTCCGGCGTTCCAGCTCCTCCAGCACCCGGTTGAACCGTGCAAGCTGCTCCCGGGCGTAGCTCCGGTCGGCGTTCTCCGAGGTGGCAAAGTGGCTGTAGACCCCCGCCAGCTCCAGCCGCGGCAGGCGGAGCATGGCCTCGATCAATTCGCCCGCCTCGGCGTGGGAAACCCCCAGCCGCCCCATGCCCGTATCCACTTTTACATGCACCCGCGCCGGGGTTCCCATCCGGCAGGCCGCAGCGCTGATCGCCGTGGCACTCGCGGGGGAAGTCACCGTGAGCTGGAGGTCCTCCCCGATCACCCGCTGGAGAACATCCGGGGGGGCGATCTCGCATACCAGGATGGGGGTGCGCACCCCTTCCCCCCTCAGCTCGAATCCCTCCCCCACCCGTGCCACCGCCAGGGCCTCCACCCCGCACCTCTGGGCCTCGGCCGCGATGGGTTTCACGCCGTGGCCGTAGGCATTCGACTTCAACACCGCCATCACCTTCACCCCGGAGCCCACCCGCCGGCGCACCACCCCCACATTGTGCCTGAACGCCGCAAGATCTATGACGGCGCGGGTGGAGTGGACGGCGGAGCCGGAACCGTTGACGTGGACGGGGGGGGTCTGCAGGGAGGGGATGGTCATATGCTGTCCCTCCAATATCGAAAGGCGCCGGCTCTTTCGCAAGGGGCCCGCGCCGGTCTTCCCATGAGGCCGAGGAGGGATGTCCAATCCGCCTGCGCTTGTTTGTAAGGCGCGGGCGCCCTACATTGCCCTGTCCGCCGAACAACCCACGACAGCACCCGATCGGCCCAGTGCCCTTTTCATCCTCCGAGGCCCGGCGGGGAGATTCCCTTCCCCGCGCACACCTGCTGGCGCCCGCAGCCCTGGTGCTCCCTGCGCTGGTCTTCTCCCTGAATGCCCTGGATGCGGGTCTCCCCAAGCTCCCGCTTCTGGTCCTGGGTGTGACGGTCCTGGCTCTGGCACTTGCGGCAGGGGGGTTCCGGACGGGGCGGTTTCCCATCCCCGACACAAGGCACATGGCGGCCCCGCTGCTCCTTTTGATGTTCGGCGGTGTGTCGGCTCTTCTTTCCCCCTTTCCACGACACGCCTGGCCGGCCTTCACACTCCTTCTGTGCGGGGTGGTTCTCTTGTACGGAGGGGCGGTCCTGGCGGGGGACACCGCGCGGATCCGTTCCTGGTTCCATCTGCTGGCCTGCATCATCGGCGGCGTGGTGTTGTTCGGTGTGTACGAGTACCTGGATTCCGCCGGCCCCTCGCCGGATTTCACCTACAGCCGGCACGGGCGCATCGGGTCCACCCTCGTGAACCCCACCTACCTGGCGGGCTTCATCGCCCTCACCGTTCCCCTCGTCGCCGCCCTGGCGGCGGACGGAAACCGGTCCCGGCCGATCCGCTCCCTCTTTGCACTGCTGGCGGCGGGAGAGGTCATCATGCTCCTCTTCACCCGATCCCGCGGCGGAATCGCGGCCACAGCCGTAGGACTGGCCGTGTTCTTCCTCCTGACCCGCAGGAAGCGGCCGGGATGGATCTTCCCCTCTCTGCTCATCCTCCTTCTCGCCTCAGGCGGCGTTCTCCTGGCGCCCGTGATGGACCGGGTGCTCACCAGCCCCGCCCCGTCCGATGCCTCGTCCACGCTTGCCCGCAGGGTTTTCTTCTGGGACGCGGGGCTTCTGGCCTTTCTGGATTCCCCCGTCTTCGGCCACGGCGTGGGGTCGTACGAGACCGTGATGGTGCGTTTCCGGTCGCCGCACTACTGGATCGCGGGCAGCGAGGACCTGGTCCCCCATGCTCACAACGAGATCATCGAGATCGCCGTGGAATCAGGGCTGGCGGGCCTTGCCCTCTACGGACTCCTGCTGGTTCTTGTGCCGGGGGGTGCGCTCCGCACGATCGGACAACTCAGAGGATGGAACCGCACGGCAGCGGCAGCCCTCATGGGGGGGCTTGCAGGGGTCCTTGCAGAAGGCATGGTGGGGGTGGCGCTCCGCCAGGTTCCCGTCGCCGCGCTCGTCTGGCTCTTCCTGGGGCTCCTCTCGTCCCCCGTGCTGGCTCCCTCCGCGCAGCCGGGGAGCCTTGCCGTGCCGAAACTCCCGGGCCGGGCGATCTGGCTCCTTGTGCCCCTGGCGGGAGCGGGCTTGTGGTACTCTCTCGAACCCGCAATCCGGACCATCCGGGCCGACAGGCATCTTCTGGCGGGCATTCTCGCGGTCCACGAAGACAGGCGGCAGGCCATCGGGGAGCTGGCCGCAGCCGTGGAGGAAGATCCCGGCCTCCCCCTCGCCCAGTCCACCCTCGCCCTGGAATATCTGAAGGAGGGCCGCGCCGAGGAATCCCTCCGGTGGATCACGCGCCTGCGGCGGACCTATCCCCAGTATCCCAAATCCGCCCTCATACACGCCTACGCCCTCATTTCCCTCAACCGGCACCGGGAGGCAGTGCCCGTCATCGAGGAAGAGATCGCCCTCCGGACTCACCCCGAGGCCTACTATGCCGCATCCCTCGCCTGGAAGGGATTGGCCGACACTTCCGCCGAGCGGGAATGCCTCCGGCGCCTGTTCGCATCGGCTGTCCGGGGGCACACGGCGGCCAGCCTGGGCC
>JBAVEL010000025.1:0-3333 GCA_049587715.1 Bacteroidota bacterium
CCAGCATCAGGGGCGGTGCGGGCGGAAGGTTGTCCACGCTGTATCCCGCCACCGTGTCGGAGTACCAGAACTGAAGCGGAGGATAGCTCCGCGCCACCACACGGAAACAGTACACCCCCGAGGTGTCTGCGGTCGAATCCTGAAGCGTCGAAGCCGTGTAGCTGTAGGTTGGTCGCCGGAAACCAGCCACCGTCTCCAGCGGCTCCCACGCGTACACCCCGCCCACAGGCGGCGGACTCCTGTGGATGCTGTAATCCACCAGCACATCGAAATCAGGATGGTCCAGCGCGCTCCGCTTCCAGCTCACCGTCACCCTCCCTCCCTGGTCCCCCGGCACATCCCGCACCGAGCTGATGTTCGGGGTCACCGCAGGCGAGGAGGAAAGGAACAGCGACGCACTTCCCGCATCCGCCAGCTTCGTCCCGCCGTTCTTGTCATTGTAGAACGCCCCCACCAGCAGGTCGTCGAGACCGTCATGGTTAAGGTCCCCCACCGCCGCCACGGAGCATCCGAACCCGTCGCCCGCCGCCTCCCCGGTCATCACGATGTCGGCGTCCGTGTGCATCGTCCAGCGCCCGAAATACACGTACGCGCACCCCACATTCTCCATGGAAGAAGCATCAGCACAGGGAGCCCCGATGATCAGATCGCTCTTGCGGTCTCCGTTGACGTCGCCGGCGGAACCGACCGCGTAGCCGAAGTAATCCCCCGGGGTTTCTCCGACCAGGGTCAGCCAGGGGGCCGTATCCATGGGATTCCCCCCCCGGTAGACGTACGCCCTCCCGGCATTGGTCCCATCACCGTAGGCGCCCACCACGACATCGTCATAGCCATCGAGCTGCAGATTCCCGGCACCGCCCACGACCAGGCCAAACTGAATCGCACCCGGAGGCGCGTTGAGGACAACCGGCGAGGCTCCCACAAGTCCTCCCCCCGGGTACACACGCACATAGCCCGAAGCTCCCACCACGAAGTCGTCATAGGAATCCCCGTTGATGTTGCCGGCTCCCCCCACGCCAATCCCGAAGATGGTGCCCGTTATGCCGTCATAGGAGGCCGCCGGTGTCCAGGCAGGAGGCAGTACCCCCGCCCCTCTATACACATAGGCGCGACCCTGAGCCGCCCCCACATCGGGAGCTCCCACGATGATATCGTCGTATCCGTCATTCCCGGCATCCCCCACACCAGCCACGGACCAGCCGAAGTGGTCGCCGACCGCTTCACCCAGGAGGACCCGATGGGGTGTGGAAGCCGGGTAAGTACCCCCCAGAAAGAGATACACGGCCCCCCTACTCGAGAGACCCCCCTCCCCATGGTACGGCGCTCCCACAATCACGTCGCTGCACCCGTCGTTGTTCACATCCCCGGCTCCTGCCACGCACCAGCCGAAGTTGTCGCCTGCACCCGTACCCTCGAGGGTAAGATGTTCCCGCGTCCAGAAGATGGGACCTCCGTAATAGACATAGGCCTTTCCCGCATCCAGCAGGCCCCCCACATCCGCCGCCGGAGCCCCCACCACCACGTCGGGGTATCCGTCGCAGTTGAAATCCCCTGCCCCTGCCAGCCGGTACCCGAAATAGTCGCCGGGCGCCTCGCCCCCAAGGGTCGCATCCGGTATATCCGGCCCTGACACCGAATTGGTGAACACATGCGCCCGGCCGGCGCTTCCCTCAGCGAAGACGGCACCGACGATGATCTCGTCCGTCCCGTCACTGTTCAGATCGCCGATCCCGGCAACGGACCTGCCGAAGTAATCGCCGTTCTCATCGCCGTTCAATATCTTGTCCGGCTCCCTGTCCATGGCCGCACCACCGTAGAAGACAAGCGCTGTCCCCTTGGACAGCGGATCCACATAATCCCCCACCACCAGATCACCCACACCATCCCCGTTGAAATCCCCGGCGCCCGCAACGGCAAGCAGCCCGAACGTCGTGCTCGTCGGCGGCTGCCCCGTTAAGTCCAGCTCGGGGGAGGTGTCCCAGCCGTCCTCTCCAGAAAAGACATATGCATGCCCCTTCGCCCCGACTATGATATCGGGAACGCCTCCGTCGTTCACATCCCCCGCCGGGGCTGCTCCTTCGCCAAAACAGTTGTTGACGCCCAGGCCGTCCCATACGCGATAGGGCGTCATGTTTGGAAAGCTGCCTCCCCGGTAGAGATACACGCGCCCCTGGTTCAGCCCCAGCGGGCCGTCATGGTAGGGAGCCCCTACCAGAAAATCCCCGTAGCCGTCATCATCCACATCTCCTGCATACGAGACCGTCCGACCAAACCAATCGCCTGAGGATTCAGCGTCCAGAATTGTGTCGGCAACGGTATCAACGAACGGGCCGCCAAAGTAGATGTAGATTCTCCCCCCATGGGGGGCCATATCGCTTCCAGGGGCTCCCACGATGATGTCGTTATGTCCGTCTCCGTTTACATCCCCGCCGCCCGCGACGGACCACCCGAAGTACTCGGCCCACGTCGCGGTGCCTGTAAGGCGGAGGTCCACCGAGGTATCCCTCGCCGCTCCTCCGAAGACCACGATTGCGAAGCCGTCACTCCCGTCGCTCAGACCTCCTGAGGAACCGGCAATGACATCCGGATATCCGTCCGCATTGACATCCCCCAGGGATGCCACCGACCATCCGACGTGGCCCTCCGCAGTGGCGGGGATGCTCCCCCACCACTGGGGGGGCAGAGTTGATCGGCCGTACAGGATGTGTATGCGACCTGCAGCGCCTCCGCCAGGCGCGCCCACCACCACATCGGGGAAACCGTCTGCATCCATGTCTCCGGCACCTGTGACCGAGCAGCCAAACCACTGGTCGGGGCCCCAACCGGTCAGGACATACCGGTTGACCGCCTCCGGAACAGGGCCCGGCCCGCCTCCTCCTGGGAATGGAATTCCCGTTGACTTGAAGAACTTCTCTGCCACCCTCGCGGCCCCCTCTTCCCACCTATCTGGCACTTGCCCCAGGAGGGGCGTGCTGCAGGGCAGAAGGAACCCGGCCGCAACCCACGCTGCCACAGCGCTCCGCCATCTGCCACAGTATCCAGAAGGTCTCATTGTCTCCTCCATTGATTCCGGCCTCATGCGAGGCCGGTGTGTCGGCAAACCCTTCCCCCGGAGAGGAGGGAAACCACCCGCCCGGATGCCCTGCACGGGGCAAGCGTGCGGCCTCCCGAATCTCACGGCCTCTCCGATGCTCCCCCGAAGCTTCACTTCAGGAGAATCATCTTCCTTCCGGACACGAACGGCGATGCACCGGCCCTCCCGGGCTGCGCCTCCATACGGTACACGTACACACCGCACCCCACCCTCTCCCCCTGCAGGTTCCTCCCGTCCCA
>JBAVEL010000026.1:0-4618 GCA_049587715.1 Bacteroidota bacterium
GGTGTTCCCGTCCTGGCAGTAGAGCTCGGAGGTATCCCACGTGTAGCGTGAGTTGATGTCGCGGACGGTCAGCCCGGCCGCCAGTCCGTGGGGGAGGGGAAGCAGGGCTCCCGCATCGAAGCCGACGGTTGTGGAGGAGACATCGGTGTACAGCCGGTGATGGTAGAGTTTGACATTCAGCCCCACGCACAGCCCGCCGCGGAACCGGTTTGCAAAGGCAAGAAAGATCTGGTTTTCGGAGGTCTGCAGAAGACCCGTTTCCTCCCCGTCCGCGTCGCGCCCGTCGATCCCGCTCACCCCGGCATTGATGATGCCCGCCGAAAGCCCGGCCGAAGGGGGCAGGGGCTGGGCATAGCTCACGAAGTTGAGTCTCCTGTCCAGGGCCAGCAGGCCGTAGGAAGCGGATAGCGTGCGCCTGGCGAGCAGGGCCATGGCGGCGGGGTTGTAGTATCCCGCAAGGTCTCCGGTGGTCACGGCCGTGAGGGCGTTTCCCATCCCGATCCCGCGGGCGCCGAAGCCCATCCGGCTGAAGGCCCCGGCCTTCCCGGCAAGCTGTCCCGCACAGTGGGAGAGGCCCAGGAGCGTGAGCGCCGAGGCGAGGACGGCCGCCCGTGTCATCCGTCGGCTATTGGAGGACAAGGATCTTCCCCCACACGGGATCCCCTCCGCCGACAAGGACCCTGTAGAAGTACACCCCGTTGGACACCTGGACATTCCGGTCATCCCGGCCGTTCCAGATTTCATCCTGCTCACGTTCCCCCGACCGCATGGCCTCCCGGAGAAGTGTGCGCACACGCTGCATGGAATAGTCGAAGATCTCGATGGTCACCGGCACGGTGGGCCCCCCGGTGGAGTAGCGCAGGCGCACCACCTCGTCATCGGGCGCGAACGGGTTGGGATAGGCATAGGTCCGGACCTCCGCGTCGAGGGGCCGTGCCGTCCGGAGAACCTCCCAGGAGGAGCCGAAGGGATGGTCCGCGTTGTCCCGGGTGCGGGCGATGCCGTCGGATCCGCCGGCAAGCACCGTGTCTCCCAGGACGGCAACCGAGAAGAAGGAGCGCCGGGTGATCCGGGCCCCTGTGCCGGCGTCCACAATCGAACCGGACCGGGTCCACGAGGCTCCGCCGTCGGGAGTTCTGTAGATGCCGTCGTCCGTGGCGGCATACATGATGGAGTCCTTGAAAGCGAAGGCGTAGGCCTTGACGCCCGGGAGAAGAGTCCTCCAGATCCGGCCTCCGTCGTCCGAGGAGCAGACGCCGAACCGTTCTTCGGGATCCAGGTCGGCGATCCAGTTGGTGGCCCAGATCCGGGTTCCCGTCCCCAGCCGCTGGCCGGCCACCGCGATCACCCAGTTCCCCGCCATGGAAGACTGCTGGTTCAGCGTCGTGAACTTGGTCCAGCTCACGCCTCCGTCGGTGGATTTGTTGAGTCCGCCCGCGGTCCCGCACCAGACCACGGAGTCATTCTCCAGGAAGACGGAGAATGCCAGGAAGTTGTTGTGCTCCCGCGGGTCCACGACGTAGGTTCCGAGGGAGTCCCCGGGGCGGATCGAGTTCTTCCGGTCCGAAGGAAGAACCACACGCGTCCAGGAACTCCCGCCGTCGGTGGAGCGGCGCAGTCCGCTGGACCAGCTCGCAATCCAGACGGCGGAGCTTCCAAGGGCGATGTCGAAGGTGACATTCTGTTCGTCGACGATGATGGGAAGAAACCGGACCCTGTTTCCCCCGTAGGTCTCGATGCTGTCCTGGCGGGCGTCAAGCGTTTGCGGGAGGCGCTCCCAGGTCGCTCCGTTGTCGGTGGAGACGGCGTACCCCGCCCCTGTCTGCACGCGATTCTCGCAGTCGCCCTGGGTGAATCCGCCTGCCGTCCAGATCGTGTCTCCCCGCACGGCAACGGCGAAGATCCCCGGTGTGGGGAAGGCGGGCTCGCCGCGGAAGAGCTCCCAGGTGGCGCCCCCGTCCGAAGTCCTCGCCAGACCCTTGCTGCCTCCGCCCCAGAGGACACCCCTGGAAACGGTCATGTGCGCCATCGAGTTGCTGGGAGGACAGGCGGCGATTGTGCCGGCGGGGTTGCGGGCCCCGGGGCGGAAGGGCCCCGGAAGTTGACCCGGCGCAAGGGCCCAGGGAACAAGAAGGAGCAGGAGCACTGTCCCGGCAGGACGTTCGGGTCTCATCGGACCGTGAGGGTGTGGAGAAGCGTGGAGCTCGTATCCCCGAAGGTGTCCTCCGCCTGGAAGGCAAACCGGAAACTGCGCCGGACACCGGGGGCGTCCACCAGGAGCACAACGGTGCTGAAGATGCCGTCTCCGGCCAGCAGGTCCCCGCTCAGAGGGCTGGCGCCGCCGTCATCCAGCAGGGAAAAGCGCAGGAGCGGGTCGGAGGAGTCCAGACTTCGGAAGAACACCTCGCGCACATCTCCCAGGCCGTCGGAATCGGCGGCGGCCACGTTCATGGGGATGAGGAGCGAATCCCCCGCAGGGAGAAGCACGGTGTCGGGGGCCGAGAGTCCTGCCAGACCGGGAGGGGTATTCATCCGCAGGATCCGGAACGGCATCTCGAGGGCGACGCTCCGCAACCCCCGCCGGTCGCGCGCAAGGCACCGGAGGGGATGCACGCCGGCCTGAGGCCGCGATGCGGTGAACTCCATCTCCGCCGCATACCATCCGTCGCCGGCAGCGCTGTCGGGCACCGAGCCATCGTCACGGAGGACCGCTTCCAGGAAGGGGTCCTGCGCCCCCGGACGGCGCAATTCCGCGGTCACGGAGGCGATATCCTCCCCCCCCTCCGGATCCTCCGCCCTGACCTGCACGATGACGGAAACGGAAGCCGGGCCGCCGGTACCGGGGAGGGAATCGATGTTCACCGATGCGGGGCTCACCCGCATGCCGGAAAGAACGGGGGGATTCCCTCTCGGATCCACCGTGTCGGGCAGCGACTCGGCGCATCCCTGCAGAAGAAGCGCGCAGGCGAGGAACATTCCTGATCCCGCGAGGCGGGCCGCGGCGGGGGAGGAAGGGGCCGTGATCACCGGGGCATGGTAGCGAAAGGAGCCAGGAAAGTCAAGGCCGGCCGGTCAGGGGATCACGAAGGAGAACGGGGTGAGGGAAAACGACCCAACAAATACCGCCGCCGCGACCCATCCGAAAACCCTCCGCCCGGTGCCGAGCGGTGTGTCATCCGCCACGGGAGGCCTGCGGAGACGGGGAACCCGGAGGAAGGCGATCAAGAGGAAAGCCCAGAAGAGCCAGCCCGCGTACCCGTAGTCGAATGCAATCCCCGCCACCGGCAGAAGGCCGGCCAGTCCCAGAATCACGAGGGCGATCAGGGCAGACTGGGCGATGATGTGGTAGCGGACCCCGAACATGGCGTAGCTGATATGGCCGCCGTCCAGTTGGCCGATGGGGATGAGGTTGATGGAAGTGACAAGCATCCCGAACCACCCGACGCAGAGCATGGGATAGTGGTAGATCTCGTTCATGGGAGGGAGGAAGGCCCCGGGGGCGGCAGCTCCTTCGGCCAGCTGGTAGAAGAGGCTGCGCCCGAAGACCCATCCGGCCAGCGGGATGGAGTCCATGCCCCTGTACTCCGGGTGGATCTCATACAGATACTCCACCGGTGGAAGGGTGGCCAGTCCCCAGAGGAGGATCCCCGCGCTCAGGGCGAAACCGGCCAGGGGGCCGGCGGCCCCTATGTCGAACAGGGCCCGGCGCGAGGGAATCTCGGACCTGAGGCGGATCACCGCCCCGACGGTTCCAAACGGGTTGAGGGCGGCGAAGATATCCAGGGACGGAAAGGGGAGAAAATAGGGGAGCGTCGCCTCCACCCTGTGTCTCCGGGCGGCGATGTAATGTCCCATTTCATGGGTTCCCAGGACCGCCATGAGGAGAAGGGAATACGGCAGCCCGGAGGCGAAGTTGGACGGATCCAGCGGATCCCGGTTCAGCCACTGGACCCCCGCCAGAGTCGTGGTGAGGAACGCGCCGAGAAACAGGCCCGCGTGCAGAAGCAGGACCCCGGGGGTGAAGCGGGGACGGGAGGGCTGGACGTCGGACATGGAAGGACGGTCTGTACGTGTTGTTCAGAATACGTAAATCGGACGGGGAAAACAAGGAGGGAAAGAACGAAGGGGTTGCCCCGGAGCTCCCGGGACAACCCCTTCGTGAACGAAGGACGGTTTCGCGCCGGCCTACGGTCTCGGCATGTCGGGGAGCACGGGGACTCCGCTCCTGGGTCTCGGCATGTCGGGAAGCACGGGGACTCCGCTCTTGGGTCTCGGCATGTCGGGGAGCACGGGGACTCCGCTCTTGGGTCTCGGCATGTCGGGAAGGACCGGCACGCCGCTCTTCAAGCCTCCGGTATAGGAAATGGCTGCATTGGTTGCAGCCACCAGAAGAACGGTCACGAACAAGGAACGGGCCTTCTTGAAGACGGGGGACATGGATCACTCCTTCAGGATTGTGGCGTTGTGTACTGGTTTCTTCGAGTTCTCTTGAAGCGGAAGCGGATTGCCGCCGGGCGCAGTAAAAGACACGGATCCGGGGCTTTGAAGCTTTCGCAAAGAATTTAATTTCTTCGCAACAGGGTGTCAAGAAAATTCTCTCTTTTGGCCTGTACTGCCC
>JBAVEL010000027.1:0-29423 GCA_049587715.1 Bacteroidota bacterium
CTCCTGCACCTGGCTGAAGTAGATGATGGCCAGGAGAACCAGGACGGCCGCCAGGGCTATTGCTCCGGTGCGTTTCATCGGCTCAACTCAATAGCTGTTCTTGTGTCGTCGCCGGCGCATGGCCTTCCCCCCCATCCAGAACACCCCCAGGAGCATGATGAGGGCGGGAGGACCGGTAAACGTCACGTACTTGATGAAGGACTTGGTGGCCTCGGGCACCTCCCTGAGTGCGGAGGGGGACAGGTCCCGGGCCCGGATGGCCGTGAGGGTGGTGTCGTTCACCAGCCAGTCCACGATGTTCACGGCAAACGAAAGGTTGTCGTACCCCTCCTGGTAGTCGTCCAGCACAAAATCCCCGTCCCCCACCACCGCCAGGCGGGTCAGGGGACTGCGGGGCTGGAGGAGGACGCCGGTTCTGGTTCCTATCTCCCGCACCGCGGGATCCCTGTTGTCGGCATAGAGACTCCGGAAGCTCCCCTCCAGCGCGGCCGCCAGGGGGAGGGATGCCTCGGTGTACTCGGAGGGGGCCGGTGCGCGGGAGGGGTTCAGATCCACGCTGTCGGCCGGGATGCGCCGCGCCTGGCCGGAGGACACCGCCAGCACGCGGAGCGAAACCCCCCGGATGCCCGCCAGGCGTGTATCCAGCGGGCTCACCACCGGAAAGCGCACCGCGGTCAGGTTCATGACCAGCGGATCGGTCCTGTCGAAGTCCGCCGCGATCGGGTGGAACGGATAGAGCACCTCGGAGGTGTAGGTGACGCCTCCCAGCGATGACTCCACCGTCAGGGGGGCGCACCGGGCGTCCGCCACCACTTCCTTCTTCAGGATCCAGCCGTAGGAATCGAACATCGGATCCAGACCGTGCTGCACGCCCTTCCCGCCCGGCTCCGCACCGGGGAGGGCGTTGTTCATGAAGAAGCCCATGCGTCCCCCCCGCATGATGTACTGGTCCAGCAGGTAGCGCTGCGTCTCGGTGAGCTCGCCCTCCGGCCCCACCAGGAGCAACGCGGCGTATTCCGCGGGGATGGGAGCGGGCCTCGAGAAATCCACAAAGGTCACGGCATGCTGGCGCGAGAGCGCCGCCAGGAACTCCTTCATCTCCCCCCGGCCGGGTCCCCCCAGACCCTCCACCATCCCCACGCTCCGGGGCTGGGCGGTGAGCATCTTCTTCATGCTCCCCGTGATCTCGTACTCCAGGCGGTCCAGGTCCGTCACCACGGGGAGGGTCTCCTGCCGGTCTCCGTACGACATGGTCATGCCGGCAAAGGCCCGGGCGTTCTGGAACCGGTTGTCCTTGATCACCTTCACCTGGATGGGCGCAATCCCCTGCTCCACCGCCTCCTGCTCCGCCGCGGGAGATCCCAGGGGGTCGATGAACCGGTAATGGAATCTCCCCCCCGAGAGGGCGCGGTACTCCTCCAGGAGGTCCCGGGTGCTCCGGCGATGATGATGGTACGGAGGCGGAAGGTCCGGGCTGAAGTAGACGCGCACCAGCAGGTTGTCCTCCAGGTGGGCGGCCAGGATCCGGGAGGTCTCCGAGAGGGTGTACGCCCCGCTTGTGGTGGCATCCACCCGCAGGAAGCTCCGCGCCGCAATGAGGTTCACAAACAGCAGGATGCCCGATGCCAGGGCGATCCGCCCGAAGCGCGACCCGATCCGGAAATCCCGCCACCGCAGCAGGGTCTGGCCCGGTTCCTGGGCCGCGTTCAGGGCGGCCAGCATCAGGAAGAGCACGATGAGCGAGACGAAATACACCGCCGCCCTGCTGTCGATCACCCCGCGCGCCAGGCTCCCGAAGTGGTGCCCCACCCCCAGGTACTCCACCGTCGAGACCATGGACAGCGGCACATACATCAGCACCTTGTCCAGCATGAAGAGCACGAAACAGATCACGAAGCCCAGGATGAGGGCCACAATCTGGTTGTCGGTGAGGCTGGATCCGAACAGGCCCGCCGCCGCGAACACCCCCCCCAGCAGGAAGAGCCCCAGGTACCCGCCCGCCAGCGCCCCGCCGTCCAGGGACCCCAGACTCCCCAGGGCGAGGGCGTAGATGATGGTGGGCGCCAGGGCGAAGCAGACCATGATCCATGCCGCGAAGAACTTGGCCAGCACGATCTGCGGCACGGTCACCGGCTTCGTGTGGATGATCTCGAAGGTTCCCACACGCTTTTCCTCCGCGAGCATCCGCATGGTCACGGCGGGCGCGAACAGCACCAGCAGCAGGGGGGCCACGTCGAAGAACACCCGCATGGAGGCCGTGTTCTCCAGGAAGAGGTTGGTGGCCACGTACGCCCCCGACAGGAGCAGGAAGAAGATGATGAAGATGTAGGCCAGGGATGTGTCGAAGGAGGAGCGGAGTTCCTTGGCCAGGATGATCCGGAGGTGCTTCACTGCGCGTCGTGCCCCGTGGTGATACGGTGGAAGATGTCGTCGATCTGCACCCGGTTCCGGTGCAGGTGGATCAGGGGCCAGCCCTGCTGCACGCAGAGGGCAAACAGGCGGCCCCGCACGCTCGCATCCCGCTTCGTCTCCAGGTAAAACCCCGTGGTGTTGGCGCCCTCATCCCCGTGGGACAGGGGGGTGACCAGCACCACGCCCTCCACCTCCCGCAGATACTGCTCGGCCCGCGCCACCTCGTAGCCCGGCGGCAGCTCCACTCCGAAAAAGTACCGGAATGTCCCCTCGAACTGCATGGCCAGCTCGGGGATGGTGGCATCCGCCAGCTTCTTCCCCCGGTCGATGATGATCACCTTGTCGCACACCGCCTGCACTTCCGAGAGGGTGTGGGTGGAGATGATGATGGTCTTCTCCTTCCCGAGCTGCCGGATGTAGTGGCGGAACTCCAGAATCTGGTTCGGGTCCAGGGCGTTGGTGGGCTCGTCCAGGAGCAGGATGGGGGGATGGTGCACCATGGCCTGGGCAATGCCCACCCGCTGGCGGTATCCCTTGGAGAGCTGGCGGATCTCCCGGTCCCTCACCTCCTGGAGGTCGAAGGTCTCGAGCACCCCCTTCACGCGCCGCGCAATCATGGAGCGCGGCACCTCATGGAGGCGCGCAACGTACTCCAGATACTCGATCACGTCCATGTCGGGGTACAGGGGGTTGTCCTCCGGCAGGTACCCGATCAGCCGCCGCACCTCCAGGGGGTTCTCCCGCACGTCCTTCCCGTTCACCTCCACCGTGCCGCCCGAAGGGCTCAGGAAGCCCGTGATCATGCGCACCACGGTTGTCTTCCCCGCCCCGTTCGGCCCCAGAAGACCCACCACCTCCCCGGGCTGCACCCTGAAGGAGAGGTTGTCCACGGCCCGCACCGGGCCGTAGTACTTGCTCACCGACTTGACCGTGATGGCCATGGCGTGTCCTTATCGCACCCGGACGAACTCGATGCGGCGGTTGAGCTGCCGTCCTTCGTCCGTGTCGTTCGTGGCGATGGGTTGGGTGAACCCGAAGCCCTTGGTGCCGGCAATCCGCTCGGGCGGGATCCCCCGGGCAATCAGCCAGGCCCGGACCGACTCCGCGCGGGCCTTCGAGAGACGCAGGTTGTACGAGGCCGTTCCCTTGTTGTCGGTATGCCCGTGGATCTCCACGACGATGTCGGGATACTCCAGGAGCGTGTTGAGGGCCTTTGTCAGGATTCCCTCCGACACGGGATTGATGGTGGACTTGTTGAAGTCGAAGACCACGCCCTGCAGAACGAAGCCCTGGCCCACCTCCAGGGTGAGCGTCTCCCGCCGGGGCACGTCGTCCGCGGGGTTCAGGGGATCGGTCCCCCGCCGCACCTCCACGCCGTCTTCCACGGTGCCGTCGTCCGTGTCCGGATCCAGGGGATCCGTCTTGTGGGTCAGCACCTCATCCCCGTCCGTGAGGCTGTCCCCGTCGGTGTCGGGGTCCAGGGGATCGGTCTTGTGCGTGGTGATTTCGGCCCCGTCCAGCAGGCGATCCCCGTCGGTGTCGGGGTTGAGCGGGTCCGTTCCGTGGGTCCGCACCTCGTCGCCGTCCCGCGCCCCGTCCTCATCCGTGTCCGGGTTGCACGGGCTGGTCTTGGTGGTGCGCACTTCCTCCCCGTCCCCCAGCCCGTCCCCGTCCGTATCGGGGTTGTAGGGGTCGGAGCAGAGCCGCCGCTCGTCTTTCGTCTTCAGCCCGTCCCGGTCCGGGTCCTCGTCCTCGTCGTCGCCCACGAGCATGAGGCCCACCAGCACGTTGAAGTACGAGCCCTTCTTCTCCCGCGCCAGGGATGTCAGCCCGTCGGCGAAGGTCACCTGGTAGCCGCCGTTGATGTCCACGGCCACCTTGTTGTCGAACATGAACTGGAGGCCCGCCCCCGCGGGAATGAAGCCCGCCCTCCCGCTCGTGCGGGAGACGGCGCCCCCCGCCAGAGGCCTCCTCTCCTGCTCGTAGTACATGATGCCGGCTCCCGCGTACAGATACGGCGCAACCCGGGGCGTACGGGAGGGAACAAACACAAGGCGGTAATCCAGGGGCACGAGCTGGCTCTTCCAGTTCTTCCCCTTCAGCTCCACAAAGCCGACCCCGATCTCCCCCATGACTCTCGGCGCGATGGGGTGGCGCAGGAGCCCGCGGCCCTCGTACCCGCTCCCCTTCTGGCCCGACTCCGCGGAGCTGAGGGCGACACCCACCTTCGCCCCCAGGACGGTCCGGTCTTCGCGGATCTGTGCCGAAAGACGGGGATAAGCGAGGGAGCAGGCAAGCAGGAGAAACGCACATCGCCGAAGGGAGAACATGGGTGCCGTGGTCCTTTCCAAAACGCTCTCAAGACGATCCGGGTGCAGACACGCAGCCGACGCTGCGAGTGCTGTGCACGGCGGCACGCACGCCGGGGGACGTCTGCCTGGGGGATGATGTAAGCGAACAAGGCCCTTCGCCTCGGACTCGCCGCGCCGGGTGCAGAGGACTGTCAGACCTCAGAAGCGCCGCGATGGCAGGCGGGGGATTGGAACCTTGCGCCGGGAGATAGTGAATGCAACTTGGAGAAAAAACCGGAGGAAATCAAGTCCCCCCCCTGCGGGGGGGACTTTGGATAAATCGGGAACTTCGTGCTACTTGAGGAGAATCATGCTTCTTGTGAGTGTCCTCCCCCCCGCGCCCCCCTCCGTGGCAGGTGCCTCAAGACGGTAGAAATACACCCCGCTTGCCAGCCCCGAGCCGTCGAACACCACCGAGTGCTCACCCGCCGCCAGGTTCCCCTGGAAGGGGAGAGCCGCCTGGCGCCCCAGCAGGTCATAGACCGCCAGACGCACGAACCCCCGTTCGGCGGTCCGGAAGCGGATGGTCGTGGAAGGATTGAACGGGTTGGGGTGGTTCTGATACAGTGCGAACGCGCCCGGGGTCTCTCCCCCGCCTTCCGTCATGCGGACGAGGATGGTCCCCGTCCCTTCCTCCAATGCGAGGGATGCACCCGGCGGGAGCATCCGTTCCCTCCCGTTCGCCCGCACAAGCCAGGGAGCGCTTCCTTCTCCGCTCCGGCCGAGAACAATCCTGCCCGCCGCACCCGAGATGCGTATCTCGGGGAGCACTCCCTCCACGGGGAACTCCGCCATGGTCTGCGTGGAGAACCGCACATCAAAAGCCCCCGCCGGCGGCGGAGGGGGCATCTCAAAGGCATCTCCCCCCGCCTGTTCCGCCAGCACACCGAGGCGCTGAGTGTTCCCCGCCTCATCCGTCACCGTCAGCCGGTCCGCAGGGGGCGCAGGGTGCGGAGGCGGAACCGGGTTTCTCCCCGCCGATCCTCCCTCGAGTATCAGGAGCCCCGGCTGCGAGGTCTTCACCCAGTAGCCGAAGCCGGGTTTCAGTGAGTCCGCGACGGTGTACCCCCCTCCATAGCCGAAGAAGGATGTGCGGATGATGCTGTCGGGCAACGTCCGGACGGCCGCCGCCCGGATCGGCACGGAGACGGATCCCACCAGCGTCCACCCCGTTCCCACCCCGATGGTGTCGGAGGGGAGGAAGAACCCCGTAAACGACACAAGGGAATCCGTCAGCTTCTTCCAGTAGCCCCTTCCGTTCTCCAGGGTATCGGTCCGCACATAGCTCCCGTTGAACCCGAACGAGAGAGGCATCACCATCGGGCACGTAACCCCCACGGGAAGCGAGAGCAGCCGCCACCCGAGACCCTGCTCCGCCTGAATCCGCACGGCGCTCCCCGAACCCGTCCCTGTTCCCGTGAGCAGCACGGTGTCGGGGGAGGTCACCCCGCTGTGGTGGACCACCAGAATGGCGCTCCGCGCTCCCCCCGCCAGGGGACTGAACCGCACCGTCACATCGGCGCTGTCGCCCCCGGGCACGCTGAATGAGCGGGGGCTTGCCGTGAAGTCGGCCGCGGAGGTGGTCACCGACCAGACCTGGAGAGGCGTTACGGAGGCCGCGTTCCTCACCCGGAGGGTGCCGTCCCTCCGGCACCCGATCTGGGTGGAGGCGAAGGCCATGGAGGGTCCGCCGAAGACGGCCACGGGCGCCTCGTATTTCACGATCGTATAGACCGCCCCCTCCTCCGTTTCCGAGGATCCCCCCACGAACAGGTTTCCCCCGTTGTCGGTCAGGACGCTGAACGGGATGTCCCCCAGCGAAGCGGGGCTGTCATACCGGCTCGCCCAGAGCAGCGTGCCCCACGGGGCATACCGCAGGGTCACGAAGTCATCCCCCGTGTCAAAGGAGTAGCTGTACCCGGTCACGTAGAGGTTCCCCGCCCCGTCCAGGGCAAGGGCCGTCCCCCCGTCGTCGTCGCTTTCGGGGCCGTCGTAGCGGGCGCTCCACAGAAGGGCACCTCCGCTCCCGTACTTCAGGGTGACGCAGTCCAGGCGCGTGGAATCAGCCCGGCTTGCGCCCGTCACGTAGATGTTGCCCGCCCCGTCCAGGAGGAGCGCCGCAGGAATGTCGTCCCTGTAGCCCGCCTCCCCTGCGTACACCGCCGCCCACTGCTCCGCCCCCGAGGCGTTGTACTTCACGGTGCACCAGTCGTATGCCGTTCCGCTCCCCTGGCTTGCTCCCGTCACGTACACGTTTCCCGACGCGTCCGCGGCAATGGCGTAGGCCCTGTCCACCCCGTTGGCGCTCCCGTTGTAGCGCGCCGTCCACTGCTGCGTCCCGAGAGGGTTGTACTTCACGGTCAGGAAGTCGAAGTCCGAAGAGGAGCCGAAGCTGGCTCCCGTGACGTACACGTTCCCCGAGGCGTCCACCGCCGCGGCATACACCTGGTCTATGTAGTCCACCGGGCCGTTGTACGAGGAGATCCACTGGGCCGTGCCCGTCGGACCGTACTTGATGACCACGTAGTCCTTGTTGGTGGCGGGGCTGGAGCGGGATCCCGCCACGATCACGTTGCCCGAGGGGTCCAGGGCGATGGCGGCCGCCTCGTCCACCCCCGCCCCCGTGCCCGTGTAGCGCGAGACCCACTGCCGGGCGCCGGCGCTGTTGTACTTGACGGTGGTGATATCGTATCCCGTGGCCTGTCCGAAGCTCGTGCCTGTCACGTACACGTTGTCGGACCCGTCCACAACCACGGCCGCTGCGTAGTCCTCCCCCTCCCCCGTGCCGTTGTACCGGGCCTCCCAGAGGAGCGATCCCGCGGGTCCGAACACGGCCGTGGCATAGTCGCTCTGGGTATCCAGGTCGTAGCTGCTCCCCGTGATCGCCGTCAGGCCTCCCCGTCCGGCGGCCATGGCCACCGCCTCGTCCTCCGAGTTCCCCGGCCCGTTGTACCACGCGTTCCACAATTCCGCGCCCGCCGCGTTGTAGCGGACCAGGACCACATCCTCATCCGTGACGCTCCCGTAGCTCACACCCGCGAGAACCGCATTCCCCGCCCCGTCCACGACGGCCGCCATCCCGGCGTCGAAGTCGTTGGCGGCGCCCGAATAGCGGGCGGTCCAGAGCCGCACTCCCAGGGAGCTGAACTTCACCAGGGCGAAGTCCTCCGCCGTGCCGGCCCCCGTGCTGGCGCCCCCCACAAACACGTTTCCCGAACCGTCCACGGTGATGCAGGTGGGCTCGTCGTAGTCGTTCCCCGGCCCGTTGTAGGTGGCCACCCAGCGCTCGCCCCCCGTGGAACTGTACTTGATGGCCACGTAGTCCTCCCCCGTCCCCCAGCCCCACTGGCTGGCCGCCACATGGACATTCCGGGAGGCGTCCACGGCGATGGCCGCCGCCAGCTCATCCGACTCATCGGGCGGGTTGTACCGCGCGGACCAGTCCGTGCTTCCATTGGCGGTGTACTTGATGGTCACCACATCCGCGTCGAAATCCGCGTTGTACGAGGAACCCGTAACGTAGCTGTTCCCCGAGATGTCCACCGACATGGCGGCCACCTCGTCCAGATCCATGCCGGTCCCGTCGTAGCGCGCCGCCCACACCTGCGCCCCCTGGAAGCTGTACTTCACGGTGGCGTAGTCTTCGTAGGTGTCCTCCCCGTAGCTGGTGCCGCTCACGTACACGCTCCCCGCCAGATCGATTCCCAGCCCCACGGGCATGTCAAAGTCGTTGGCGGGGCCGTCATACCGGGCGGTCCAGAGCTGTGTTCCCGAGCTGTTGTACTTGATGGTCAGGTAGTCCGCGTCCGTGCTCAGGCCGTAGCTGATGCCCGTCACGTACACGTTCCCGGCCCCGTCCACGCACACGCCCATGGCCGCGTCATAGTCGTCGGCGGGGCCGTTGTAGCGGGCCGCCCACACCAGATCCCCCCCGGGGGTGTACTTCACGGTCTGGAAGTCCTCATCGGTATCCACCCCGAAGCCCGATCCCGTCACGTACACGTTCCCGGCCCCGTCCACGGCCACCGCGGTGGCAGCGTCGTAGTCGTTCCCCGGGCCGTTGTAGGTCCGCACCCACTGGAGCTGCCCGTTTGTGTTGTACTTGAGGAGCAGGTAATCCTCCAGCGAGAAGATCCCGGTGGTGTATCCCGCCACGTAGATGTTCCCCGATGCGTCCCGCGCCACGGCATTCGCCCCGTCCAGAGCGGGGGCGCGCCCCGACGAGTAGTGGCGCACCCAGAGGGGCGGAATGGAGTCGGCCTCCGTTCCGTGGATCCGCCCTCCTTCGCTCCTCCGTTCCGACCGGCGGAGGATGGCGCTCCACGGTTTCGCTCCGCCCGGAAGGGGGCTCTGCGAGGAAAGCCCCGTCTTCCGGTCCAGCACCCGCGCCAGGCGCGGGGAGAGCTTCCCCGCCTCCCTCCGTTCCCTGAACCGGGCCTCCTGTTTCATCGGCCGGAGGGAAGCCCCGTCCCGTGCGGCGATGCCCGAAGGGCGCACCCGGTCGCCCTTCCCGGGCCGGGCCGGAAGGTCCGGCGAGGCGGCCAGTACGAGCGCCGCCACCGCCCAGAAAATCACGCCCCGCATGTGTGCGACCATCCCGTGCGTCTCCTCTCTCACCGTTTCCCCTATCCTTGCTTCCTACCTCTCCTTACCTCGCCCTCCCTGCCGCCTTCGCCTTCCTGTGCTCCCCCGGGTCCGCCGCATGAGGAGCCGTCCCGCCGGATGTGATCACGATGGAGCCCGCCTGCCGGGCCTTCACCCAGTATCCCTGCATGGGCCTGAGGGAGTCGGCTTCCGCATACCCCGCTCCGAACCCGTAGAAGGGGGGAATCAGGAGTCCCGCGGGTGTCTGCACCACGGAAGCCGTGTCCACGGGGACAAAGACGCCCCCGATCAGGTTCCAGCCCGGGGCCAGGGCCACGGTTTCCGCCAGCACGGGAAATCCCGTGAGAGAGACCGTCCGCGCCGAGTCGAACTTCAGCCAGTATCCCGCCCCCCGCCGGAGCGTGTCTTCCGTGACGTATCCCGAGTTCATGTCGAACCCGAATGCGGGGGAAACGGCCTGCGGGAACAGGGTTCCGGGCCGGGCATCCTCCGTCAGGAGGGGAAGGGAGACCAGGTTCCAGTCGGCCAGCACCCCGTAGGGCGCGGTCACGGGGGAGGCCGTGGTAAGGCTCCGGGTTGCGGAGAAACCTCCCGCCCCCGCCGCATTCCGCCCCCGCACATTCCAGAAATACCGGGTCCCCGTCTCAAGCCCTGCCACAGTCCGGACCGTATCGGTCAGCATGGTATCCACAAAGACGGGCGCCGAGAGCAGGGAGTCGGTTCCGACTCGTAGCTCCCCGTACTGGGCCTCCTCCATCTCCCGCCACCGAAACGTCACCGGGCGGAGAAGGCCCGCGGCGCCCTCCATTGGCTCCACCAGGGCCGGCGCGGGGGGCGGGAGCAGGTTCCGGTATCCCTCCATGCGGATGTCGTCCACATACACTCCGTCCCGCTCCTCCCCGCCGTCGGAAGCCAGCCGGAACCGCACCTTCACCTGGCGTCCGACATAGGGGGAAAGATCCGCCGACTGCTCGCTCCAGGTGAGCCCCGGGGTGTACGAGTCATAGCCCCAGGAGCCCGCCGGCTGTTTGCTCCCCGACCGGGCCGAGCCGGGGCGCGAGAGACCCGTGCGGAGGAGCGCCCAGGTGGACCCGTTGTCGGTGCTCGCCTCCACGGTCACGAAGTCCCAAGTGGGTTCGATGGCCCACATGGTCCGGAACCTGAGCCGCGCATGCTGGTATCCCGTGAGGTTGATCGCGTTCTGAAGCGTCAGGGAGTTGTTGGCGCTCGCCGCGTACCGCCCCGAGGGGCTGTCCGTGAAGGAGGATGGAGGCGTGTGGGCGTGGGAGGATGTGCCCCATCCCGTTCCCGTGTTCCAGTTGCCCGTACCGCCCGAGGCGTTGTCCGAGAACAGGAGAGTCCGGCTCCCGAGGTAGAGCCGGAGCGTGTCCCGCTTCGAGAATCCCTGGGGGTCCAGGCAGTCCAGAATCACCTCCGCAATGCCCGCGCCCGGGGCAGAGGCCGACACGGACCCCGAAAGGAACACCTCCCCTGCTGTCTGGGCCGGGAGTGATGCAACCAGCGCGGATCCGGGGGAAAAGGTGAGCATCCCCGATGGGCAGGATGCCATCACGGTCAGGTTGGCCGCGTCCCCCACACCCGTGTTCCGGAGTGTCACGCCCAGCACGAACGGCTCGCCCCGGATCAGGGACTCGTTGCTGTCGGCCTCCAGCACCCGGTGGTGCCGCACCTCGGGCCAGTGTCCCGCGATATAGGCCAGGTGCTTGTTGGCCCTCAGGTTCTCCTGTGCGAGGGGGAGGATGGTGCCCGTGGAGGCCCAGAAACCCGCCGTCCCCACCTCCGAGGTCATGGCGTATGTGCGGGGCTTTGTGGAATCCCCGTACATGTAGTCGTCCGAGTTCCCGCGGGTGGAGTACGACACCGTCTGCTGGTCCGTCCCGTTTGTGTAGCGGTTCACCCATGTCATCTGGTAGGCCCAGTCCCGGAACATCAGGGAGTCGCCGCTCTCCCGGGAGAGATAGCCGTACGGATTGATCAGGTAGTTCCCGAAGGTGTGGTAGTTCAGGGCCGTCTTGAACTGGCGGCCCCGCATGAACAGGTTGATGCCGTTGGTCTCGGGCTCCGAGAACTCCGAGGGCCCCCGGTAGGTGTCGCTCGAGGGAGTGGTGCTGGATCCCCCGTTGGGGGCATTCCACATGTAGTAGGGGCCCCAGTTCCTGTTCAGGTCCACCCCGTAGGACCCGCCGTTGTTCCTCCGGTTCTTCCGCCACATCCCCCCGCCCGAGGGGTTGGTGGTCTGGTTGTACACGTACCCGTCGGGGTTCACCACGGGGATGAACCACATTTCCCGGGTGGTCACCAGGTAATTGGCCTCCGAGCTTGTCTCATAGTTCTCCAGCAGCCACCACATGTAGTAGAAGAGGGTCATCATTCCCGGGGGCTCCCGGGCGTGGGTCAGCGCCGTGTAGAGCACCTCGGGCTCGTCTTCGTCCTGGTCCGCGAAATCCGATATCTTCACGGCCCAGACCGTACGCCCCTCCGCCGTCGTCCCGATGGCCTGCTTGGCCGTGACAAGCCCCGGGAACAGAAGCGCCAGGGTATCCAGTTGCGCCACCGCCTCCGCGAAGGTGTAGTTCCCCCCCATGCTCCCCAGACCGAAGCCCAGCACGTTCTCGGGCCGGGGGCTGAGCTGCGAGCGGTAGTGCTCCGCCATATCGGGAATCGTCACCTCCCACGTGATCCCCGCAGATGCAAGGGCCGCAAGCTCCCCCTCCCCCGCCGCGAACTCCATCCAACCGCCGGGCTTCCCCGAAGCTCCCTCGAAATCCAGCCCCGCATCCCAGATGCGCGTGAGAAAAGCCCGGTCGGGCACGAATATGCGAACCTGCCTGTACACTTCCCCGGCATGGAGAGGAAGCCAGAAGAGGAACAAAACAGCCGGAATGAGCAGACGTCTCATGGGGTGAACCTCCAGGTGATGCGGAAAACCGCCGCGTTTGTTCAAAATAGCCAAAAAAGAGGGCTCCTACAAGCCCTTTCGGGCCTTCTGCCCCGCAGGGAGAGACCTTTTCTCGGCGCCCCACTGAACAACCAGGGACCCGGGGAGAAACCCCGATGCCGCCCCCCTGAGGGAGAGCGCATACGTCCCCCCGCCGAGCCGTCTCTCGAAAAGAATGAGTGTCGCATGACCTCCTGAGGACACAAGCTCCGCCCTCACATTCCCCTCCCGGGGAATGCGCAGGATGAAGCGCTCTCCTCCCCCCGTGGTGTCCTCCGTACCTCCTTCCAGTAGGAATGTCCCTCCCGCCGGCACGGACCCCAGACGCGAGAGAGACCCGGGCCCCGGGTGGACCAGGATCAGGAACGAAGACACAGAGCCCTGGGTGATCTCGAGCCGGCTCTCCTTTTTCATGTTCAGCCGGCGCGGGGAGGCACCCGGGAAGCCCGTCATCACCGCGCTGTCGCACCACCAGAGGTCCTCCGGGTTCCAGCGGAACAGGGCGGGAAATCCCCCCGGCCCCGGCTGAAAGTGCACCGCGTGCGTATCCGCACCCGCCCCTCCCGGATGCCTGTAGTCTGCCCGGGTCCCCTGCCCCAGCCCCCGCGGTGTGTCTTCCTGCTCTCTTCCCGGCCGGTTCACGAACCGTACATCAAAGAGACCGAGGGGAGGGATGGGGGGAAACTCCGTCTCCCCCAGGAAGCCGTCCGCCCCTTCCGTTGCCTCCTCCGCCTGACCGAACCAGATGGTGTCGGCCATCCCCTGCAGGGTGGAAAACACCACGGGGGTTCTGGCCTCGGGGGGTTCTCCCCGGGGGTTCCCGGAAGAGGGCTCCGCCGCCAGTACCGCCAGGGCAAGCAATGCCGCAGCCGGGATGTTCCTCATCGGACCTCCCCCCCGGGCCCACGCGGCGAGGATCCCCCCGCGGTGCGTTCCGCCGGAGGCACCGTGCCCGCCGGCCGCCGGAGTATCAGGGAACCCACACTCGTGCAGTTCACCCACACCGCCTGACCCGGAAGGATCCGTTCGGGGAACGGCACATACCCCGTGACCGGGTCAAAGGCATACATCACCTGCAGGTTCCCCTGGGGAATCTGCCGGATGCTGTCTGTTTCCACCGTCCATCCGATGGAGCCCATCAGACTCCATCCTTCCGGCACGGGGATCGTGTCCAGCTCGGTGGCCTGTCCCCCGAGGGGAACCGTCCCCGCCGAATCGAACCGCAGCCAGTACCCCATGCCCGGTTCCAGGGTATCGGTGGAGATGTAGCCCGAGGGAAGGAACAGATAGGCCGGGCCCGCGGCGGAAGGGAAAACGCTCCGCACGCTTCTGTCCCCCACGGCCGAGGGGAGCGAGACCATGTTCCATCCCGGCGACACGCCCAGGGAAAGCTCCTGGATGGTGAAGACGCCGTCTCCCGTATCGGCCGCGGCCGGATAGCTCACCCCCGCGATCCGCACCCGGGCCGATCCCGTGGGAGGACCCGTCACGGTCCACGCCTGCTGGCCGTCATTGGGGGTGGCGGCAAAAAGGGTCTCGGGGTAGCTTGCCCCCCCGTTCCGGGAAAGAAGGATCCGCACATCCCCCGGCAGGTTGGAAGAGGTCCAGCGGATGGTCTCGACCGATCCCGTGGGCCAGATGTTGCCCCCGTCGGGGGAGGTGATCTCCACGGCCCGCACAACCGTCTGCACCCGCACGCTCACGCTCCGCTTGTGCACGGGGGTTCCGTTGGGTCCGCTGCCGGTCACCGTCACGGTGTAGAGCCCGTCCGCCGCCCCCGATGTCCGGATGCGCATGCGGAGGGAATCGGGGTAGGAGGTGAGGGTCGCCCCGTCGGGGAACGAGACCGCCACGCCGCCTGCGGGGCTCACGCTTGCCGAGAAGACGGCCGGATGCGTGTAGAGCTTCACCGCCGGCACTTTCACACGCACATCGATGCTGTCGTTGGCCTCCAGGGTGTCTGAGGCGGGGGAGACCAGCATGGCGAAATCCGGGAAATACCCCGTGACACTGCCGTAGTTCCCGTTCCGGAAGTCGGTCCAGACGCTCAGGGAGACGTACGGGTTGGACGCCATGGCGTCATAGTCCCCCCGGTAGCAGTTGGAATTGGGGGAGCAGGCGGGGGAGGGATAGGCGAAATCGGCGTTGCTGATCTTCTGGTTGGGCGCAAACGTCGCGCCCCCGTCGTCCGTATAGGTTCCGTACACCCAGGCCCGCAGGTTCGAGGGATCGTTCCGCATGTCGTACCACTTGATGTACAGACGGCCCGTTGTCTTGTCGCACCAGATGGCGGGAAACCACTCGTTGGTGGACTGCGGGCTCGGGTTGTCGTTCACGATCACCCGGGAAGACCAGGTGGCCGCCTGGTCGTCGGAGTACTGCAGGAAGATGTCGGGCTTGTTCCCGTTCCCCGGCGGATCGTTGGCGGCATACACAAGGTAGAGCCGGCCCCGGAAGGGGCCGTGGCCGTTGTCGGCGGCGATGAAGGGATAGGGCCGGGTGCGCGCGTTGTTGATGACCAGGCGCCCCACGCTGTTCCTGGTGCCCACGTACCCCGCCACCGTGAGGGCGGACCGTTCCGCGAAGGTGAGCCCGCCGTCGGTGGAGCGGTAGAAGGTGTAGGTGGATGCCTCGGTGGGTCCCGAGTTGGTCACCACGTACACGCAGCCCCCGGGGATGTTCCTCCCCCCCAGCACGTCGGGTCCCACGGCCGGCATCATGCCGGGAAGACTCTGGGTGCTGAAACTGGCGGTGTTCGTCCAGGTGGTTCCGAAGTTCGTGCTCCGGGAGAAGTTCCCTCCCCCCGAGGCCGTCATGGTGGTGTAGG
The DNA here is from genome assembly GCA_049587715.1 of Bacteroidota bacterium. Lineage (GTDB taxonomy): Bacteria > Bacteroidota > Ignavibacteria > UBA10030 > UBA6906 > JBAVEL01. The sequence goes on from JBAVEL010000027.1 coordinate 15,155, forward strand.
CGTAGTTGGCGAAGGGGCCCCGGGTCTGATCGCAGGCGATCCAGTTCTTGTCCACCCCGTCCACCGACGTCGCCGACGCGCTCCAGGACGCCCCGTTGTTGGTGGAAACCATGGTCTTGCATCCGATGATGCTTCCCCCCGAGGTGGCGCTGTACATGTTCTCGTAGTACAGGTTTCCTATGCTGTCATAGGCCGTCACCGGGTCCCCCCGCATCGTCGCCCCGCCTCCGAAGACCGGAGCCGTGTAGGTCCAGGCGTGCCCGTCGGTTGTGTAGTGGGCCCGGTTGGTGTTGAAGGCGTTGAAGAACCAGAGGGGCTGAGACGGATGAGTGGACATGTGGGGCTCGGCGTTGTCCACGCCCAGGTCGAAGTTGTCGAAACCGTCGGGGGTGGTGATCACCTCCAGGCCGGGAAGCGGGAGCAGCCCCTCCCCCGGCGGAAGCACGGGGGGGGTGTCCAGCACCTGCTGGGCCGTCAGCAGGGAGGGAAGGGCGGCCGCCAGCAGAACAAGCCGAAGTGCGCGTAGAGCGTTCCGTGCGTGCGTCATCGGGAGGGTCTCCTTGAAAGAATTCCGCCTTCCGGCGCGGGACCCGTCCCGCCCGGCATCACCAGCCGTCCCTCCTGCAGAACCTTCACCCAGTAGGCCCGCATGGCCCGGATGGTGTCGGAGGAGGCGTAGCCGGGGAATCCGTATGCAAAATAGAGGGAACTCACGATCCCCGGGGGGATCTGCACGATATCGTCCGCAGGGAACGCCTCGGTGGCGGACCCGATCATGTTCCATCCCCGGGCCACCTCCACCGAATCACCCGCCCGGGCCGCTCCCACCAGCCGGCTGAGCCCGGGAGCGGGGAACTTGAGCCAGTACCCGGTCCCGTACTCCATGGTGTCCCTTCCCGCATACCCCTGCGGCGTGAATATGAATGCCTGTGAAACGGAGCCGGGGAACACCTCCTCCCGCCTCCGGTCCGGCACCGTCACGGGCACCGAGAGCATGTTCCACCCGTCCCGCAGGGAGTCCGCCACCGCTCTGCCGATGACAAAGGGGCCGTCGCTCACATCCCCCACATCCGGCACACCGGCGCTCGTCACCCTCAGAACGGCCTCTGCGGTCGTGGGACCCGTCACCACCCAGGGCTCGCTCCCGTCATCGGGCGCGGCGGCAAACAGGGTGTCAAAAGCAGAACCCCCGTCCCGCGAGAGGGCAATCACCACATTCCCCGTCAGCTTCACCGAGTTCCAGCCCAGGGTGGCCGTGGTGCCCTCTTCCAGCATCTCCCCCCCGTTGGGGGATGTGACGGCGATGGCGGCACTCGCAATGGAGAAGTCCCCTCCGCTTGCAGCCGCAAGCGAGGGAACGGCCACGCTCGCCACGCGCACACGCGCCGTGTGCGTGGAAGGACCCGTGACCCCGAGGAGTTCCTCTCCGTCGTTGGCCGTGGAGGCGGCCAGGGTCTCGGGCCAGGCGGCTCCCCCGTCCCGGGAGAGCAGAATCCGCACGTTCCCGGGGAGGAAGGAGGACTCCCACCGCACCGCTCCCGTGGAGTCGATGAACCAGGTCTCCCCGCCGTCCGGCTCCGTGAGGGTAAGGGCGGCTTCCGTGATGCTGAAGGACCCGTTGCTGGCGTCCGAAACCGGAAGGGAGGTGTCCTCCACCTTCACCTTCGCCTGCGCCGAGGCGGGTCCCGTCACCAGCCACTCCTCCGTCCCGTCATTGGGGGTGGAGGCGGCCAGGGTCTCGGGGTAGGTCACCCCCCCGTTCCGCGAGAGCAGGATGCGCACGGCGCCCGTGCCGTAGGAGGCGGTCCAGAGAACCTGCTGTGTGGAACCCGCCGCCCAGGTTTCCGAGCCGTTGGGGCTCGCAACGGTGATCACCGGCTGCACGATGGTGAAATTGGCGTTGCTTGCATCCGAGAGGTGCACGCTGTCCAGGCTGGACACCCGTATCCGGGCCATCGGCGTACCCGGCGTGGGGACCGTCCAGAGCTCCGACCCGTCGTTGGGGGTGGAGGCAAAGACCGTGGAATACGAAGAGCCCCCGTTGGTGGAGAGCTCGATCTTCACGTTGCCGCCCAGATTCTGGCTGGTCCATGTGATCGCCTGCTGGGTTCCCGCAAACCAGGTCTCCCCTCCGTTCGGCTGCGTGAGCGAAAGCGAGGCCGTGAGGGTCACCGCCCGCAGGATGCCCGTTCCCGTGCGGTATTGCCCGTCGGGATTGGTGACGGTCACGTCCTTCACCCCCTGGCTTGCGGCCGTGGTGTTCAGGGTGAGGGTCACGGTCGTGGGGTTCACGTAGGTCACCCCCGTCACCGTCACCCCGCCCGACACGGACCCGCCGATCCGGTTGGAGAACCCCGTCCCCGGATCAAAGAACCCCGACCCCGATATCCGGGTGCCCGTCACGGTCACGGTCACCGAGGACCGCCCCGTGGGCACCGAGTCGGGCGTGCACACGGCGGGAGTCGCCGGGGGCGGAGCCAGCAACTGCACCACCCGCACACCGTAGGAGTTGGTGGAGTTGGTGAACTCCTGCGCCGTCCACATGGTCATGTCGTCGTTCGGGTCCAGACCGGTGTAGGAATAGTCCCCCCAGCGCCGACCCACACCCGCGCCTCCCGGATCCCCCCCCGGGTTGTAGGCCGCGCTGCTGGATGTGTAGAGCACGGGGGTCTGCATGGTGCCAGCCGCATCGTCCGCCAGGCGCCCCACCGTGGCCCCGTTGGCGTATTCGTTGGTCCCCGCCGTGCTGAACCCCATCGCCGCATGCCCCTGCCCCGAGACCATGACGGAGGGGAACCAGTAGTTCCGCTCATCCGTGGTGTTGGTGGGTGTGGCGGTATAGACGGTGCCCGACTGGATGACGGAGGGGGTCCCGGTGAGGTTCCCGATCTCGTACCAGCGGGCGGCATTGCGCGTCTTGGTGGCGCCCGCCACACCCGTGTTGTCCACGTTGATGGAGTGCGCCGTCCAGAGGCGCCCGTTCCGTATCACCGCCTGAAAGAGCCGGTCGTCCACGGCGCTCAGGCGTCCCACCGTCCCCCCCGTGTTTCCCAGGTGCCGCACGTTCTGGGGGGCGGATGTGGCGTTGACCGTGATGTTCAGGTTGCCCGAGAGCGTGGGTGTTCCCGCCGGGTCCGTCACCCTGCGCATCACCAAACGCCCGTACACCGCCCCGTCCACCCCGATGAAGTAGCCGTAGGTGGTAGCGGCATCGAAGTTGTCCACCCCCTGAGGGGTGTAGATGCCGCTTCCTCCCGATTGGAGATTGCGGAAGGCGGTGGCCGCAATCGGCCCGCCGCTTGTGAGCGAGCTTTTCCGCACCACAAAGACGGTGGTGTTGTTGAAGCCGCCCGAGGAGTAGAACATGTTGGCCCCGATGTACAGGGCGTGCGCGTCCAGACCCAGCGTGGGGTAGTCCGCGAAGTCCCCCGTGTTGCCCGCGGGGGAGACCACGTTGTGCTGGAAGTAGAAGAAGGTCCAGACCGTGGAGCCGCTGATCACGGCCGTGTTGCTCACGGCAAAGAGGACCCTGTTGTTGGTGGAGGCCACGTTGATGATGATGACGAACCACCGCCCCGTGAGCCGGTCGTAGCGTATCCGGGGGTCGCTGGTCCAGCTTCCGTTTCTCACCGGGTTGAAGAAGACATCCATGTCGGCGTTCAGCACCCCGTCCGCAACCCCCGTGGACTTGAGGTAGCTGGCGATGCGCCCGTTCACGGCCACGATGTACTGCGTGGGTCCCACATCCCCCATCACATCGGGAGGGAACGCCCCCGTGGTGGCCAGGGTGGCCCCCGTGAAGCTCACCCCCGTGGTCTGGGGACCCAGCAACGGCGGACCCGCCTCCGGCGGGGCATCGGGCCAGCGGGCCGCAAGCGGGGAGGCGGGATCCTGGGGCAGGTCGCTCCTGTCGGGCCGGATGCGCTTCGGCTTCCATCCCAGCATCACGGGCCTCCCCGGGGGATGCATTGCCTCCCGTTCCATGATCTGGTCCACGGTCTCCTGAATGCCCCGTTCCCCCACCCAGGGTGTCCGGGCTTGCGCGGCCTCAGGGGGGGGAGGGACCTGGGCCGCAGCAGATCCCAGGAACAGAAGGAAGGCAAAAACCGCAAACGCGTGTCTCATGGAGATCTCCACATTCAGTGCGGGAAAGAGGCCATGCCGGGCGGAAACCCGGAAAATGGGCTAAAGATAGAGAATACGGCTGACAAATCCACCAGTAATAACACTTGTTTTTCGGTTTTTGCTCCTCCGGCCCCCCCGGGGGGAAAGAAACAGCCCCCCTTGCGGCAAAAAAAACGCCCTCCCCGCATGTGGGAGGGCGTTCGGGGGAAGGCCACCGGGGCTTCCCTCATTTCAGGAGCAGCATCCGTTGCACATCCACGTACCTCTCACCTGAATCCTCCCCCGCCACATCCAGGCGGTAGAAATAGACACCCGAGGCCATCCGGGAGCCGTCGAACTCCGCCATGTGATACCCCTCCTCCAGCATCTCCCCCTCCAGGAGGGTTCCCGCTTCGCGTCCCAGAAGGTCGTAGATCACGAGGGTGGCCGCCGAGGGCTCCCGCAGGCGGAAGCCGATGGTGGTGGCGGGATTGAAAGGATTGGGGTAGTTCTGATACAGCCGTGCCGCCCGGGGAGTTCCCTCGGCCTCCTCGAACTCCTCCTCCCCGAACTCGAACTCGTCGGTCGCCTCCGTCAGGGTGGTGACGGGGAAGAGCCGCCGGGGCGGATCAGTCCCCGGCTTCAGGAAGGGAATGCTGGCCAGGGCCACCGCCCCGTCCAGGATGAGCTGGCCGTCCGCTTCGAAGCTGATGGTGTCCAGGGGACCCGCGAAGGCCCTGTTGACGGCATACATCGCCCGGTAGAGCGAGTCATACGCCGCCTGCGGGTACAACTGCCAGTAGGTCATCATGGTGTCCGCCCGGGCCGAGACGTCGCAGATGCAGGCGCCGTGGAACGGATTGCCCGGCATGTCCAGAATCAGCTCCCCGAACCCCACGGGGGTTTTCCCGAGCTGGCTGGCCGCAATGTTGAACTTCAGGGCCACAAGCTCCGCAAACAGAGCGTTGTTGTGCTTGGAGGGGAGAAGCCGTGTGCGCTGCCGGAGAAGCGGTTTCCTGTTCGGCTCCCCGGGCACGCCCGTGGCGTCGAAGCCCCGCGCCGGGCCCGCATGCATTCCTGTCCGGTCCAGGAGGGTTTTCTGCAGGCCGGTGAACCCCGTTCCCAGCCCGCGCTGGATGCTCCAGCGGGTGAGACGCACCCAGCAGCGCGTCCCCGCCGAATCCCTATTCGGCTTCCAGCGCAGGTACCCCGTCTCCACCATGTGGGGCACCCCCACCACAAGGCCGCCTGCGACATCGCTCCCCGTGGCTCCCGGCCGGAAGCCGCCCTGCACAACCGTCTCCGAGAGCAGGTTCGCCCAGTTGGGATACAGGCCCTTTCCGCGGCTCACGGGCCTCAGGAACCGGATGGTCTGGGGATAGCGGAGAGCCATCGTGTCGGGGGAAATGCTCAGGAACATCCCCGCCCCCTCGGGCACCCCCATCCCCCGCACCGCCACGCTGTCGGGAGAGCCCGGGTCGTTGGTGCGGAACACGATGAAACCTTCCTTCAGGCCCGTGCTGGAAGGATTGAAGGTCACGGAGAAGTCCCGGGAGGAACCCGGGGGAACCGCCCCGCCCGCAGGATCCACGGTGAAGCGGCTGTTGGTGGAGAATGCCTCCTGCACCATCAAGGTGGCGTTCCCCGAGTTGGCAACCGTCACCGTTGACGCCGCCGGGTGCCCCACCGTCACATCCCCGAAGTCCACCCACATTGTGGAAACCCCGAAGACCGCCAGGGCCGGATCTCCTCCCGTGGTGGTGTGCAGGATGGTCCCCCCCGAGCCCACGATGGTGCCGTGGTACACGTCGGGAAGGTCCACGCCGGCAAGGTGGCTGTTGGTCCCGCTCGACTGGGGGGTCCAGATGATGCCCCCGTTGGAGGTCCGGAGGATAAGCCCTCCGAATCCCACGGCATTCGCCACCAGCTCGGATGACATGGCCACCCCGTTGACGGGCACAACCACCCCGCTCGTCTGGGAAGACCAGGTGAGTCCCCCGTCTGTGGTGCGGAGGATGGTGCCCGCCCCGCCCACCGCCAGACCCGCCAGCGGGCCCTGGAAAGAGACTCCGTAGAGGTTCTCCGCGGTTCCGCCGGGCCTGGAACTCCAGCTCGCCCCCCCGTCGGTGGTCTTCAGGATGGCGCCCCCCGCCCCCACCGCCAGGGCATTCCACTCATCCATCATGTGCACGCCGTTCAGCGCGGCCGTGGTTCCCGGGGGGAGGGGCGCCCAGTTCAAGCCCCCGTCCTCGGTGCGGAGCACGGTGCCTCCGCTTCCCACCGCCAGAGCGGTGCTCACCGTGGCGTGGGAAACACCCAGCAACTGGGCCCCCGTACCGCTCGTCCGCTGCGTCCAGTGGGCCCCCGCATCCGTGGTCGTCAGAATCATGCCGTTGTTCCCCACCGCCGTCGCCGCCCCAGGTTCGGCACAGGATACCCCCCAGAGGGTCCGGTCCGTGCCGCTGTTCTGGGGCCACCAGGAAAAACCGCCGTTCGTGGTGCGGAGGATGGTGCCCATATCCCCCACGGCCATGCCCGTGTTGATGTCCGCAAACGAGACTCCCATCAGGGAGACGGTGATGCCGCTTGTCTGCTCCGTCCAGTTGGTTCCGCCGTCCTCCGAGACCAGAATGTCGCCCCCCTGTCCCACGGCCACGCCGTGGAGCGGGGTCGTGAATATCACCTGCCGGAGATAGCTCGTGGTGCCGCTCGGCAGCGCATCCCAGTTCTCTCCTCCGTCGGTGGTCAGGTAGTTCGTCCCCGGCAGACCCACCGCCATCCCCCGCAGGGAATCCATGAAGCACACGCCGTAGAGGGGCTGGAATGTTCCCGTGGCCAGGTCGGTCCAGTTCGCCCCGCCGTTCGTGGTGCGGAGGATGACGCCCCCCGTCCCCACCGCCAGACCCCTCTGCACATCGAAGAAGTGGACGCCGAACAGGTGCTGGCTCGTGCCGCTTGCCTGCGCCTCCCACGTCGTTCCCCCGTCGGTGGTGCGCACGATCCTGCCGAAGGCCCCCACCGCGGTGCCCCGTCCGGGAACGGGGAAGGAGACGGCGAAGAGCCCCGTGGAGCCGGGAATGCTGATGAGGTTCCAGGTCTGGCCTCCGTCGGCCGTCCTGAGCACGCGGCCCACATCCTCCACCGCCACCCCGTGATCATAGTCGGTGAAGCGCACGGACCTCAGGGCGTTGGATGTGTTGCTGGCCTGTTCCGTCCAGCTCAGTCCCCCGTCCACGGTCCGGAGGATGGTGCCTCCCGAGCCCACCACGGTCCCCGTCATGGGATCCTGGAACGAGACGCTCCACAGGTCCTCATCGGTGGGAACCCGGAGCCGCTGCCACGTGTATCCCGCGTCCGTGGTGCGAAGCACGGTGCCCGCGTTCCCCGCGGCGTATCCCGTCTGGGAGTCCCCGAAGTCTATCCCGTTCAGGGTGTTCCCCTGGGGGAGGGGATTCTGCCAGTACCAGCCGGGCTCGGCAACGGGGGCTATCTGCGCGGCCAGGGGGGCTGCCGCAAGCAGAAGGGCAAGGAGAAGCGATGAGGTCTTCAAAGGAACACCTCGGCAGTGTTTGGTGTGGGGTATCCGCGGGGGATCTTTGCGCCAATAAAGCACTATTCCCCGTTACCTTCAAGTGGCGCCGCGGGTCGCGCGGCGGAAAAACCCATTCCTGTGCCCTGTATCACACTCCCCCTCCATCCCGCAGGCCGGAAGCCCCCCGCGGGGTCCCAAGCTCGGGGGCCTACCGGGAAGTCCCCCGCGGCTCTTGCCTTATGGCCTCCCTTCCCGCTCCCCGGGGCACCGCAGGGCGCTCCGCCGGAGCCGGGCTCCCCCCCGTCATTACAAGCTTCCCTCCCCCCGCCACTTTCACCCAGTAGGCGGAACCCGGCAGAAGGGTATCGCTCGCGTCATAGCTCCCGTCATACGAGAAATATGCAGACCGCACGATGCTGTCGGGAATCTGCACGACGGCCGATGCGGGCACGGCCAGGGAGAGCCCTCCGATCAGGTTCCACCCCGATTGCACCTCCAGGGTGTCCAGTTCACGCCCCGCGCCCCCGATGTGGACGGTATCCTCGGCTGCGAACTTGAGCCAGTAGCCGGTCCCCGGCCACAGGGTATCCCTCAGGACATAGCCCCCTGCCGGGTGGAAGGCGAACCCCGAGCTCACCGAGGAGGGAAACACAACCGTCCGCCTCCCGTCGGGCACCGCAAGGGGAAGGGCCAGGGCGTTCCAGCCGGGCCGCACAAACAGGCCCGCCGTCTGCTCTCCGACCACGCCGAAATCCCAACGCGCGGACCAGGGGCCCCAGCCGTAGGCATTCCGGGCACGGACCCTCCAGTAGTGGGTGGCGCCCCAGGAGAGCCCCGCAACCGCCCGCGAAGTTCCCGTAAGGGAGGAATCATCCAGCACAGGCGAGGCGAACATGCTGTCGGCGGCGAGAACCACCCGGTAGCGCGCGGCACCCCCCACCGGTTCCCAGACGAGGGTCAGTGAGGGCATCAGGTCCGCCGCCCCGTCGGGGGGGGAGCTCAGCTCGGGCGCCGCCGGAACCGCCTCCACGGTCAGAAGCCCCGATGTGTTCGCGGTCCCGTTCCAGAACCCGCCTCCGCTGGTGCTGTACCCGCCGTAGAGATACGGACCTCCCGTGTGCTGGAAGCGGCTCGCGTAGCGGTATGTCCCCCCTGAGAGGGTGGACCCGATGTCCGCCTGGTACTCATCCATCCCCGCGGCATCCACATTGTAGGCGGCGGGCGTCCACTCCGTCCAGGTCGCCGGATCCGTATCCCCGTCGTTCCATCCGATCCAGGCGGTCACTCCCGCTCCCTGCCCCGCAGAGTCCGTGATGCCGAGTCCGAATGCCCGGGCATAGATGGTGGCCGACCCGCCCCCCGCGATCACGGCCGAAGGGGGAAACTGCAGGTTCACCTCCGTGAGGGCCGTGCCGCCCGTGCGGGCATAATAGTGGAGACTCGTGGTCACCCCGCTCCAGGCACTCGTGTTCTCGTCATCGGGACAGGCATCGAATGTGGCGTGGGCGTTCAGGTTCCCCGTCAGGTAGAACTGCACCGCAAGACCGGGCACATTGCCGAGGGCCGCTTTGGAGATGCGCCCCTCCACCCATCCGTCCTCGAGGGAATCCAGACTGATGCTCTCCCCGAACTCCCCCGCCCCCAGGGGGGTCCCCACGCCGCTCCACCAGGACCCGTTCCAGGAGTGCATCTCGCCGTAGCTCCCGAAATGCCCCCTCAGAATCACGTCGGGCTTGCTCGTGTGGGCATACACGATGGACCGGGACCAGCTCTCGTTCGATCCCCCTCCCGAGCGGCTGTTGATGAGAAACGCCCAGTTCCAGGCCTGCCGGGAGCGCACGTCGGCCCCGAAGTACCAGTAGTCGTCATCCTGGGTCACATACAGCGCGCGGGCGCGGGCCCCGTCCCAGCCGGCGGACGTATCGGCCGTGCACAGGGGACTTCCCCAGATACCCGCCCCCTCGAACACCCCGTCCATGAGGGGTCGGTTCCGCACGCTCACACCGAAAGTGTCGGAGGTGCTCCCGCCGTAGGGATCGCTCACGGTCACCACCACCTGGGACGAGCCCGTGTCGGACGGAAGGGGGGTGCCCCCCAGAAGCCCCGTGCTGTCCATGGAGAGCCACGCAGGGTGGCCGCTCATCCCCCAGGAAAGGGAATCCCCGTCCAGGTCCCCCGCCCGGACCTGGAACTGGAAGGGGGTGTTGCCGAATGCGGTCAGATCCTGCACGAAGCTGATGTAGGGATGCCGGTTCACCCTCTGGGTGGTGTCGGGCACATACACGGCGATCCCGCGCGGGGGCGCCCACAGCTCCACGCGGCCGTCCCCCGCCGCCTGTTTGTCGATGGCCGCGCCCGTGTAGTCCCGGAACACCTGGTTGGGATGCGAGGAGTTCACCCACACCCCCCGCCACTGGGTGGGGTGGTCGTTCAGCACCAGGAATGCCTGGGGGCGGCCGCTCCCTCCGTTGCGGCGGGCCACATACAGGTCCCGCGACTGGTCAAGCTGCGAGCCGCTTCCCCCCACATACCAGGGGGCCAGCCCGTCCCGCTTGGTGGTGGACCCCCAGAGGAACTTCTCCCTAATCCATATCATCCGGTCGATCACCCCGTCCAGACCGTACGTGAAATAGTCCCGGAAGAAGACACAGGGCCTTCCCTCGTGGAACAGAACATAGCCGTAGGCCATGTCCTTGTCCGTGAGGATCGGGTTGTGCCCGACGTCCGTGGAGCCGTCCCACCCGGTGCGGTCCAGGTCGTGGTTCTCCACGAAGGTGGCCACGTCGTAGCCCGAGACCCCCGCGTTCACAAGACCCGCCCCGTCCAGGTTGTTCATGTCGAACGTGCCCGAGGTGTTGTTGCACATGTCCTGGAGGGTGAACCGCAGGGGAAAGTCGAACATGGACACATCCCCCCCGAAGACGGTCTGGGCCCAGTGGAGCCAGTTGCTGATCTCGGACGTGGAGCCGTAGTATTCGCACACGGCATATCCCCCCGAGGCCGCCACCCAGGGCCCCACGAAGATGGGGTCGATGTGCTTCACGGCGTCGATGCGGAACCCGTCGAAAGCCATCACGTTCCGGAGGTACTGTCCCCACACGATGAGACTGTCCTTCACGTGGGCCTGGGCGTGCGCCGGCACCTCCCCGAACTTGAAGGCGGGGTCCGAGGGTCCGTGATAGGGGGGATTGACGTCGCAGGTGATCTGGTTGGGATAGAAGTGCGTGGCGTTCTTGGGGAAGCGGCCCGAGCCCGAGGGGTACTGGAAGAGCAGGTATCCCGAATCGGGATACGACGGATAGGGCTCGCAGTCGAACGGGATGAGCTGCTCCCCCCCGTTCATGTGTCCCATCACGGCGTCGGCGAACACCTGCACCCCCACCGTGTGGAAGGCCCCGATGGCGTCCAGGAGCTCCTGCCGGCTCCCGAACCTGGTCTCCACGGTCCCCTTCTGGTTGTACTCCCCGAAATCGTAGTGATCGTACGGGTCGTACCCCATGGAGAACCCGCCCCCCTGCCCCTTCACGGGGGAGGGGAACCAGATCCCACCGAACCCCGCCGATCCGATCCGCGGGGCCAGGGCCTTCAGGGAATCCCACCAGATGCCCCCGGGGGTGGAGTTCCAGAAGAAGCCCTGCATGAAGACGTCGGATTTGGGGGTGTTCTCGGGACTTGGTCCCCCCGCCGCCGCGCCCGCCGAAACGCATGCCGCACTCAGTGCCGCAACCAGATGCCCGAATCTCATGCCCTCCTTCTCCGTAGAATGTGCATCATGTCAATGGACTGTGCCGCCCGGCGTGCGGCCTGTGGCGTTTCATTTCTGCCGGGCCCCGCCCCCGGCGTCTCTCCGCCCGCTTCTCCCCGCCCGCGGTCCCTCAGGCAGGGTCCCCGTCTCCCTCACCCTGCACGGTGCATTCCTCACTCAGGAGCCGCGGGCCCGGGGGCCCCTCCACCCCGCCGCGCCTTCCCGGACCCGTCCGTGCGGGCTTTGCGTCTCCCTCACCGCCGGGGACCGGCATCCGGATTCCCCCCGGCACTCACCGCTCCGGATCCCCCGGAGCGCGCCTGGTGTCCGTGCCCGGCCTTCCCGTCCACCCGCGGGCGCGATACTCTCCCATCCATCCCTTCGCGGACGCCGCCTCCTTCCGCTCACCTCAGGAGCATCATCTTCCCCGTCTCCACCCCGCGCCGTCCCTCCTCCAGACCCGCCGCTTCCACCCTGTAGAAGTACACGCCCGAGGCCAGGCCCTCCGCCAGGAACTCCACCGTGTTGAGCCCCTCCTCCATCTCCTCCCCGGCCAGCAGAACGGCCGCCTCCCTTCCCATCAGGTCGTAGATCCTGATGGTCACCAGCGACGGCTCCCGCAGCCGGAAGGCGATCGTGGTGGACGGGTTGAACGGATTGGGATAGTTCTGATACAGCCGCGTGGCGGCGGGAGAACCCTCCTCGAACTCCCATTCCTCCAGGTCTTCCCCCGTCTCGGTCAGGTCGGTGGTGGGAACGAGCCGGCGGTACTCCGATGTCACCTTCTTCAGGAAGGGCACGTCATCCAGCTCCACGGCCCCCTCCACAACGAGCTGACCTCCCTCCTCGAACCGCACCGTGTCCAGCGGACCCTCGAAGGCCCGGTTGATGTCGTAGAGGGCGTCGTACAGGTTGGAAAACTCGGCCTCATCCCGCGCGTGGTAGAAGGTCATCATGGAGTCCGCCCGGGCGGAGATCTCCACAAGGGAGAGCTCGTCGCACATGTGCCCGTCGTTTTCATAGACCAGCTCCCCGAACCCGTACGGGGTCTTGCCGAGCTGGCTGGCCGCGATATTGAACTTGAGGGCCACCAGCTCCGCGAACAGGACGTTGTTGTGCTTCCGGGGCGGGAGAAGCTTGTACTCCCCGTGGAGCGGCTTCTTCTGGAGGATCACGGGACTGTTGCTGGAATCCAGTCCCCGCGGATCCTCTTCATGCATCCCGTACCGGTCCTCCAGGGTCTTCTGGATGGAGATGTAGCCCTTCCCCACGCTCCGGCGGTGGTCCCAGGTGGAAAGCCGCACCCATGCGAAACCGTCGTAGTGGGGGTCCGGCCTCCACCTTCCGTTCGACGCCCGCGCCAGGAACGACCTGCCCACGCGCATCCCTCCCGCGGTGTCGCTCTCGGTTGCCCCCGGCTGGAACCCTCCCTGCACCACGGTCTCGGAAATCAGGTTCGCCCAGTTGGGGTGGAGACCCCTCCCCCGCCGCACCGGTCTCTGGATCTTCCCCGTCAGCCCGTTCTTCGCCACGAGCGTCTCGGGCGGGAGCGTAATGAAGGTGCCGATCTCATCGAAGTCGGCGTGGATCGTGTGGTTGGAGGTCACACCCGTGAATGAGTACATCTCCGGGTCCCCCTGCAGCAGCCCGTCCACGATCACCTCGACGATCTCATACCCCGGGTCCGGGGTGATGATGAACGTGCGGCTTCCTCCGTGCGACACATACACGGTTCCCGAGGGCGTGATGATGCCTCCCGGGTCCGCCGTGGCCGTGATGGTGTAGATATTGACCGAGAAATAGGCCGTGATGGAATGATTCGCGCTCACGGCCGGGAAGGTCCAGGCCGCCGAGGGGCCCGCATTCACCCCGTCCACCACCACGCTGTCAATGTGATGCCCTGCGTCGGGGCTGATCGAGAAGGACTGGTCCGACCCGTGGGGCACGGACACCGCCCCCGACGGGCTGATGGATCCGCTCCCCGAAACCCCCGCCGTGATGGTGTAGATATTGATGGAGAAGTATGCCGCAATCGTGTGAGGGCCCGTCACGCTCGTGAAGGTATGTCCCGCCACGGCACCCAGGTTCGCCCCGTCCGCCACCACGCTGTCAATGTGGTACCCGGGATCGGCCGCCACCGTGAACGTCTGGTCGGAGCCGTGCGGAACCGCCACGGCCCCTGAAGGGGTGATGGTGCCCCCTCCCGCTGCCGTGGCCGTAATGATGTGCGTGTCAATGGAAAAGTACGCCCGGATCGTGTCATTCGCCGTCACGTTCGTGAACGTGTATGTCCCCACAGGGCCCTGGTTCACGCCGCCCGCCACCACGCTGTCTATGTGATGCAAGGGGTCCGCCGTGATGGTGAACCCCTGGCTCCCGCCGTGTGTCACGCTCACAGGGCCGGGAGGCGCAATCGTCCCGCTTCCAGAGACGATCGTCTGGATTGTATAGACATTGGGTGAGAAGTACGCCCGGATCGTGTCATTCGCCGTCACGTTCGTGAACGTGTATGTCCCCACCGCCCCCTGGTTCACGCCGCCCGCCACCACGCTGTCTATGTGGTTCCCCAGGTCAGCCGTGATCGTGAACCCCTGGCTCCCGCCGTGTGTCACGCTCACAGGCCCGGGAGGCGCTATCGTCCCGCTCCCTGAGACAATCGTCTGGATTGTATAGACATTCGGTGAGAAGTACGCCCGTATCGTGTCATTCGCCGTCACGTTCGTGAACGTGTATGTCCCCACCGAGCCCTGGTTCACGCCGCCCGCCACCACGCTGTCTATGTGGTTCCCCGGGTCGGCCGTGATGGTGAACCCCTGGCTCCCGCCGTGCGGAACGCTTACAGGCCCGGGAGGCGCGATCGTCCCGCTCCCTGAGACAATGGTCTCGAT
>JBAVEL010000028.1:0-5246 GCA_049587715.1 Bacteroidota bacterium
CCCGTGAGAGCCCGATGGTACGTCTCGTGGGCTCTGGATAAGGGGCCAGCACGGGATCCCCGGGCAAGTGCTCGCGGGACGACCAACAAGGTATGGGGAGCGACTCCCAACACCCCAAGTGGCCCCGCCATCCCCCATTCCCTTTGCCGGCTGGCGTAGGGCAGGCGCCCCGCAGTTGCCTCTTTCTCCGGATTGTGGTACATTTAGTGACGGGAAAAGCCCCCCAGCGGGCTATTCCCCTCGAGCGGTGTATCAGATAAGGGAATTAGGACATGAAACCCGGCATTCATCCCGAGTACAAGAAGGCAACGGTCACCTGCGTGTGCGGCAACACGTTCATCACGCGGTCCACGGCGGGCGACCTCAAGCTTGAAATCTGCTCGAACTGCCACCCCTTCTTCACGGGCCGCCAGAAGCTGGTGGACTCCGCGGGGCGGGTGGAGCGCTACAACCGGAAGTACGCCAAGAAGCAGGCGGCGGAACCCGCCTCCTGACGGCATGTCCGGGGAGGCAGTCGCTCCCGGCACTCTGTAACCCGCCTGTCCCCTGAGGGGCAGGCGGGATGTTTTTTCCCGGGTCACAGATCGAGCACCTCATGCACCTGCTCCTCTTTGAAGACGCCAGAGCTTCAGACCTTCTTCCTCTGACGTATTTCCGTCCCACGTTCGACCTCCGCCTCGGGGCGTTCACGTTCAGGGAACGGGCGGTCCGGCTGCTCAAGCCCTCGGGGGTTTCAGTCCGCGTGCGGGCTGAGATGGTACCCCTCCTGGAAGAAGAACTCCCCCGAAGCACATCGGCGGCCATTCCTGACGGCCTGTGTGTGGTCCTCCGGGGCTCTCTCCTGCTGACTCCCGCCTTGGCAAAGACACTCCGTGAAGGAAGAGGCGAGTTTGTGATCACCCGGGGGGGCGAGATCGTGGCGGCGCGGCTGAGCGGCGGGCGCCTCAAGGGACGTGGTTCCGCATTCCCCCTGGATGATGAGCTCATCCGGGGTGTCCCGGTGAAGAAGGCGGACCTGCGTGTGATGCGCCATCCCTGGGAGCTTGTGCATGCAAACCCCGCATGCATCGAATCGGATATGGCCATCATGGGGAAGGGAAAAGTCCCCCGCGGGGCGGTGCACCCCAAGGCCGTGATTCTCGGCAGGCGGGGGGTGCGTATCGGGAAGGGGGCTGTGATTGACCCATTCGCAGTTCTGGATGCCCGGGGCGGGCCCATCCTTGTGGGAGAAGGCGCCCGGATACAACCCCATGTGTACGTCGAGGGACCCTGCGTCATCGGGGAGAACTCCGTCATCAAGTCAGGGGCACGCATAGTCGGAGGATCCACCATAGGTCCCTCGTGCCGGGTGGGAGGGGAGGTGGGGCACAGCATATTCCACTCCTACGTGAACAAGCAGCATGACGGATTCGTGGGGCACTCATACCTCTCCCCCTGGGTGAACCTTGGGGCTGGCACAACCACGAGCAACCTCAAGAACACATACGGGTCCATACGGGTGCGGCGGGGCGGGGAGCAGGTGGATACGGGTGTGATGTTCGCGGGGCTCTTCACGGGGGACCACGTGAAAACGGGCATCAACATGTCCTTAGATACGGGCACCATCATGGGGCCTGTGGCCAATCTCTACGGCCCGGGGCTTCCGCCCAAGGAGGTGCCCGCATTTTCATGGGGGGAGCCGGCCAGTATCGGTGAATATGATCCGGAAAAGGCGCTCCTTGTGGCATCCCGGGCCATGTCCCGGAGGGGTGTGAAGGTAAGCCCCGCCTACGAAGCTCTCTTCCGCAGGGTGTTCATTCAGACTTCCCATGACCGTTCCCCCTCTTCCCGATAAAAGCGGACAGGGGGTGGTTCCCGCCCCGCTCTTCTACGGGGTGCGCGGCACCGCGGTGAAACTCCTCAACCGCGTGGAGCGGACGGATTCCTACCTGGATAAGCTCCTGGATATCGAGCTCCGCTCCCCAGACATGAGCGATGTGGACAAGGGACTCCTCAGCGAACTCGTCCACGGCGTGCTCCGCTGGCAGAACCGCCTGGACTGGGTGCTGAACGGCTTCTCCCACGGGAACTTCTCCAAGTCCGAGACCAACGTCAAGAACGCACTTCGGGTGGCCCTCTACCAGGTGATGTTCCTGGACCGCGTGCCCCATGCGGCGGCGGTGAACGAGGCGGTGGAGTTCATCAAGCGGGTGCGGGGGGAGAAGCCCGCGGGACTCGTGAACGCGGTGCTGAGGAACATCATCCGGAACCTGGAGGGGATACGCTACCCCGACAGGGCGGAAGACGAGGTGCAGTACCTTGCCGTATTCCTCTCCCACCCCCACTGGCTTGTGAAGAGGTGGGCGCGGAGGTTCGGTCTGAAGGAGACCGAAGCCCTTCTGAATGCCAACAACAAGAGGCCCGAGCTCTCCCTTCGTGTGAACCGGCTGAAGACGGATACCGCGGGGTTCATCCGGATGCTGGAAGAGCAGGGCATCACTCCCACCCCCTCCCGTGTGCTGGATAGCTACCTGCGGGTGAAGGGACTCGCCCGGATAGGCCAGATGGAGCTCTTCCGGAGCGGCATGTTCACCATACAGGATGAGAGCGCGGCGCTTCCTTCCATGCTCCTGAGCCCGCGTCCGGGTGAGAGGGTGCTGGATCTCTGCGCGGCCCCGGGAGGGAAGACCACGCACCTTGCCGAGCTGCTGGATGGAAAAGGGGAGGTGGTGGCGCTGGACCGCTACGAGGCCAAGTTGAACCTGATACGGGCATCCTGCGAGCGCCTGGGACTCAAGAACGTGACATTCCGGGTGGGGGATGCACTGGTGGTGGAAGACGAGGGGGCCGAGCGTGTGCTCTTGGATGCCCCCTGCTCGGGGCTGGGGGTGCTGGGGAAGAAGCCCGACATGAAGTGGAAGCGGGACTACGGGGACATCCTGAAGCTGGCGAAGATTCAGGCGGATCTGCTGGACCGCGCCGCGGGGGTGGTGAAGCCGGGAGGGGTGCTCGTGTACAGCACATGCACCACGGAACCCGAGGAGAACCGGGATGTGGTGAAGCATTTTCTGGATACGCACCCCGAGTTCGAGCAGGAGAATGCCTCGAGGTTCGTGCATCCGGATCTCGTGTCCCCCGACGGGTGTGTGGAGACATTTCCCCACCGCCACTTCATGGACGGGACATTTGCTGTGCGGCTCATCCGGAAGGAAGCCCCCGCGAAATAGCCCTCCACGGCCCGATTTGTGCCTTTCTGCAGAAATCGTATATTGAAGCCGTTCCTGCTCCCGTCTCTTCTTGACACGCCGTTCTTCCCGGGCTTTTCCACTTGTTTTCCCGGCGCTCCGGGGCCCGCGGGCCCAGGAGACGCATCAGGCACGCCCTGAGACCCCAAGGGGGCGCGGCCCCGATGGGTGGCCCTGCGGCGAGGGAGCCGTCAGTACGACCAACGGAGGAAGACTGCAATGAGCAACATCGGTTCCTACGACGACCGGCGCAACACGTTCGCCTGGGACCAGGCGGCCCGGGAGCTGGGCTTCGGGGAGAAGGGGATGTACAACATAGGGTACTACTGCTCCGACCGCATCTGCGAGAAGGGCCTGGGAGAAAAGACGGCCCTCGACTGGGAGGGGTTCACGGGGGAGCAGAGGAGCTTCACGTTCAACGACCTGAGGGTGCTGAGCAACACGTTTGCCGCGCACCTGAGTGCTCTGGGCCTCGGGAAGGGAGACCGGGTGTGCATATTCATGGACAGGATACCCGAGCTGTACATTTCGTTCATAGGGATCCTGAAGATGGGGGCGATTGCGCAGCCGCTCTTCTCGGCATTCGGGGAGGAGGCGCTCATCACGCGGCTTGAGGATGCGGGAACCGCTGCCATACTCACCACACGGAAGCACGCAGGGAAGGTGCGCCGCATCAGGCAGAGTCTCCCCGCCCTGAAACACGTGATTGTGGTGGATGCGGGAGACGGGGAGCTGCATGCGGGTGAGAGCGCCTTCTCCATGGATGCGGCCCCCCGTGTGGAGAAGTTCCCCATTGTGAGCGCGGACCCCGAGATGCCCTCGGTGCTTCACTACACATCGGGCACCACGGGAAAGCCCAAGGGCGCACTCCATGTGCATTCCTCGCTGATTGCCCAGTACATCACCACCCGCTGGGTGCTGGATGTGGGGCCCGATGACATCTACTGGTGCACGGCCGATCCGGGATGGGTGACGGGGACCTCCTACGGCATCATCGGTCCCTGGGCGAGCGGGGTGACGCAGGCGGTTCTGGATGCGGGCTTCGGCACCGAGAAGTGGTATGCCTTCATCGCCCGGCACAAGGTGACGGTCTGGTACTCCGCCCCCACGGCCATCCGGCTCCTCATGAAGGAGGGGATGGAGAAGGTGCGGGCGGCCGACCTGAGCTCCCTCAGGCACCTTGCCAGCGTGGGGGAGCCGCTGAATGCCGAGGCGGTGATATGGTCCGAGAAGGCATTCGGGAGGCCGTTCCTGGACTCCTACTGGCAGACGGAGACGGGGGCGATTGTGATATCCAACTACCCGGGGATGAAGATCAAGCCGGGTTCCATGGGAAAGCCCTTCCCGGGGATGACGGCGGCGGTGCTTCACCCCAAGACATTCGAGCCCATCACGAAGGCGGGCTCGGTGGGGCTCATAGGCCTGAAGCCCGGCTGGCCCTCCATGATGCGGCAGTACTGGAACAACCCCGCCACCTACCAGGGGAAGTTCAAGAACGGCTGGTATATCTGCGGCGACAGGGCGAGCACGGACGGAGACGGGTACTTCTGGTTTGTGGGTCGGGATGACGATGTGATCAACACGGCGGGGCATCTGGTGGGCCCGTTCGAGATCGAGTCGGCATTGCTGGAGCACCCGGCGGTGGCCGAGTCGGCGGCAGTGGGGAAGCCCGATCCCATCAACATGGAGGTGGTGAAGGCCTTCGTAGCCCTGAAACCGGGGTTCCAGAGGGACGACGATCTGGAGCTCAGCATTATGAACTTCATACGGAAGAAGCTCTCCCCCCTGGCCATGCCCCAGGAGATAGAGTTTGTGGAGTCCCTCCCCAAAACCCGGAGCGGCAAGATCATGCGGCGCCTGCTCAGGGCCAAGGAGTGGGGGGAGGAGATCGGGGACACGTCCACGCTGGAAAACGACTGATTTTATCATCATCACAACAG
Source organism: Bacteroidota bacterium (assembly GCA_049587715.1). GTDB lineage: Bacteria > Bacteroidota > Ignavibacteria > UBA10030 > UBA6906 > JBAVEL01. The sequence continues at coordinate 5,165 of JBAVEL010000028.1, forward strand.
ACGGGAGCACCCATGTCCGAAGAAATCAAGAAGCTCATCATCGACTACGTGAAGCGGGAGTACCTGGACGAAGACTCCATGC
>JBAVEL010000029.1:0-16011 GCA_049587715.1 Bacteroidota bacterium
CAGACGGTGCAGGCGGGGCAACCCGCCTCCTTCACGGTGGCATCCGCGGGCACCCCGCCCCTTTCCCACCAGTGGTACCTGGGTGCGGACTCCATCCCGGGAGCCGTGACGGCCACCTGCGCCATCCAGTCCGTGTCCCCCGCCGACACGGGCTTCTACCGCTGCAGGGTGAGGAATGTATGCGGAAGCGCCTTCTCGAACCCCGCACACCTCGGCATAGCGACGCCTCCTTCCTGCGAGAACCGCATGCGGAACCCGGGATTCGAGTCGGGCACCACGGACTGGAGCTTCTACACGAACGGAACCGCGGCGTTCACCTCCGCAGGGCCCGGTTATGAGGGATCGCAGGCGGGCCGCGTCGGCATCTCGGCCCCCGGGACCAATGTCCAGCTCTATCAGTACAACATCCCCCTCACCGCAGGGCGGACATACCGGCTCCGCTTCGCCGGCACCTGCAACACGGGGCATGACCTGGCCGTCTCGCTCCAGAAGCACGTCTCCCCCTACACGAACTACGGGTTGAACAATGTGGTGTTCAACCTGACGGACGCATGGCAGGTGTTCCAGACCCAGTTCACGGCATCGGGCTTTGCGGGAAGCGTGGGAGACGGCCGGATTCGCTTCGTCCTCCAGGCCTATGACGCGGCGGGGGACGTGTACCGCCTGGACGCGGTGGAGCTCTGCGAGGTGACTCTGGCAAGGCCCGACGGGGGGCAGGATCCCGTGCCCTCGGCATTCCGCCTTCTGCAGAACTACCCGAATCCCTTCAACCCCCTCACCACCATCGCCTACGATCTTCCCGCAACGGTGCATGTGTCGCTGCGTGTGTACGATCTGTTGGGGCGGGAGGTGGCCGTGGTGGTGGATGAGGTGCAGCCCGCCGGACGGATCATGGTGGAGTTCGACGCGGAGGCGCTTGCCAGCGGAATCTATTTCTACCGGCTCACCGCCGGAGAGTTTGCGGCCATGCAGAGACTCGTGGTGCTGAAATGACCTGATCTCTCCCACCGGGGAAGAGGGGGGCGCGGGGAGCCGGTTGACCCTCACAGACACGCATCGCCAGGGGGTGACGGTTCTGCTCTTTCTCAGGAGGCAGTAGCGGAGAACCGCACCGGATTTGCCCGTCTGAGATCCCCCTGGGCCCTCCATTTTCGGGGGGTCGGGGGGTCTCCCTGCCCCGCCGCCCCTCGGGGGGAAACAAATGGTTCCCCTTGGTAACGGTTGTTTCCCCCGGTTGTCCCGCACTCCCTGGGATACCCTCTTCCCTCTCCATTCTCGCCGATTCCACACCCACCCCGCCTCTGGCACGGGGAATGACTGTCCGCAGAGCGCTTCCTCGCCCCTTCGGGGCAAACGCCTTGACTCAGCATGTGACATGACGGGGACGGGTCAGAGAACCCGTCCCCCGAGGGCCCTGCGCCGGAGCACGGCCGCCCGCAAATGACAGTAAGTTCTTGAGTGCACGTCCAATCCATCCATCGGAGGCTGTTATGAACCGTTCCCGACTGCTTTGGAGAAGCTCCGCAGCCATTCTGGGGTTTGTCTTGGCGGCGGCGATCCTCGCCGTACCCCCCTCCCTGCATGCCCAGTGCGTTCCGCCCCCCCCCGGCATGATTGCCTGGTGGCCGGCGGACAACCACGCCCAGGATATCATCAACGGGAACAACGGAACGCCGGTGAACGGCGCGGGATACGCCGCGGGAAAAGTCCTGCAGGCGTTCAGCCTCTTTGGCGGAGGATTCGTTCTCGTCCCCCACAACAGCACGCTGAATGTGGGGACGGGGGATTTCTCATTCGAGGCGTGGGTGCATCTCTCCACGTCACCCTTGACGCGCGTGATGCTCGACAAGAGAGGCATCACCGGCGGCACATGGGGATATGAGTTCTACATCTACCAGGGACGACCCGGGGTTCAGATCGGAGACGGGACTTCCACGAACTACAACGCAAACCCTGCCGACCACGCGGCCATCGACGACAACACCTGGCACCATGTGGCCGTGACGGTCACGCGGTCCAGCCCCACCGGCATCCTCTTCTACATTGACGGCCAGCAGCTTGCCACACCGGCCAACCCCACAGCCCACCCGGGGTCCCTGAACAACACCAACTCCCTGAAGATGGGAATCGGTGCGGACGCCGGGGGCCCGCTGAACGGTTATCTGGACGAAGCCGCTCTCTATAACCGTGCGCTCAGCCCCTCGGAGGTGCTGAACGTTTATCTGGCGGATTCCCTGGGCAGGTGCAAGTCGGGCATCAACATCGGCATGAACCACTACAAGACATGGCGCCTGATGCCTACGATGCTGAATCAGATGGTCGTCGTGGAGGACCAGTTCATGACCGACAGTCTCCGGCTCACCATGCTGGAGCTCCTCTCCAACCCCGTCCAGAAGATTCATGAGCCCGACACGTTCAACATCACGGAACCCGATCATCATTTCACATGGTACCGTGCCATGGGCAGGGACACCATGTTGTCTCTGACCTACGTGAACCAGTTCGAGTCCAGGGATGTCTCCATCGGCCCGGCGGAGTACCTGCTTCTCCCCGCCCGGAAGATGCCCCACTTCGAGCCGGAGAGTCTGGACCATTACAAGGCATACCGGATCCTGGATCCCTCGGGCTTCCGGCCGTTCATCATCCTCCGGGATCAGTTCGATACCCAGTACGGCATGCCCGAATACATAGACTCACTCAGGGCGGTGTACTTCCTCACTCCGGCGATAAAGAACATGGAGGCCTCGCGGATGTTCGACAGCGTCACCCACTATGTGGCCTATGAGATCATGCCCAAGCGGTTCTTCTCCACGTCCAGGGGTGTGCAGGACCAGTTCGGGACTCATTCCGTTATGGTCCAGGAAAGCCAGTATCTCCTGGTCCCCAGCGAGAAGATCCTCCCCGCGCCGGCGCCCCTGGATACCGGGAAGAACCACTTCAAGACCTGGATGGTGGCTCCGCAGCAGTTCAACAATGTGGTGCACGTGCGGGATCAGTTCATGCAGGACAGTCTCGCCCTCACAACCCTTCAGTTCCTCTCCAACCCCGTCATGAAGATCCATCAGGGAGACACCTCGGGCATCGTGGATCCCGATGATCACCTCACCTGGTACCACGCCATGGGGAGGGACACCCTCATCACGCTGGAGTACACCAACCAGTTCGGCACGACGGCGGCCGAGATCGGAATGGCGCAGTTCCTGCTGGTGCCCGCCCAGAAGGCCGGACACGGACCCTCCGACAGTCTGGATCACTACAAGGCCTATACGATCCTGAACCCCGTCACGCTCTCCGTGCCGCTCCTCTTGCGGGATCAGTTCGACACCCAGTACGGTCCCGAGGCCGTGGACTCCATCCGGCCGGTGTTCTTCCTCACCCCGGCCCTGAAGAACATGGAGCAGACCTTCCTCTTCGACTCCGTCACACATTACGTGGCCTATGAGGTATTCCCCAAGAGGTACCTGACCCAGCAGTTGCTGGTGGGCGCCACCGATCAGTTCGGGAGCCGCACATTGGAGGTTCTGAACAGCCAGTTCCTGCTGGTGCCGAGTCTGAAGACCCTCCCGGGTCCACAGTTGGGCTCCATCGGGGGGAGCAAGTTTGACGATCAGGACGGCGACGGGCAGTGGGATCCCCTGGAGCCGGGTCTGGCGGGTTGGACCATCAACCTTGCGGGACCCGTGAACGGAGTGGCTGTGACGGGTGCGGGCGGAGTCTACAGCTTCAACAACCTGCCTGCGGGCGCCTACACCGTGAGCGAGGTGCTTCAGGCCGGATGGACACAGACGGCGCCTCCCCCGCCGGGAACCTGGGCCGTCAACCTCCTCCCGGGCCAGGCGGTGCCTTCCATCGACTTCGGCAACCAGCTTGTACAGGTGCCTCCCGACACGGGGAAGAACCACTTCAAGACCTGGCAGGTGCTGCCGCAGGGGATTGACCGCATGGTGCACGTGCGGGATCAGTTCATGCAGGACAGTATCCACCTGATGTCCCTGGAGTTCCTCTCCAACCCCGTCATGAAGATCCACCAGGGGGACACCTCGGGCATCGTGGATCCCGATGATCACCTTACCTGGTACCACGCCATGGGGAGGGACACCCTCATCAGTCTGGAGTACTCCAACCAGTTCGGCACGGCGGCGGCCGAGATCGGCATGGTGCGGTTCCTGCTGGTGCCCGCCACGAAGGCGGGCCACGGACCGTGGGACAGTCTGGACCACTACAAGGCGTACGAGATCCAGAACCCCGCGGTGCTCCCGATTCCCCTCCTTCTGCGGGATCAGTTCGACACCCAGTATGGGTTCGAGGCCGTGGACTCCATCCGGCCGGTGTACTTCCTCACCCCGGCCCTGAAGAACATGGAGCAGGGGATGCTGTTCGACTCCGTCACGCACTACGTGGCGTATCTGATATACCCCCAGAGGTTCCTGATGCCGCCGCTGGAGGTGGGGACCACGGATCAGTTCGGGAGCCGCACCCTGACGGTGGAACGCAGCGCGTTCCTCCTGGTGCCGAGTCTGAAGATCCTCCCGGGTCCGCAACTGGGCTCCATCTGCGGGAGCAAGTTTGACGATCAGGACGGCGACGGGCAGTGGGATCCCCTGGAGCCGGGTCTGGCGGGCTGGACCATCAACCTTGCAGGGCCCGTGAACACATCGGTCCTCACGGGTGCGGGCGGAGGTTACTGCTTCAACAACCTGCCCGCGGGCGCCTACACCGTGAGCGAGGTGCTCCAGGCGGGCTGGACCCAGACCGCTCCGCCCCCGCCGGGAACCTGGGCCGTCAACCTCCTCCCGGGTCAGGCGGTGCCTTCCATCGACTTCGGGAACCAGTTCGTGCAGGTTCCTCCGGATTCGCACCTGAACCACTTCAAGACGTGGATGGTGGCTCCGCAGCAGTTCAACAAGGTGGTGCACGTGAGGGATCAGTTCATGCAGGACAGCCTCGCCCTCTCGGCGCTCCAGTTCCTCTCCAACCCCGTCATGAAGATCCACCAGGGAGACACCTCGGGCATCGTGGATCCCGATGATCACCTCACCTGGTACCACGCCACGGGGAGGGACACCCTCATCAATCTGGAGTACACCAACCAGTTCGGCACGGAGGGGGCTGAGATCGGCATGGTGCAGTTCCTGCTGGTGCCCGCCACGAAGGCAGGCCACGGACAGGTGGACAGTCTGGACCATTACAAGGCGTACGCGATCCTGAACCCCGTCACGCTCTCCGTGCCGCTCCTCTTGCGGGATCAGTTCGATGTCCAGTACGGTCCCGAGGCCGTGGACTCGATCCGGCCGGTGTTCTTCCTCACCCCGGCCCTCAAGAACATGGAGCAGGGGATGCTGTTCGACTCGGTCACACACTATGTGGCGTATGAGTTGTTCCCCAAGAGGTACCTGACCCAGCAGTTGCTGGTGGGAGTGACGGATCAGTTCGGCAGCCGGACCGTGGAGGTGCTCCACAGCCAGTTCCTGCTGGTGCCGAGTCTGAAGACCCTCCTGGGTCCGCAGTTGGGCTCCATCTGCGGGAGCAAGTACAACGACACCGACGGTGACGGGCAGTGGGATATCGGGGAGCCGGGTCTTGCGGGCTGGACCATCAACCTCGCAGGGCCCGTGAACACATCCGTCGTCACGGGTGCGGGCGGAAGCTACTGCTTCAACAACCTGCCTGCGGGCGCCTACACCGTGAGCGAGGTGCTTCAGGCCGGCTGGACCCGGACGGCTCCGCCCCCGCCGGGAACCTACGCCGTCAACCTCCTGGCGGGTCAGACGGTGGTGGCCAGAGACTTCGGCAACAGCTTCACGGCGGGGTATGACTGCCCGCCGTGGTTGAGGCGTCTGGAGGGGAAGAAGGAGGGGATGGGCTTCAAGATTCGCACCGACGCCAAGTTCATGACGAGGAACCTGGCCGTGGGGGACACGGGCGATGTCTGCGTCTGCGGATACAGCAATGTCTATGGCACGAAGTACGACTACGTGACGGAGCGGTACAACAGGTCCGGCGGACTGGTCTGGTCCAGGCGCTACAACAACTGGGCGGCGAACAAGGACGACAAAGCGTACGCCCTGACCATGGACGACCTGGGGAACGTGTACGTCACGGGCGAGAGCCGCGGCGGATCCACCAAGATGGACATCCTCACCGTCAAGTACAGCGCGGCGGGTGATTCCCTCTGGTCGGCCCGCTACACTTCGGCAGATCCCGGAAGGGACGCGGGCTACGCCATCGCGCTGGACGACGGCGGGACCATCGTGTATGTGACGGGCGAGACCTACGGCGGCCAGCTCTCGGGGCCCGACCTCATCACCCTTGCCTACAACGCCTCCACGGGCGCCCAGCTCGGGGTCCAGACCTACAACGGTCCGGGCTCCTCCATAGACAAGGGGTACGCGATCGACGTGGATCCGTCGGGCTTCCCTGCCGTGGCAGGCGAAAGCAACGGGGGAAACACCCAGGCGGATTACGTCATCGTCCGGTACAATGCGGCTCTCGCGGGCGTCCCGGTCTGGACGAACCGCTATGATTTCGCCCTGCTGAAGGACTACGCATTTGCAGTGGGGACGGACGCTGCGGGGACCGTCTACGTCACCGGCGCCAGCGAGGCCGCAGACACGAAGTTCGACTATGCCACCCTGGCGTACACTCCGGCGGGAGCCCCCCTGTGGGGCGCCCCGGCGCGGTTCAACAAGAAGGGGAAGAAGGACTACGCGTATGACCTCGTCCTGGACGGCGCCGGAAGCGTCTATGTCACGGGAGCAAGCGATTCGGCGGGGCTGGACTATGCGACGCTGAAGTACAACGCCGCGACGGGGGCCGCCGTGTGGGCCTCGGAAAACCGGTACGATTCCGGCATCAGGAAGAAGGACATCGCCCGGGGGATCACCTTCTGCGCCGCCGAGGGGAAGCTCTTCGTTACGGGAAGCAGCGACCAGGGGAAGGGGCGGAAACTGGACTATGTCACCCTGCGGATCGATGCCGCGACCGGTACCAGCGACTGGGTGGGCCGGTACAACGGCCCGGGTGTGAAGAACGACATCGCCTACAACGTCGTTGCCAGACCGGGGGATTGCTGCGTGGTGATCACAGGCACCAGCGTGGGGGCGGTTTCCAAGATGGATTGGGCCACCATGCAGGGTCCGTCGGGATCCGCGCTCCCCGGCCCCGTCACCTCGCCCGCTATCTACGACGGAGAGGATGAGGAAGAGGAGGAATGGGAGGAGGATCCGGAAGGCGAGGAGGAGGAGGAAACCGGCGGCACCGCCTCACGGTACCGGCTGCGGCAGTGCTATCCGAATCCCTTCAACCCCGTCACAACCATCGGGTTCAGGATGCCCGAGGATGCCGTGGTGACCCTGACGGTCTATAACATGCTGGGTCAGGCGGTCGCCGTGCTCCTGGATGGTGAGGAGGTGGAGGAAGGGGTGGAGGAGGTGGAGTTCAATGCCGGCGACCTTGCCTCGGGCGTGTACTTCTACCGGCTGACGGCCAGAAGTCTTGAGGAGGACGGCTCCGCCTTCACAGGGGTGAAGAAGATGGTGCTTCTGAAGTAACCGCAGAGCCGGGACCCGCCTCATCAAGGCACGGGGGCTGTTCCCCTTCGGGGGGACAGCCCCCGTGCCGCGGGGCCCGGCTGGTGCGAACCCCGCCTGGCGCCGGAGAATCACCCCGCGGCGGGCCCTGTGGGGGAGGCAACCTCTTTCCCCCCGAGCTCCGATTCCCCGTCTTCCCTCCCGATTCCGAAGCCGCCGAACAATGCCCGGTGGAGGGGAGACCTCTCCACCAGCGGCACCGCCGCCGCCGTCAGCACGATGCGCAGGATGACCGCCCCGCAGACCGGATTTGACGAGGATTGATGCGGCCTTCCTGCCCTCCGACCCGTCTCCCCCGTACCCGATGCCCTCCCCCGCCCGGACGGCATCCGGCCCTGTGCCTACCGCACCAGCAGCACCTTTCCCGTCTCCCTCCAGGTCCCTGCCTCCAGCCGACAGAAATACACCCCGCTCGGCAGATTTCCGGCATCCCACCTCACCGTGAGGGTGCCCGGCGGAAGCACCTCATCCAGGAGCGTTGCGACCCGCCGGCCCAGGAGGTCATACACAAAGAGCCCCACCCTCTCCCGCGCCGGAATCCGCAGCTCGAAGCTGACCGCGGCATTGAAGGGGTTGGGATAGCTCCGGCTGAGCCGGGGCGGAAGGAGCACCGCCCCGGTCCCGACGGAAAGCCCCCCGAGCTGGAAAGCCCGCACCACCAGAGATGCGGCACTGTCGGTGGACCCGGGTGTGTGGATGAACAGACGCAGGAGCGCGGGATCGTAGTAGAACCCGTCCCCGTTCTGCCGCAGCTCCTCCAGCGAGTTCCTCCGGGGAACGGGTGTGCCGTCCCGCTCGACAGATGTGGGAGCCGCCGTGACAAGATGAACCTCGGACAGGTAGACCCTTCGGCTCAGCCGCCCGGCGAACGTGCCCGCCGAGTTCCCGATCTCCAGCACCAGCACGGGAACGCCGCCCGAATCCGTCACGGTTCCCGCGAACCTGGTCCGGGCATACGCCCCCGCCAGGTAGGCCTGGCTGATGCCGTCATCCTCGTACAGAGTGAAGGCAAAGGTGCCGGTTGTCGCGGGCCAGACCGCCAGGGTGAGTGTGTCCAGCGGGCGCTCCCCGCTGTGCTGCATCAGAGGTCCGAACGGGATGATGCTTCCCGCGCGGACAAAGAGCGGCATGCGCTCCAGCGGAGCAGCCACCGTGACCGTCTGCCCTCCCGTGTACTGCTCTTCCGTCCAGAAGTCCACCCACCGCCCCGGGGGGAGGGCCGTCTGCCGGCTGGTCTGCCCCGCTTCCACCACGGGGGAAACCAGCAGCGCGTCACCCAGCAGGAACGAGGACCCTTCATTCTCGAGGCCCGCTCCCCCCGCAAGGAAGAGCGGACGCGCCAGGGGCATCCCCGTCTCGTGGTTCTCGCGGGCCAGCGTATACAGATACGGGAGCAGGCGGTAGCGGAGTCCAATGAACTGTCTTGAGATCTCCTCCACCTGCGGCCCGAAACCCCACGGCTCCGTGGGCGCTCCCGTCCCGTGCGCCCGGGCGACGGGAGAGAAGGCGCCGAACTGCATCCAGCGGGCGTACAGCTCGGGCGTGGCCGTCCCGCAGCAGAATCCCCCGATGTCCGAGTTGTGGTAGCCCAGCCCCGACATCCCCATGCCCAGCAGCATGGGAACCTGCACGGCCAGACCCCCGAAGCTCCTCTGGACGTCTCCCGACCAGGGGATCACCCCGTAGCGCTGGATCCCCGCCCACCCCGCGCGGGTCAGGTTGAAGAGCCGCTCCCCGGGACGGGCCTGCTGGAATCCCTCCTGGACGGTCTTCGCCCAGAGCAGATTATAGACATTATGGATCTTGCGGGCCGGACCCGCATGGTGCACCATGTCGTCCGGGTGCCGCTCGGGTTCTCCCAGGTCCGTCCAGATCCCCCCGATGTTCCCCCCGAAGAGGGGATTGTGCAGATTCCGGAACCACTCCCGTGTGGCCGGCCGTGTCAGGTCCAGCAGGACGGCGTCGCAATTGCAGGACCACCACTGCTCCAGCCGGTAGGGCTGGAAGGACCCGTTCAGGGCGGCATGCCCCCCCGTGATGGCCGGCCAGAAGTTGGCCGCGTTCTGCTCCATGTAGGTCTGGGTGATCAGGACGGTGCGGATGCCCTGGGCGAGAAGATCCGACGTCATCTGCGCCGGCTGGGGCCACGCCGCAAGGTCCCATGCCAGGTCCCCCATGTGGCCGTACCAGTAGAGGTCCAGCACCAGGGCGTCGCAGGGAATCCGCTTCTGCCGCATCGTCTGCACCACTCCCCGGGCCTCGGCCTCGTTCCGGTAGCCGAAGCGCGACTGGATGAAGCCGAGGGACCATCGGGGAGGGAGCGGCTGCCTTCCCGTGAGCCACGTATAGCGCTCGAGCTGCGCGGGGATCCCCCGCGCGGCAATGAGATAGAACGTCAGCTCCCCCCCCTCCGCGGTATAGGCCAGCAGAGAGGGATCGGAGGCGGCAATGTCGAAGAAGCCCGGCCAGGTGTTGTCGAACAGGAGGGCGTAGCCGGCGGAGGAGGCAAGGAACGGGATGTTGACCCCCATGGCGGAGACGGGTCCCCCGTAGCCGTACACCTGCGTGTTGTAGACGGGGAAGGACTGCCCCCGCCTGTCCATGGCCGTCCCGCGCTCCCCGGTGCCGTAGAAGTGGTCGCCGCTCCCCACAGTGAACCGGGCAAGGCGCCGGCCCGCCAGTGTCCCCATGCCGCCCGAGGCCGGCTCGGCAAGCAGGGATCCTCCCGCGGCATCCAGGAAACTCAACCGGAGGGGGTCCTTCCCGCACCGCACCGTCAGGGCGGAGGAGGAGATCCACAGAGCCGTGTCGTTCTCCGAGATCGAGAAGGGCACAACTGCCGTCGAGTCGCGGATGACGGCATAGGAGGAATCCGGCGTCGAGGACGGCCCCGGCAGGAAATCCACCCGCACCACCTCGGGGCCGTAGAACATGAGGCGGACGGAAACGCTCCCTGCAAGGAGGCGCACCGCACGATCCTCCACGATCTTCCCCGTGTAGGCGCCGGGGAACACCTGGGCGAAGCCGCACTCCGCCCATGCCAGAAGAACCGTAAGAATGAGAAGCCGGCGTGCGTTCATCGTGTTCCTCCCTGGAGTTCCCCGTCCCCCCGAAGTGCGGAGCCAATATGCCGAGGTTTTTCCTCCCCTTCAACCCCCGCCCCTTTGCTTTTCAGCCGTTCTGTGGCCATATTTCGGTATCGGACACACAACAGGGGTGAGCCATGCGCATCCATCTTGTCGGTCTTCTCTCTCTCATGCTGTGCTCCTGCGCCTCCCGTGAAGCGGTGAAGGCGCCCGACACCACCCCGCCGCCCCCCGCGCCCTCCCCCGCCACCCCGCCCCCGCCCACGACCGTCAAGCAGAATGTCTCGCTCATCGGATCGGTCATTCTGGGGATGGAGCTTGTGGATGATATGAACTACAGGGTGCAGGTGACGCTCCACACGGTCATCCCCGACAGGGGTTCCGAGAGCATCGCGGAGATCGGGCAGGTGGTGACGCTCGTTCCCGCATACGAGAACGACGAATCGGGAGAGATCTCCCTCACCTCGGAGCGGAACACCCGCCTGTTCGCGGTGCGGTCCCTTGAGAAGGGGCGCTTCGTGCTGGGGCGCATCACGCTTGCCCCCGACGGGACGTGGTACCTTCTGGATACCGAGTTGAACTGAAAGGCGGACCCCCATGAAGAACCCCACTCCTGTGCGCGCCGCGGCGGCTCTGACTTTGTTTCTCACCGCATGCATGCTGGCCCTTCCCCCGCTCCCCTCCCCGCACACCGTCCCCGACCTGAAGCTTCAGCGGAAGCTCCACGATCGGGAGGCACAGCAGGCTCGCACCGGCTATCCGTCCGAGGCCCTGGCGTGGTACTTCCGCCAGCGCGCCGTTCCGGCCGAGTCCATTCCTCCCGACTGGCAGGAGCGGGCACTCGATCACATCTCCCGGCACAACACGCCGGCCGCTGCCCGGAAGGCCGCGGCCGTGTCCTGGGTGGAGCTGGGGCCGAAGAACATCGGGGGGCGCGTCCGCTCCCTTGCGGTCCACCCCTCCAACCCTTCGGTGATGTATGCCGGGTCGGTGAGCGGCGGGGTGTTCCACACCAGCACGGGAGGCGCTTCGTGGCTCCCCGCGGATGATTTCAAGATGAACCTGGTCATCGGATCCATCGTGCTGGATCCCTCCAACCCCCTCGTGATCTATGCCGCCACGGGGGAGGGTTTCTTCAACATCGACGCCCTGCGGGGGGCGGGAGTGCTGAAGTCCACCGACGGCGGATCCACCTGGACGCTCCTGACCGCTTTCAGCGGCGGACCGGCGGGCTTTCCCTATTACATCAACAGTCTCTACATCAGGCCCGACAGCACCGGCATCCTGTATGCGGCCACCAACAGCGGGCTCTTCCGCACGCTGAACGGGGGGATCTCCTGGACATTCCTGCACCAGGGGACCTCGTCCGTCCGGGCCACGCAGATCGCGCCCCACCCGTCGGCCCCGCGCACCTTCTATGTCAGCTACGGGAACTTCTCCACCGACGGGATCTACCGGACGACCAACGGGGGCGCTTCGTTCACGAAGCTGACCGCGGGACTCCCCTCCACGGGCTATCACCGTATCAGCCTGGCCGTGGCCCCTTCCAGCGGCTCCACCCTGTACGCTTCGTACGCCGCTCCCAACGGGTCCGCCTACGGCATGTACCGGAGCACGGACGGGGGGAACAACTGGTCCACTCTGGCCGTCCCCTCCGATCCCGTGGGGGGAGGCACGCATCTGGGGACCCTGGGATGGTATGCCAACGTGCTGGCGGTGGACCCCCAGAACCCCCTGGTGGTGTATGCCGGGGGCATCAACCTGTTCAAGTCCGTGAACGGCGGCTCCTCCTGGAGCATGATCAGCAACTGGTATGCGGGGGCGGGCTACCCCTACGTGCACGCCGATCAGCACGCACTCCTGTTCTCGGGCACCACCCTCTTCATAGGGAATGACGGCGGGGTCTTCCGCACCACCAACGGCGGGAGCTCGTACACCGAGCTCACCGCGGGACTGGCCACGGTCCAGTTCTATGGAGGCGCCGTCCACCCCACGGCCGACATCCTCTATGGGGGGACCCAGGACAACGGCACCCTCCGCTCCGCGACGATTCCTTCCTGGACCATCGCCCTCGGAGGCGACGGGGGACACGCGGCGGTGGACTTCAACAACCCGACCACCGTGTACACCGAATACGTGTACCTCTGCTTCCAGAAGTCGCTCAACTCGGGAAGTTCCTGGACCAGGGCCATGAACGGCATCCCCACCTCCGGCTCCAATCAGTTCGACGGAACCTCCGACCGGTGCGAGTTCATCGCCCCGTTCGCCATGGATCCCTCCAACCCCCAGCGCATTGGGGCGGGCACCTACCGTGTGTTCCTCACCACCAACGGCGGCTCCCTCTGGACGGCCGCAAGCACCGACCTGACGGGGAGCGGCCCGGGAGGAGTGGGAACGGCCGGCTCCACCATCTCCGCCGTCTCCATCGCAAAGACCAATCCCGCCGTGCTGTATGTGGGAACGAGCGGAATCGGAGTCGCCTCCAGAATACAGGTCACCACCAACTCGGGATCCGTCTGGTCCAATGTGACCGCCCTTCCCCTTCCCAGTCGCTACGTCACACGGATTCTGATAGACCCGGCCGGTGCGGACCGCGCCTGGGCCCTCTATTCGGGGTTCAACACGTCCACCCCTTCCACCCCCGGCCATGTCTTTCTGACAACAAACCGGGGGGTCACATGGACCGACCGGAGCGGGAACCTCCCCGATGTGCCCGCCAACGCGGGGGTGGTGGATCCCGCCAACCCCTCACACATCCTGGTGGGGACCGACCTGGGCGTGTTCGAGACCCTGGACGGGGGGCAGACCTGGACCCGGCAGGTTACAGGCATGGCCAATGTCGCCGTGGCCGACATGGATCTGAGGTCCTCCGACAACGTGGTGTTTGCGGCCACGCACGGGAGGGGGATGTTCAAGTCCTCGGGGCCGCTCACCGGGGCTCCGCCCGAAGCCCACATCCCGTCGGAGATGCGGCTTCTGCGGAACTATCCGAATCCGTTCAATGCATCCACCACGATCCGGTTCCGGCTCCCCGCGGGGGCGGATGTGACGCTGGAGGTGCTGGACCTGACGGGGAGGCGCGTGGCGCTTCTTGTGAGGGACTACCTCCCCGCCGGCGAGCACAGCGCCCGTTTCGAGGCGGGGGCCCTGGCATCGGGGCCGTACATATGCCGGCTCACCTCAGCGGAAGGCAGGGCATCGGGGAAGATGCTCCTCCTCCGGTAGACGCCCGCGCGGACGGCCCGCCCGGGGCAGGGATCTTCCCCCGTGCAGCCGGGCCCTGCGCCTGCGATGGCTCCCCCGCGGGGGCTCTCTCTGCAGGCGGTTCTCTCCGACCCCGGACCGATACCGCGGATGCACACGGAATCAGAAAGGTCGAGACCATGTCGGCAGTGGAGATCCTGAAGGCAGACCGGCGGCATTTCTCGGATTTTGGATGGTTGAAAACCTACTGGCTGTTTTCATTCTCCCACTACTTCGACCCCCACAACATCCAATTCGGAGCGTTACGGGTCTTCAATGACGACATCGTGGCACCGGGAACGGGATTCCCGACTCACCCTCATCAGGAAATGGAGATCATAACCATTGTCCTCGACGGCGAGATGACTCATCAGGACAGCATGGGAAACAGGACCGTCATCCGGGCGGGGGATGTCCAACGGATGTCTGCGGGAACCGGTTTGACCCATTCCGAGTTCAATCTGGCACGTCAGCCGGTGCACTTCTACCAGACCTGGATATTTCCGGACATGGCCGGACTTCGCCCGACATATGACCAGAAGTCCTTTGACCCGCATCAATGGAGGAACCGTCTTTTCCCGGTGGCCTCCGGGCAAAATCTGCCGGGAACGGTGACCTTTCACACGGATGCCACCATCTATCGTTGTGAGCTGGACAAAGGCAGGGAAGTTGTTTTGAAGGACACAACCGGGCGGCGAATCCTTGTCTATCTGACAAATGGACATCTGTCGGCCAATGGCAACGGGATGGCATCAGAGGATCAGGCACGGATCGATGTGGACGAACCGCTGGTTCTGAACACCGAGGAGGGGGCCGCATTCATCCTGATCGACGTTCCTTCCTGCAAGGGGTGGGGATACAGCGATGAGACACTGCGAGGAAACAGCAGATAGTGGTGCCCAACAGCCGCATCAGCCCGGACCGGCGATCCGGCGGCGCCTCATTGCCGGCCGGTCATGCCGGGCGCGAGGCTCACTCTACAACAACCCACACAAGGAAGGGGTCTGACAATGGCCGGCATTCTCGTTCTCTACTACAGCATGTACGGGCATACGGAAACGATGGCCGAAGCGGTGGCGGCGGGCGCGCGCAGCGTCCACGGCACCGAGGTCACGATCAAGCGGGTGCCCGATCTGGTGCCGGAAGACGTCGCCCGCAAGGCCGGGGCCAGGCTGGACCAGCCGGCTGCGCTCGCCACGGTGGACGAGTTGCCCGGCTACGATGCCATCATCTTCGGTACGCCCACCCGCTTCGGCAACATGTGCGCACAGATGCGCAACTTCCTGGATCAGACAGGCGGGCTCTGGTTTCAGGGAAAGCTGATCGGTAAGGTTGCCAGCGTGTTCACCTCCACCGCCACCCAGCACGGCGGACACGAGACCACGATCACTTCGTTTCATACCACCCTGCTCCATCACGGCATGATCATTGTCGGTGTTCCCTATTCCTGTCAGGAACTCATGGAGATCAGGGAAGTCACCGGGGGATCTCCCTACGGCGCCGGAACACTGGCAGGGGGCGACGGTCGCCGTCTGCCCTCGGAGAAGGAGCTCGCAATCGCCCGCTTTCAGGGAACCCATGTTGCCGGGATCGTCCGCAAGCTCCTGGCATAGACCTGCCTGCGGGATGCGGCGACCGCCGCCGATGCCGCCTGTCGGTCGGCTTGTCGGATTCGTGGACTAATTCGGACTGTCCATGGCAATGGAAGGAATGAACCGACCCCTCATACTGGTTACCGGCTCCACCGGTTATATCGGCGGACGTCTTGTTCCACGCCTGCTCGAGATGGGGTACCGCGTCCGATGCCTGGTGCGCGATCAGGCCCGCGTGCAGGGCCGTCCATGGCAGAGGGACGTCGAGATCGTGGCGGGTGACATCCTCCAGCCGGATAGTCTCGCTCCAGCCGTGCAGGGAGTGTCCGCCGCGTACTATCTGGTGCACAGTCTGGGGGGGGGTTCCGACTTTCACCGGCGTGACCTGGCCGCCGCCGGCAATTTCGGCGCCGCAGCCCACGCGGCCGGCATCGGACGCATCATCTTCCTCGGCGCCCTGGCCGGGGCCGCGCCCGGTCTCTCGGAGCATTTGCGTTCACG
>JBAVEL010000030.1:0-5340 GCA_049587715.1 Bacteroidota bacterium
GCAACAACGTGGAGGTGAAGAACCTCAATCTGAAGGCGGGCGCCAACCTCAGCGCGGCCAACACCTACGGCGTCTATGCGGCCGGGTCCTCCATCACCACGACGGGCGGCGGGGCCGACAACGACACTGTCACCATCTCCAATAACCTGATCACCAGGGCCTACAACGGCATCTACGCCTCCGGGATAACGGGGAGCGGGTTGTCGATGATCAAGACCGTCATCTCAGGCAACACGATCGGGAGCACCATTCCCGCGGACTACATCACCTTCCGGGGCATCGTGCTGTGGTACGCCGACGGGGCGCAGGTCAGCGGGAACGAGGTCTTCAACATCATCAGCTCCGAGTCGGTGGTGCTGAGGGGCATCCAGTGCGAGACCGGGGTGGTGAACAGCGCCATCTCGGAAAACCGGGTGCACGACATCATCAACACCACCACTTCAGGGTTCCGGGCCGGACAGGGGATCTCGGTGGCTTCGGGCACGGGCACCACGGCCAACGTGAACGTGGTGAACAACGCCGTCTGGAACCTGAACGGACACGGCTCGGGCACCAGCACGAACAACTCGTGGGGGATCATCGTCTTCACGGGGAACGCCTACAACATCTGGCACAACAGCGTGGCGCTCTCGGGTGCGGGGACATCCACCGGCTCCGTGGATCTCTCGGGCTGCATCCTGTTGAACAGCGCCGCCAGCACGGCGCTGGATGTGCGGAACAACGCCTTCTACAACAGCCGGGTGCCGGGGAACGCCACCTCGGGCTACAGCTACGGCATCTACTCGGTGACGCCGGCTGCGGGATTCACGTTCATCGACTACAACGACTACTACGTGTCGGGCGCGCGGGGCATGCTGGGCTACCTGGGCGGGAACCAGTCCACGCTGGGGCTCTGGCAGGGGGCCACGCTCCAGGACATCAACTCCAAGGATCTGGATCCCCTGTTCAACTCCACGAGCGTGCTGATCCCGCAGGTGGGTTCGCCCCTTGTGGGAGCCGGGTGGAACGTGGGGGTGGCGACCGACATCCTGGGTGTCGGCCGCAACCCGTCCCCGACCATCGGGGCCTACGAGAACGCTGCGGACGCCATGGGGCCGGTGATCACCTACACGCCGCTTCCCAACACGTCGAACACGACCGCCCGCGGGCTGGGCGCCGTGATTACGGACGCCTCGGGGGTGCCGACCTCGGGCGGCGGCCTCCCCGTGCTGTACTGGAGGATCAACGCGGGAACCTGGAGCTCCACCACGGGAAGCTGGGTGATCGCTGATTCCTTCGCATTCACCCCCTTCGGAACGCCCGTCTCTGCGGGAAGTGTGGTGAGCTACTACGTGGCGGCACAGGACGGAAACGGCACGCCCAACGTGTCGGTGCAGCCCTCGGCAGGGGCTTCGGGACTTCTCCCCAACCCGCCGCGGGCCACGGTGCCTCCCACCACGCCGAGTTCCTACACGGTGACGGACACGGCCCTGAACGGCGACTACACGGTGGGTCTGACCCTGTTCAACGAGATCACGGGGCTGAACCTGACGCTTCAGAAGATGACGCGGAAGGTGATGCGGCAGGTGCCCGTGGAGGAGGGAGACGCGCAGGCGGAGCAGAGCGCGGCGAGGAAGACCGGCGTGGAGGAGAGCACTTCTCCCGTGAACGCCCCCGACGCCCCGAAGACCGTGTTGACGGAGGTGGAGGAGGAGTACATGGGTCTTGCCCGCGAGGGCAAGCCCTATGAGGGCGTGCTCTACGTGAAGCAGGCGGAGCACCCCGAGCTGGTCTTCCCCGAGGGCGTGATGGGGGTGTATGCCACCATCACGGCCGCCGTTGCGGATCTGAACCTCCGCGGCGTGGGAGGCGCGGTACGGCTGCTTCTGGTGGACGGCACCTATCCCACGGAGACATTCCCCATCACGGTGAGCATTCAGGCGGAGAACATGCCGAGCTCCACCAACACGGTGACCATCAAGCCGAACACATCGGTGGTGGCCACCGTCGCCGGTGCCTCGGCCAGCGGGCCGGTGTTCAAGGTGCTCTCGAGCTGGGTCACGATCGACGGATCCAACACGGTGGGCGGCACCACGCGGGATCTCACCATCCAGAACACCAGCGCCACCAGCCCGACCGTGGTGGTGTTCGGCTCCACGGGCACGACACCCATCGGAGGTGTGGCGCTCAAGAACACGATCGCGATCAACGGCTCCACGAGCAGTTCGGCCGTGGTGGTGTCGGACGGCGGGACCGTGGGGAACCCGGGGTACTTCTCCGGCGTCACGATCCAGAACAACTTCATCCAGAAGGCCTACATCGGGGTCTATGCCACGGGCGGCACCGCTCCGCAGCAGGGATCCCTGTTGACCCTGGCCGACAACCGGCTGGACTCCACGGGCACGGGCGCCATCCGGAAGACCGGTCTCTACATGCAGGGGGTCGCCGGAGCGGCGGTCACGGGGAACGTGATCGGCAATTTCTCGGGCACCGACGGGGAGGATGACCGGGGCATCTGGCTGGCTACGGGCACGATCGACGCCGTGGTGGAGGGGAACCGCATCCACTCCCTGAACTACACGGGCACGGGCGGCTACTCCGGCCAGGGTATCGCCGTGACCAGCGGTCAGGCAGTCGCCAACGTGGTTGTGCGGAACAACATGCTCTGGAACCTCTCGGGCGACGGGTGGAACTACACCTCGATTCCCGGGGACAATCCCTACGGTATCTACGTCTCCGGGACGCAGGCTGAAATCCACCTCCATAACAACTCCATCCATCTGTACGGGAACACCCTGAACAAGGCGGGCGCCCTCTCCATGGGCATCGGCGTGCTCACGGGAAGCGTGGTGGATGTGAGGAACAACGTGGTGGTGAACAACCTGGGTCTCCTGAGCACGACGGGGTACGGGAGCACGGCCATCTGGCTCCAGACGGACAACACGCAGCTTGCACAGGCGGACAACAACCTGTACTTCGTGAATCCGACCGGCTCGGGCGTCAAGCCCGTGGGCCAGATTGCCGCAACGGCGAGCAACACCCTTGCCGACTGGCAGACGGCCACGGGAGCCGAGGGGGCATCCGACTACGGTGACCCGCTCTATCTGACACCCACGAACCTGCACATCAATACGGCGGTGGGTCTGGCTTCGCCCGCGGCGAACATGGGCACGAACTCGGCGGGCGTACTGTTCGATATCGACGGCGAGACGCGCGCCGGAACTCCGGATGCGGGCGCGGATGAGTTTATCCTGCGCGCACCTCTGGCGGCCACGCTGTTCGCCCCTGTGAACGGCTCGCCGCTGGAGCTGCCTGCGGGCGACCTGAAGTGGAACTCCGCCGCGGGCGCGACGGGCTACGACGTGTACTATGACGCCAACCCCGTGCCGGTGACACAGGTGAGCGGAAACCAGCCCGACACCACCTGGGGCTACACGGGTGCGGCGGGCACGTATTTCTGGGATATCGTGTCCCGGAACGCCGACTCCACCACGGTCTCGGCCAACGGTCCCTTCAGCTTCACGGTGCCGGCTCCCGATATCGGCATTGCGGAGTTTGCGGGAAGCCGCCCCGAGAGCTGGAGCGGAGCGAAGCACGCGGCCGTGAAGGGCAAGGGGAACGGGCCGGCCATGACGGAGGCCGTGACGAGCCCCGCGCTCAAGGTGACGGCGCACCCGAAGGCCGACTTCACGCTGGCCAACACACCCACGTTCGAGGTGGTGGTGTATGAGAACGCGGGGATCCCGGTGACATCGTACCAGGTGGGCTGGCTCTTGGACGGCACGCCGCAGGCCCCCGTGAGCAACACCGATCCGCTCACGGCGGGAGACGACGACACGCTCACCATCACCTGGCCGGGCGCCACGGCGGGACCGCACACCTTCCAGGCCTACACCATCCTGGCGGGGGATTCGGATCCGCTGAACGACTCGTCCGCGGTGCTGGCATTCGAGGTGTACGGGCCGGATGTGGTGTTCCACCAGGGCTTCAACAACTACAGCTTCCCGCCCGCGGGGTGGACGGTGATCAACGCCGACACGAGCTCGGGCAGCCCGCCGAGCTGGTTCCGGGACTATGACTGGGCCCAGCCGGAAGGAACGGCCTATGCGGCGCAGGTGTACTACGGATCCAACGCCCTGGGCCAGTGGGATGACTGGTTGATCACGCCGAACACGGGCGGTCTGGCGGACGCCTACACGGTGGACAGCCTGACATTCTGGGTGCGGCACTCGGGGGCCTCGGGGACGTTCCCCGACTCGCTCCAGATCCTGGTCTCCACGCTCACATCGGACACGGCCGACTTCGACACGCAACTGGATTACATCCGGGTTCCGGGCACCGCATGGACCCGCTTCGCCTATGCCCTCCCCGACGGACCCAACCGGTACGTGGCGTTCCGGACGTTCCTGACCGATGCGTTTACCAGCGGCCTGTACTACGGACTGGATGACGTGCGGATCACGCGGTATGCCTTCACGGGCGGATTCGCCGCCGACCCGCCGTCTCTCAACTTCGGGACCGTGCTCATCGGGAACTCGGTGGATGACACGGTGTGGGTGACCAACACCGGGAACCTGCCGCTCAACATCGCCACTGTGACGGGCGCGACGGCGGACTTCGGCATCAATCCTACCGCGGCGATGATTGCGGTGGGGGACAGTGCGCCGTTTGTCGTGACATTTGCGCCTCTCACGCCGGTGCCGCTCTCGGCCACGTTCGTCTTCAACCATGACGGCTTCAGCACGCCCGATACGGTGGAGGCGCTGGGGGTCGGCGAGACACCTGCGGCGGCGTTCCTGGCGGATCCGACGTCTCTGGCGTTCGGAAGCGTGATCATCGGAGACTCGCTCTCCCTGACGGTGAAGGTGTACAACCAGGGGAACATCAACCTGAACCTGACGGACATCTCCACCGACAACACCCTCTTCACGGCGGAGCCCTCCACGGGCACGGTGCCTCCGGGAGACAGTCTGGTGGTGACGGTCAAGTTCAAGCCGCTGACGGTGGTCGCGCAGGCGGGGAACCTGGTCTTCACGCACAATGCGGCAAGCTCGCCCGACACGGTGACCCTCACCGGGACGGGAGAGAGCGGGATTCCGCAGTTGTTCCTTTCCGTGACGCCTGTGGAGATCTTCGATGAGAACCCGATCAAGCCGGGGAAGAGCCTCAAGCCGGCGAAGCGTGCGAAGTTCGGGAAGCCCATCGAGCCCGAGAACTATCCGAACTGGAGCAATCTGTTGAGCGAGATCACGGCGCAGGGGGCCTTTGCCCCGGCGACGTCGGAGAGCGACAGCGCCGGCGGGATGGTGATCGGCGTGAGCCACATGTATCTGGCCGACCCGCTGAAGAACAAGTGGAAGG
>JBAVEL010000031.1:0-7521 GCA_049587715.1 Bacteroidota bacterium
ATGCGCGCGCAACCGACACCGCTTCCCCCCCCGGCGAAGACGGCGAGGCTTCGCCGGGGCCCTCGTTCCCTGAAGAGATCAGACTCCGGATTACACTTTGATCTCGACGTCGACTCCTGCGGGCAGATCCAGCTTCATCAGGGAGTCCACCGTCTTGTTGGTCGAGTTGAGGATATCGATAAGGCGCTTGTGTGCGCGCGTCTCGAACTGCTCCCTCGACTTCTTGTCAACGTGGGGCGAACGAAGCACAGTATACACCGTACGCTTCGTGGGTAACGGAATCGGACCGGAGACCACAGCGCCTGTTGACTTCACCGTCTTGATGATCTTCTCCGCAGACTTGTCGATCAGGTTGTGATCGTACGACTTCAGCTTGATGCGTATCTTCTGTCCGGCCACGTTGTGTGTTGCTCCGTTTGGTCAACCGCTGATGTCCGGGGAAACCCCGGCGTGTGTTTCCTATTCCAGGATCTTCGTCACGACACCCGCGCCGACGGTGTGGCCGCCCTCGCGGATGGCGAACCGGAGACCTTCCTCCATGGCGATGGGGGAGATGAGCTCCACGCTCATCCCGTCCACATTGTCCCCCGGCATGATCATCTCCGTCCCCGCCGCGAGCGTCGCCACTCCCGTCACATCCGTCGTACGGAAATAGAACTGCGGACGGTATCCCGAGAAGAACGGGGTGTGGCGTCCGCCCTCCTCCTTCTTCAGGACATACACCTGCGCCGTAAACTTGCGGTGCGGGGTGATGGAGCCCGGCTTGGCCACCACCATGCCGCGCTCCAGCTCCTTCTTGTCCACGCCGCGCAGGAGCAGCCCGGCATTGTCCCCCGCCACCACCTCGTCCAGTTCCTTCCGGAACATCTCGGCACCGGTGATGACCGTCTTCTTGTGGGCACCCAGCCCGATCAGCTCCACCTCATCGCCCACCTTGGCGCGGCCCCGCTCCACACGGCCGGTCCCCACCGTTCCCCTGCCCGTAATGGAGAACACGTCTTCCACGGGCATGAGGAAGGGCTTGTCCACGTCGCGCTGCGGCACCGGCACGTAGCTGTCCACGGCGTCCATCAGCTCATAGATGCACTTGAAGGCCGGATCGTCTCGCTTGCTGTCCGGCAGGACGGCCTTCTCCATCGCCTTGAGGGCGCTGCCGCGGACGATGGGGATCTCGTCGCCCGGAAACTCGTATTTCTTGAGCAGGTCCCGCAGTTCCAGCTCCACGAGATCCAGCAGCTCCGGATCGTCCACCGCATCCACCTTGTTCATGAAGACCACGATCTTGGGCACGCCCACCTGACGGGCCAGCAGGATGTGCTCGCGGGTCTGGGGCATCGGGCCGTCGGTGGCCGCAACCACGAGCACCGCGCCGTCCATCTGCGCGGCTCCCGTGATCATGTTCTTGACGTAGTCGGCATGGCCGGGGCAGTCCACGTGCGCGTAGTGCCGTTTCGCCGTGGCGTACTCCACGTGCGCCGTGGCGATCGTAATGCCGCGCTCCCGCTCTTCCGGGGCGTTGTCAATGCTGTCGAAGGTCCGGATCTGGGACAGCCCCTGCTTGGCGAGCACCATCGTGATGGCCGCCGTGAGGGTCGTCTTGCCGTGATCAACGTGACCGATGGTCCCGATGTTCACATGCGGCTTGTCGCGGGTGAACTTTTCCTTTGCCATGTCCTTTCTCCTGTTGCTGAAGGGGTGAGAAAAATCGCCTGCGGGGACTACCCGGCGACCGCCTCGCGACCCCGCACCTTTTCGATAATCTGATCCGCCACGCTCTTGGGAACCTCGTCGTAGTGCGCAAGCTCCATGCTGTAGATGGCGCGCCCCTGCGTCATGGACCGCAGAGCGGTGGCATAACCGAACATCTCCGACAGCGGCACCGCCGCGCGGATGACCTGCGCATCTTTCCGGGGATTCATGCCCTCGATCTTGCCCCGCCGGGAGTTCAGGTCCCCGATCACATCCCCCATGTACTCCTCCGGCGTCACCACCTCCACCGCCATGATCGGCTCCAGCAGGGCCGGGTCGGCTTTCCGGGCGGCTTCCTTGAAGGCCATGGACCCCGCCACCTTGAAGGCCATCTCCGACGAATCCACCTCGTGATACGAGCCGTCGAACAGCCGCACCTTCACATCCTCCATTGGATAACCGGCCAACACGCCGTTCTTCATGGCCTCGACAATGCCCTGCTCCACCGGGCGGACATACTCGCGGGGGATCACCCCCCCCGTGATGCCGTTCTCGAACACGAACCCCTGCCCCTTTCCGTTCGGCTCCACCTCAATCCAGACATGTCCATACTGGCCGCGCCCGCCCGACTGGCGCACGAACCTGCCCTCCGCCTCCACCTTCCGCCGGATGGTTTCCTTGTAGGCCACCTGGGGCCGCCCGATGTTGGCCTGGACTCGGAATTCCCGCCGCAGGCGGTCTATGATGATCTCCAGGTGGAGCTCCCCCATCCCGCTCAGGATTGTCTGGCCGGTCTCCTCGTTGGTGGAGATGCGGAGCGTGGGGTCCTCCTCCGCCAGCTTCCCGATCGCCTCCCCCATCTTCTCCTGGTCGGCCTTGGTCTTCGGCTCGATCGCCACGTGAATCACGGGATCCGGGAAGGTCATCTTCTCGAGAATGATGGGGTCGCTCTCATCGCAGAGCGTGTCGCCCGTGCGCGTGTGCCGGAGCCCCACCGCGGCCACGATATCGCCTGCGTAGGCCTCTTCCACATCCTCCCGCGTGTTGGCGTGCATCCGCAGCAGGCGGCTGATCCGCTCCTTCCTGTCCGACACGGGATTCAGCACGTACGAGCCCGCCGACACGGTTCCGGAATAGACACGGAAGTACGTCAGCCTTCCCACAAACGGATCCGTCATGATCTTGAACGCCAGGGCCGTGAACTTCTCACTGTCGGTCACATTTCGGGTGATGTGGTCCGTCATGTCCACGTGATGCCCAATGACCACACCGTCGTTCATATCCACCGGCGAGGGGAGAAAACTGATGACCGCATCCAGCAGAAGCTGCACCCCCTTGTTCTTGAAGGAGGATCCGCACAGCACGGGAATAATGCGGACCTTGAGCGTCGCGCGCCGGAGCACAGCCAGAATCTCGGCGGGGGTGATCTCCCGCCCGTTTAGGTATTTCTCCAGGAGCGTATCGTCCTCGTCCGCCACCGCCTCCAGCATCCGCGTGCGCCAGAGCCGGGCCTTTTCCTCCATCCCGTGGGGGATGGGGATGTCTTCCCACTCCGCCCCCAGGGCCGACTCGCTGTACATCCGCGCCCGCATGGTCACCAGGTCGATGATGCCCGCGAAGATGTCCCCCTCGCCCACCGGAAGCTGAACCGGCACGGCGTTCGCTCCCAGCCGCTCATGTATCATCCCCACCACGCCGAGGAAGTCGGCGCCCACCCGGTCCATCTTGTTCACGAAGGCGATCCGGGGCACCCCGTACTTGTCCATCTGGCGCCAGACCGTCTCGGACTGGGGTTCCACGCCGCCCACGGAGCAGAAAAGGGCGACGGCGCCGTCCAGCACGCGGAGGGAACGCTCCACCTCCACGGTAAAGTCCACATGGCCCGGCGTGTCGATGATGTTGATCCTGTGGTCGGCCCAGAAGCAGGTGGTGGCGGCGGAGGTGATCGTGATCCCGCGTTCCTTTTCCTGCTCCATCCAGTCCATGGCCGCGGCGCCGTCATGCACCTCGCCCATCCGGTGCAGCTTGCCTGTATAGAACAGGATCCGCTCCGTGGTGGTCGTCTTTCCCGCGTCGATGTGGGCGCTGATTCCGATGTTGCGGGTATGTTCCAGCGAATATTCCCGGGGCATGGGCTGGGGGCCTATCCTCTGCTCCTCACCACCGGAAGTGGGCAAAGGCCTTGTTGGCCTCCGCCATGCGGTGCGTGTCTTCCTTCTTCTTGATCGCGTTCCCCTCCCCGTTGGAGGCAGCGATGAACTCGGCGGCAAGCTTCTCGGACATGGACTTGTCCTTCCGCTCGCTTGCATACCCGATAAGCCACCGAATCGCCAGGGCCACGCTGCGGCCGGACCGGACTTCGGTGGGAACCTGGTATGTCGCGCCTCCCACCCTCCGGGCCCGCACCTCCAGCACCGGCCGGGCGTTGCTCATGGCCTTCTTGAAGACGTCCAGCCCGGGGTTCTTCGTGCGCTGTTCCACCAGGGCCAGCGCATCATAGACGATGCGGCGCGCCAGGTGCTTCTTTCCCTTCTTCATCACGCAGTTGATGAACTCCGACACCAGCACGTCCTTGTACTTCGGGTCGGGGGCGGTTGCCCGGGAGGATGCCTGCTTCTTTCTCACGGTCTGGGTCCTTGTCTCATCCTTGCTTCGCCCGCTTGGCGCCGTACTTGGAACGCCCCTGCTTCCGCTCGCTGACGCCCCCCGTGTCCAGCGTTCCGCGTATGATGTGGTAGCGGACGCCGGGCAGGTCCTTCACCCTCCCTCCCCGGATCATCACGATGGAGTGCTCCTGCAGGTTGTGCCCCTCGCCCGGAATGTAGGCGGTTACTTCGATTCCGTTCGTGAGCCGCACGCGCGCCACTTTCCGCAGGGCGGAATTGGGTTTCTTGGGCGTCGTGGTGTACACGCGGGTGCAGACCCCCCGCTTCTGGGGACTCCCGTCCAGCGCGGGCGACTTGCTCTTCCACGTCACGCGGCTGCGGCTATTCCGGACCAGCTGGTTGATCGTCGGCACTGCACACTCCGTTCAGGGGGAGGACAGGAAAAAGGTCAAAAGACAGGTTATCAAGGTACGAAAGTCGCCTTCGATTGTCAAGGAGAGGGCATCTACTCCAACGGAATCCGGTCCCTGAACCGGGGACGCCTTCCCGGGGCCAGCTCCTCGGGGGGCGGCGGCGGGGGCTCCGTCAGCTCCACCCCCTGGGGGGCCACCAGGATATCCTCAAAATGCTTCAACCCTGTCCCTGCTGGAATCAGGTGCCCCATAATCACGTTCTCCTTGAGCCCGAGGAGGGTATCCACTTTCCCCTCAATGGCCGCGTCCGTCAGCACCTTTGTGGTCTCCTGGAAGGAAGCAGCCGATATGAAGCTGTCCGTGGAAAGGGCTGCGGAGGTGATGCCCAGGAGAACGGGCTCGGCGGTGGCCGGATCGGCGTCCCTGTGTTCGATCACCTTCTTTGCCTTCTTCCGGAGCTCCGCGTTGGCCTCCCGGACCTTCTTCCGGGATATGATCTGGCCGTTCCGCAGCTTCGAATCCCCCTTGCTCAGGACCACCACCTTATCCCGGAGGGCCTCGTTCTCCGACTCGAACTTGAGTTTGTCCACAAAGTCCCCCTCCAGGAACTTCGTATCGCCCGAATCCACCACCCGGACCTTCTGCATCATCTGCCGGACAATGATCTCGATGTGTTTGTCGTTGATCTTCACCCCCTGGATCCGGTATACCTCCTGGATCTCGTTGACCAGGTATTCCTGCACGGCCCCCACTCCCCGGATCCGCAGGATGTCGTGGGGATCGATGGCACCGTCCGAGAGCCGTTCCCCCGCGCGGACAACGTCGCTGGCCTGCACCAGGACATGCTTCCCGAGGGGGACGGCGTACCGCCGCACGTCCTTCCCGTCATGGCTGGTCACGATGATCTCCCGGGCGCCGCGCTTCTGCGCTCCAAAGGAGACAGACCCATCGATTTCCGAGACGAAGGCGGGGTCCGCCGGACTCCGGGCTTCGAACAGCTCGGTCACCCGGGGCAATCCTCCCGTGATGTCGCGTGTCTTGCCGATGTCGCGGGGAATCTTGACCAGGATCGTGCCGGCCCCGATTTCCTGGCCGTCGCTCACAGAAAGGTGCGCGCGGACGGGAATGATGTAGCTGGCGATCTTCCGCCCCCGGCCGTCGGTTATCACGATCCCCGGACTGAGCGAGCGGTCCCGGGAATCCATGACCACCTTCTGGATGTGTCCGGTCTGCTCATCCGGCTCCTCCCGGTAGGTGGTGTTCTCCTTGAGATCCTGGTAGGAAACCACCCCGGCATGCTCCGAGATGATCACGGCGTTGTAGGGGTCCCACTCATAGATGATCTCGCCCCGGGCCACCGGCGCTCCGTCCCGGAGCAGGAGAGTCGCGCCGTAGGGCACGTCGTACTTCGTGAGCATCCTGTTGTCCTGGTCCAGCACGTTCACCACGCCGCTCCGCCCGGACACGATGATCCGTGTCCCGGAGTCGTCCGCCACCTCGATGGACTTGATGCCCTCGTACCGCAGCGTGCCGTCGAACTTGGACTGAATCTGCGACTGGGAGGCGACCAGGCTTGCCGTGCCCCCCGTGTGGAACGTGCGGAGCGTGAGCTGCGTGCCCGGTTCGCCGATCGACTGCGCCGCCACAATGCCCACCGCCTCCCCCACCTGGATGAGCTTCCCCGTCGTCAGGTTGCGGCCGTAGCAGAGGGCGCAGACCCCCCGTTTCGCCTCGCAGGTCAGCACGGAGCGGATTTCCACCGTCTCGATGGATGTCTGCCCGATCCGGTCGGACCTGTCTTCGTCGATCATCTCGCCGCTGGGGACAAGAACCTCGCGCGTCATCGGATCCACCACGTCGTGCACCGCGACGCGCCCCAGAATCCGCTCCGAGAGGGGTTCCTTGATGTCTTCCCCCTCCTTCAGCGCGCCCGTCACAACGCCCCGGATGGTGCCGCAATCCTCCACGGAGATCACGGAGTCCTGCGCCACGTCCACGAGCCGGCGCGTCAGGTACCCCGCATCGGCCGTCTTGAGGGCCGTGTCGGCGAGCCCCTTCCGCGCGCCGTGCGTGGAGATGAAGTACTCCAGAATGGAGAGACCCTCCCGGAAGTTGGCGATGATGGGGTTCTCGATGAGCTCTCCCGTCGCCCCCGAGAGGCTCTTCTGGGGTTTGGCCATCAGGCCCCGCATGCCGGCGAGCTGCCGCACCTGCTCCTTGGAACCGCGGGCCCCCGAATCCACCATCATGTAGAGCGAGTTGAATCCGCCGCGGGAGTGCTGGAGGGATTCAAAGAGCCGCTCCGCCACACGCGTGGTGGCGCGGGTCCAGATGTCAATCACCTTGTTGTACCGCTCCCCGTCGGTGATGAACCCGCGTGTGTACTGGCTGTACACCTCGTCCACGTTCTTCTGGGCCTTCCCGATAATCTCTTCCTTCTCCCGGGGGATGGTGACGTCATCCAGGCTCACGGAGAGCCCGCCCCTGGTGGCGTAGCGGAACCCGAAATCCTTGAGCTGGTCCAGAAACTCGGCCGTCCCCAGGTTCCCGACCTTCCGGAACGCCAGGGCGATGATCTGCACCAGCCGCTTCTTGTTCAGCAGCTCGTTGATGTATCCGATTTCCCGCGGAATGATCCGGTTGAACAGCACACGGCCGGTCGTGGTATCCCAGGCCCTTCCATCCACCTTCACGCGGATCCGGGCATGCAGTCCGACCTTCCCGTGGTTGTACGCGATGATCGCTTCCTCCGGGTTCGCGAACGACATCCCCTCCCCTGTATCCCCGGCCTTCGACTTGGTCAGATAGTAGCA
>JBAVEL010000032.1:0-4112 GCA_049587715.1 Bacteroidota bacterium
GGCGATCCCGCCCCCGGCCCCGCCCGGGGTCCCCGCGCCCCCCACCCCGCCGGGGGCAGCCGGAGTCCGCAAATGCGTCCCGCTCTCTCTCACGGCGGACGATCCCTCCGAAGGGACTCTTCCGGCAGGCGGCGACTCGGCGGCCACTTTTCCTCCCTGCGGGACGGGAAGGGACTCCTCGTGGGGGAACATCCTCCGTTCGGGGAGCCGCGGGGTAGGGTTTCCGGGCCGGCCGGCATCGGGCGCGGGGCCCGGACTCATCCGTCCGGAGTTCCCCGGACTGTGCCGCACGCCGGACACCGGACCCCACTGGAATTCCAGGAAGTCCGGCTCGCTCACGACCTCATCCCGGCGCCACAGGAAAAGAAGGAGCGCCGTCAGCAGGTGCAGCAGAACCGAGCCGCCCCAGGCCCGCCGCCTGTCGTGGGTGCGCCGCACGGCCTACTCCCCGCCCAACGGCTGTGTGGCAATCATGAAGCGCGTCGCACCCACGGCCTTGGCAACGTCGATCACGCGCACGGCGCTCTGGAGGGAAACAGCCCGGTCGGCCTGCACGACCACGATGCGCCCGGCGTCGCCCCCCAGGGCCTGCGCCAGAGCGGGTCCCAGGTCCTCCAGGGTCAACCGGACGGCATTCAGGTAGATCTCGCCCCTTTCCGTGAGACTGATGACGAGGCTGCTCTCCTCGGCGATTTCTCCCGTCTCCGCGCGGGGCAACTGGACCCTGATGCCGGGGTGCATCACGAACGACGAAGAAAGCAGAAAGAAGATCAGGAGCAGCATCACAATATCGGTCAGGGAGGAGATGCTGAACTGGGTCAGGAGACCCGTCTCCTGTCTGAGCTTCATGCGCGCTCTTCCCCCTTCCTCCTGAAGAAGCGATCCTCCCCGCCGGATTGGGGGGACTCCGTTCCCTCCTCCCGCGGAGGATGATTCAGGATCTCCAGGAACTCAGATGTCGTTTCCTCCAGGTCGTGGACAAACCGGGCCACGCGCGCCACAAAGTAGTTGTAGGCTGCATAGGCCGCGATTCCCACAATCAGGCCGAAGACGGTGGTGATCAGGGCCTCCCATATCCCGCCGGCGAGGTCGCCCGGGTTGACGACACCCCCGAGGGTCTCGATGCGGCGGAAGGCGCTGACCATCCCCGTGACGGTGCCGAGAAACCCCAGCATCGGGGCGATACCCGCCACGCTGGCCAGAAGGGAGAGCCGCTTCTCCAGGTGGTACATCTCGCGACGTCCCGCCTCTTCGATCGCTTCCCGGATGCGCTGCTCCCCCTGTTCGTGCCGCAGCAGTCCCGCACGCACCACAGCCGCAACGGGAGCCTCCTTCCGCGAGCAGTAGGCCAGCACGGCGGATATGTCCCCCGGCCGGTACAGACCGCGGAGACCGGCCAGGAACTGGCCCCCGTCCAGGCGCGCCCTTCTCAGCAGCAGGAGCTTCTCGATGGCGATCGCCGCAGCCGCCAGGGAACAAAGGAGGATCGGGTACATCACCAGACCGCCTTTGAAGAACATCTCCAGTGCGTTCATACAAGGAACCCTTCTATCGTGAAGACGCCTCCGCCACGAAGGCCCCGTTTTCCAGCAACTCCAGGAGCAGGGACGCGGCCCGGGAGGCCTCCTGCTCGGTGGCATAGCGTCCGATGCGGACGCGGTGCCATGTTCTACCCAGCACCAGTCCCTCCGTTACGTAGGCATCCAGCCCGGCCGCCGCGAGCCGTGCCACTTCCCTGTTCGCCTTCGCCGCGGTCGTCCAGGAGGAGACCTGAACCGTGAACCTGCCTCCCACGGTGGAGCCCGGAAGACCGGAGGGAGCCGCCGGAGGCCTCTGCCGGGCCGCCGCTTCCGGAGTCGCTCCCCCTGCGGGGGCCGGGGCGGCAGGAGGCGTGACCTCCGCTGCCCGGGGCGGAGTCTCCTTCACAGGAGACTCCCTTGGGGGACCGGCTTGCTTGATGCCTGTCGCGGCGGATGATTCCCCCGGGGGGGAAGAGGGGGGCTGCATCGTCCCTCCTGATGGAGGGGGAGCCGGTTCCGGCTCCGGAAGGGGTGCCGTGACCGTCGGACTTCCGTCGCCCCAGAGCCGGATGACATCAAAGTAGTTCAGGCCTGCCGTCACCAGGGCCAGCAGTCCCAGTGCAATCAGCCCCTGCACCAGAGCGGACGGTCCGCGCCTTCGTTCCTCCTCCGCCCCCACGGCGGGAGTCCGATCGGGAGGCCGCGCAGCCGGTGGAGTCCCCTCCTCCTCCGGTCCCCCCCCTTTCAGATTCAGCTTCGGCATGGCATGCTTCTCCTTCGGTTGTGTGGACGCCTGCATCTCGGCGAGGCTGCGCTCATACTCCTCGATGGTCACATCGCGCGCGGTGTCCAGGACGAGCTCGCGTCCCCCGGAAACCGGCGGGTGTTCATACGGGGGTTCGCGGCCTTCGTACTCCCGGTCTCCCGGCGCGGCCTTCAGCTCGTAGGTGCCGATCACCAGGGAGCGGAGCCGGCCGTACCGCTCGTTCACCTTCTGTGCAAGTTCCAGATCGGGCTCGAAAAAGGGGACACGGCGGGTCCGCTTGAGGCCCGCCACGCGCGTCCCGAAGGTCCCGAACTGCGGTATCTCCACCCGCTGTCCTTTCTGGAGGGCGGACAGGAGATACACATACAGAAGATGTGAGACCGCCTCGATGCTCCCCTCGTCCGCCACCCCCCTCTCCACGCACTTCCTGAGCAGATCGTCCCGGTTCATACGTTCTTGTTGCTCCATTCCATGAGCTCGCGCGAGGGAGTGAAGGAGAGGAAGTCCCTCGGGGGAATAATGAACACCTCACGCGTCTCCGTGTTGATGCCCTTCCGGCCGGGGCGGTGCTCCACCAGAAACTCCCCGATGTCGTCCAGGAGGAGTTCCCCCTCCGCCAGGATCTCCCCGGCCCAGAGGTCCACGAAGGCCCCCAGGATCTCCCGTACCGTCTGGGTCGAGATCCCCGCCCGCTCCGAAATCATGTTGACCAGTTCTTCCTGGCTCATCGCCGCTTCATCCTTCCTACCATGCGTACCGCACCGAAAGCTCAAGATGCCGCGGCCATTCCTGGTAGGCCTCCCACCATTCGGCGGGCGTGTTGGCGGCATTGCGGAGCGCCAGGGCCGCCGTCCATCCGCCCGTGACCGCATACTCCGCCGCCACATCCGCAAGGAACACCGGGTCCAGGCGCCGCATCCCGGCGGCATCCGCATTCCGGGAACCCACATAGCGCCCCTCCGCCTGCACGCTGAGCGGGAAGGGGAACCGCCGGAGGTACAGGGCACTCCCGGTCAGGGCCGGGACGTACGGCTCGCGCCGGCCCGTGGTGGAATTCCGGTTCCCTTCCACCAACAGGGCGAGGGAGCATTCATCCATCGGCGTCAGCTCCATCCGGACTGAGGTTTCCGCGGTGAGCACCCGTGTCGTTCCCCCGGCGTCCGGAAGCCACAGGCCCCGCTCGGAGTCCGGCACGTAGAGGGGCGCGTTCGTTCGCTCGCGAAAACCAGCCTGCAGGGAGGCATGCATCCCGGGGCCGGGGCGCCCCTCGATGCCGACCGTGATGTCCGTGAAGACCTCCGGATGGCGGAGGCGGAGGGAGTGTCCCAGGTAGGGGCAGGCGGAGAAGGCCGAAGCAAGATCCGTCGCGCGCACCTCCGGACGGAAGCGCGCCCACAACACCCACTCCCCTCCGGTCTGCCAGCGCACAAGAAGCTCCGGAAAAACCCGGCCCGAGGTTCCTGCATCCGCGTTCCGGAAGAGATGGAACCGGAGGCCCCCCGTGATGTCCAGCTCGCGCACGGGACGAAAACGGGCCTCCGTCCCCGCCGAGAGCAGGAGGGGATCCGCCAGGGGGAGAGGCCCGGAGTGGAAATGCATCCGCAGGAGCGCCTCGCTCCCCCACTCGAGCTCCTCGAGGAGGTCTTTCCGGGCGGCGGCGCGGAGCTCCAGCAGAGTCTCACGCGAGGCGAGGGTGTCGGTTGCGGAGAAGGAGGAAATCCCCGCCCCCGCCCTCAGGGTCCCATCCAGGAGATCCTCCAGAGCGCCTTCCATCCGGAAGGAGCGAAGGGTGCGCCGCCGCTCCGGATGCGCAGAACCGTACAGAC
>JBAVEL010000033.1:0-3333 GCA_049587715.1 Bacteroidota bacterium
AGGATCCCCTCGAACTCGGGGGCGAGCAGGGCCCGCCGGGAGCGGATGTGGCAGATGCGTTCCAGGTAGTCCTTCTCGGCGGGCCGGTCCCGGTCCGCGAGGAAAAGGCCCAGAAGCGGAACGGGCACGGCCCCTGAAGCCCCTTCGGGCGCGAAGGCGAAGAAATCGAAGAGGGGTTGTGCCGCTTGTGCCAGGGCGCCCGCCGCATCCCGGCTGAAGCGACGGCGGTCCATCTCCGCAAGGCAGCGGGAGACGAACGTCCGGGAAACATCCTGCCGGTCTCTCCGGCGGAGGATCCGGACCAGAAGCGACCGTTCCTGCTCCAGCTCGGCCACGAACTCCAGCCTGGCCTCCAGGGTGCGGACCGGGACGCGCGCCCCTCCTGCGAAGACCAGCTCCAGGATCGTCCAGCGGGGTCTGCTGAGGAGGTTCAAGGCGAAATGGAATGCGTTGTCGAGGGAGGCGACAAACTCGGCGCGGGGGAACCGGTAGTGGAGGGCGGAAGCCCGGAGCAACGGCACCACAACGGAGGGGAGCGCCCCCTGTGCATCCCGCACCCGCCCGAATCTGCGGGCGGCGGCGATGTCCTGTTCCAGAGCGCGGACCACCTCGGTGTGGAGGTATCCCTTGATGACGCGGGGGAGGGAAGCCTCCATCACCTCCTGAAGGCTGACGCCTTCGCGATCCCCCACGGCGGATTTCTGGAAGGCGAGAAGCAGATACTCTGTGTCGGGCGCGTGCACGGGGTTCCTACTTTTTCCCGAGGACGGTCCGCACGCGGTCCATTTCCTTCCGCGCGGCCGCCTTGAATGTCTCGTCGATGCCCGGCCGTTCCGTAATCTGCCGGTACATGGTCAGGGCCTGGTCGTGCCGGCCCATCTTCTCGTATGCCTGTCCCGCCATGTAGAGGGCGTTGGCGGTCCAGTCCAGCTTTCCCTTTTTCGTCACCAGATAGGGGACCTTCAGGAATTCCAGAATGGCCTGCTGGTAATCCCCCTTGCCGTAGTAGGCCTCCCCGATGTAGTACCGGAGCTCCCCTTCCACATCGCCGCCCGCCCTGTCCAGCAGGGATTCCAACTGGATGATGGACTGCTCATGATAGCCGAGGCGCTGGTAGAGGATGCCGATCTTGATTCGTTTGTCGAAGCTGTCTTCGTTCTCCGGGTATCGCTCCAGGTACTTCCGGGCAAGGGCAAGCGCGGCGTCGAACGCGCCGGCCGCCTCGTACGTCTCGATAAGGTTGCTCATGGCGAAGGGGAGAAGGGCCGGGTCCGCCTGCGGGTCCTCCACCACGCTCCGGTAGCTCTGCACGGCTGCGTCCCACTTCTCGGCCGTGTAGTAGATGTTGCCCAGGGCCACCCGGGCGCGGGCGGCGACGGGATCGGAGGGGTGCTCCTTCAGGATCCGGTCGTACAGCTTCTCCGCCTCCGACGTGCGCGAGGACGCTTCCAGGATCTTGCCGCTCCAGTACATGGCCGCGGGGGCGGAGGAGGTCTCCTCGAACCTGTCCAGCACCCGGTCGAAGAAGCGGCGGGCGGCTGCGTAGTCCTTCCGGCGGAAGGCGGCGGTGCCCCTGGCCAGCTCGAACCGCCCGAGCTCCTCCCCGGCGTCGCGGTAGGTTTCCCCGAAGGAGGAGATTTCCTTCTCGATGCCCTCGTCCTGGTCCAGACGGAGCCGGCACAGGATGATCCGTTCCCGGATGCGGCGGCGCTCGGGGCCCTCCGCCGCTTCCGCAAGAAGCCTGTACCGGGTGAGGGCCTCGGCGTAGTTTTCCCCCTCGAACAGCAGGTCCGCCGTCTCCACGGTGGCGGCGGAGGAGGGTGCGATGGCTGCCGCCAGCCGGATGTAGGAGGCGGCCCGGGCGCGGTCTCCCCCTTCCCTGGCCAGTTCTCCCAGCAGGGCATAGGTGCGGCCGGCGTTTTCGGGCGAGGGGCTCGTCCGGAGGTAGGACATCAGGTGCTCCTGGGCCCCCGTGCGGTCCCCCGCGGCATGGAGAGAAGCACCCAGGCTGAGCACCAGCTCCGCATCCGGCTGCTCCCGGCGGAGGGGGTTCTCCTCCTGCTCCCGGAGGATGCTACGGTAAACCTCGACCGCCTCTTCGTGGGCCCCCCCCGCCTCCAGTGCCCGGGCGAGAAGGCGGGATGCGTCGGATGCGGCGCGGGCGTAGAAGAAATCCTCTCCCAGGGTCCTGAAGCATGAAACGGCCAGCTCGTGACGGGAGGCCTCCAGAGCCCTCCTTCCCGTGGATGCCAGCACGGCGGCTGCGTGCGGACCGCGGGAAAAACTCCCCACGTAGAGAGCCCCCGATGCAAGGGCGGAGTCGGGCCTGCCCAGCTTCTCGAACAGCCTCAACCGGCGGAAGAGTGCCTCCTCCGCCGACGGGGAGGCCGGGTGCTCGCGGAGGATGGTCGCGCAGGTGGCGAGGGCGGCCTCCAGACTGTC
Organism: Bacteroidota bacterium; assembly: GCA_049587715.1. GTDB lineage: Bacteria > Bacteroidota > Ignavibacteria > UBA10030 > UBA6906 > JBAVEL01. Next base: position 2,443 of record JBAVEL010000033.1, read on the forward strand.
GGAGGCCTCCTGCGCCCCGGCCAGCACCAGGAGAAGCGTGTCCCTCCGGGAGAAGGAGGGGAACGCTGCCAGGGTGGACCCCAGGGCATCCCATGTCTGTGCTCCGCCGCGGGATCGCAGGAGGAAGAGGGAGAGCGCCGCCTCCTCCGCCCGCGGATGGCCGGCGTAGCCGGCCAGAAATGTCTCGTATGATTCAGCCGCCTGGTGTGCCAGCGCGGAGTCCTTCCAGCTCAGGTACTCCAGGGCGCGGCTGCGGTAGAGGAGAGCCTCCGCGAAACGGTCGTCCCGCAGCCCTCCGTTGATGACCGAGGAAAACCGGGAGGCGGCCGCCGCGTAGTTCTTCAGGTCCCTGAAATACACCTCCCCCAGGCGGAAGGGAAGGCCTTCGGGATCCTCCGCCGCAATAACATCCCCCACCAGAAGGGCCAGCTTCTCCAGTCCCGCGTCGGTGTCCCTGATCTGGAAAGTGAGAAGGTCGAGGATGCGGGTCCGGGCCTGATCCGTCAGATCCGAGGAGGGGAATTCCGCCAGAAGTCTCCGCCAGAGGAGGAGGGCGCGGCCGGGCTCGCCCGATCTCTCCCGGCACTCCGCGGCCGCCGCGCAGGCATCGTCCGCCAGCGGGGAGCGAGGGTACCGCCGGAGATGCGATTCATGGAGGGCCGCCGCCGCGGGATAATCCTGCTGGCCGCCGGATGCGATGAGGGCCGCCCGGTGGAGCGCTTCGGGGGCGGCGGGATCATCCGGGTGGCGCTCGAAGAACGTCTCCCACCTGCTCCGCGCCCGCCCATAATCGCCCCGGGTGGATGCGATCTCCGCCTGGAGAAGCAGGGCCCGCCTCCGGAGGTCGGGCCCTGCTCCCCCCTCGGCAAGCCGCGCGGCCAGCTCCTCCGC
>JBAVEL010000034.1:0-22656 GCA_049587715.1 Bacteroidota bacterium
GTTATGTCGCGGGCGTGCACGATCCGGCTGAGGGAATGCCCCCCCTCGCGCCCCAGGTGCAGGTCCGCGCCCTCCCGGGTGAACTGCACACCCATGGCAATCAGCTCCCGCAGCCGCTCGGGCCCCTCCCGGACCATCACCTCCACGGCCCCCGTGTGGCACAGACCCAGGCCGGCGGCCAGCGTATCGCGGATGTGGAGCTCGTGGGAATCCACAGACGAAACAACCGCCGCCACTCCTCCCTGCGCGTAGTTCGTGTTGGACTCCGCCTTCTCCTTCTTGGTGATGATTCCCACACTCCCATAGCGCGCCGCCTTGAGGGCGAAGGAAAGCCCCGCGATCCCGCTCCCGATCACCAGGAAGTCGAATGGGTGTGTCATGGCATGAAGCGCGCTCTCAGGGGGGGGAGAAGAAAAAGGGCGGCCCGCCGCCGGCGGGCCGCCCCGTTTCCGTCCGCCCCGGGCGGCTATTCGAAGTTGTAGCTGGTCGTGATGTATCCGAACGTGTTGATGTTGTCCTGCGACCCCATCAGACCCAGACCCCGGCGGAGCGCCTCTTCGCTCACGGTGGCATCCAGGGCGAAGCCGCCGAACCGCATCCCGAGTCCGAGGGTCACCAGACCGTCATAGTTTCGGTTATCGAGAGCTCCCATCATGAGGAAGGAGTGGGGGAAGCTGGTGGTGGTCTCGGTGCTTCCGGCCGCCGACTCGGTCTTGTTCTTGGTGCTGGCAAGGGCCCTGTAGTATCCGGCCCTTCCGCCGAGCCATTCGGTGAACCACCACTCGCCGCCCACGTTGACCACCGGGAGGGCCATATAGCTGAGCTCACCCGTGCCGGAAACGCCGGCGTTCGTCGTCTCGATCTTCCCCTTTCCATACTGCATGCTCAGACCGCCCGCCAGGAAGAAGTCGGCAGTGCGGTACTCACCGCCGAGGCCCACGGCAATCACGGTGACGCTGAGCTTCTCGGAGAAGGTCGTGGCCGCCCCTCCGGTCGGGAATGCATCCTCCTTGGGCTCGGCCGAAACGCTCCCGAAGAGGGCATACGGAACGAAATGAAAGGCGTTCGAAACGGGGAATTTCCCGCGGGCGGAGAACTGAATCTCGGTGCCGCTGGCCGAATACTCGCCCAGGGTTCCCGCATTGGTCTTCCGGTCATCCGTGGCTTTGTCCATGCGCAGCGCCCCGGCCGCGCTGAACGAGGAGCCCGATCCCAGGTCCACATTGGCGCCCAGGCGGAATCCGATCACGCTGGCCGATGCCTCGTCTTCCGTGGATCCGCCTCCCGTTGCCGAGGTCTTGGTCTCCGTGGAAGCCGCACCGTACATCACGCCCAGCCCGAACTCGGCCGAGCCGGCGTCGTAGGACCCCAGCACCTCCCAGACATTCTGAACCTGGGGGATGGCCTGTGCAGCACGCGCCGTAATGAAAGGAGGCAGCGTGGGGAGCCCGAACGGATTGGGAAAGGGGGGAGTGTACCCGCTCAAGAGCCGGGGAACCAGGTTCACGAACGAGGGATCATAGCTCAGGACCGCTCCCACGGTCAGCTCGCGGCTGACCTTGATTCCCACACCGCTGAACTGATGGCCGTACCCGTTGTCGGGCGTGCCGGGGGTGACGGACATGTTGTTGAGTGCGCCTCCCGCCACGTTCATCCAGATGTAGTCTCCATACTGCGAGAGGTAGGCCGGATTCACGAGAACCAGCGCGGGATCCTCGGTGATGAAGGGGTTCGTAATCAGGTTCGTTCCCCCCTGGGAACCCCCCATGGCAATCTGCCTGGCGATTCCCCCCGGCTTCGCTTCCGCAAAGGCCATACTCCCCACAACGATGAGCGTGAGCAGCACTGTAGCGAGACGCTTCATGGATACCTCCGGTTTGTGGTTGTATGCGTTCTGGCTGTTACGCCGCCTGGACCGGACCGAATATAGCCCGCTTCCACTCAAATGTCAAGAGTTGCAGGAAGGGCCTATTCTCCTTGTTGAAACAACCCCTCGTCCGCCTTGTTTCTACGCAGGAAGGCCAGGAATGTTGCCTCCAGAGCCCGAATCGCCGAATCCAGGTCCGCCTCCGCAATAATCAGCGGCGGCAGGAACCTGAGCACGTTTCCCGCCGTGTGGTTGAGGAGAAACCCCGCCTCCAGCATGGCACCCGAAAAGGAGCGGGCGGGGACAGCCGTTTCGAGCCCCACCATGAGCCCTTTCCCCCTCACATCCGTAACCAATTGCGGATGCCGCCTCCGGAGTCCCTCCAGGCCCTCCCGCAGATGGTCCCCCATCCGCCGGGCATGGTCGGCGAGTCCTCCCTCGGTGAGCCTCCGGAGAATCTCGCAGCCCGCCGCGCAGGCGACGGGGTTCCCCCCGAATGTGCTCCCGTGGGAACCCCGCGGCAGGCCTCCGGATGCCTCCTCGGTACAGAGGATCGCCCCGAGGGGGAACCCTCCGCCGAGAGCCTTGGCTGAGACCACGATGTCGGGCCTGGCGCCCCAGTGATGGTAGGCAAAGAACCGGCCCGTCCGCCCGAGTCCCGATTGTATCTCGTCCGCTATCAGCAGAAACCCCGCCTCCCGGTGGAGGCGGTGAAGCTCCGCGGCAAACTCCCCCGTGACGGGACGGATCCCCCCTTCTCCCTGGATGTACTCCAGAATGACCGCAACGGGGCGGCCCTGTGCAGCTTCCCTGAGGGCAGCCGGATCGTTGAATGGAAGGATCAGGGTTCCCGGGAGGAGGGGCCCGAATCCCGCCCGATGCTGCTCCCTTCCCGTGACGGAGAGGGCTCCCAGCGTGCGGCCGTGGAACGACCCGCTGAATCCGATGATGGTGCTCCGTCCCGAAGCCCCGCCCAGCCGCCTGGCCATCTTGAGCGCCCCCTCCACGGCCTCGGTCCCGCTGTTCGTGAAGAAGACCCGGTCGAAGCCCGTGGAATCCCGGAGCGCCCGGGCCAGGGCTATCTGTGAGTCCTGGCGGAAGTAGTTGGAGAGATGCGTGTAGCGGGAAAGCTGATGGTTCACGGCGGCGGTGATCCCGGGGTCTCCGTATCCGAGGGCATTCACGGCCAGGCCGGAGAAGAGATCCAGATAGGTTCTTCCCCGGGTGTCTATCAGGTGGACCCCCTTCCCCTCCCGGATATCCAGGGGAAGACGTTCATAGGTGTCCACGAAGAGACGATCGGAACCCGGGTCCATGCCCTCAGACCTGCGCGAGGAGCGTGAGGATCCGGTCCACGCATGCCACCGCCGCAGCCAGATCCCTCTCCGATCCGTCGTTCCGCAACACGAAATCGGCCCGGTCTCCCTTCTCTTCCTGAGGCATCTGGGCCCGCATGCGGCTGAGCACCTCCGAAGGCGGAATCCCTTCCCGCCGGCATACCCTCTCCACCCTCGCAGCCCGCCCGGCCGTTACGGCGATGACATAGTCGAACGATTCTTCCATGCCCGCCTCGAAGATCAGGGCTGCCTCAACCAGCACATAGGGGTGTTTCCGTGCGGAGGGAAGGCGCCGGAGCTCGGCCTCGATGGCCCGCTCGACAGGCTGATGAACGATGCCCTCCAGACGCTTTCGCGCATCCGCATCCGCAAACACGATGTCGGCCAGACGCCTCCTGAGAAGGCTCCCATCCGGGGCGAAGACCCCCCCGCCGAAGTCCTTCCGGATGAGACTCCGAACCGCCGGGTCGCGCTCCGTCAGATCGCGGGCCAGGAGGTCCGCAGACAGGACGATTCGCCCCCTGGAAGCAAACAGGCGGCACGCGGTGCTCTTGCCGGCACCGATGCCCCCCGTGATTCCCACACGGAGATAACGCCGTCCCATGGCCGGCCCTTTCGGGATTCCCCGCAAGCCCTATCGGGCGATCGCGACAGACCGGAATTCCCGGATCACGGTCACCTTGATTTGTCCGGGATACTCGAGTTCCTGCTGAATCTTGGCGGCGATATCGTGGGCAAGCTGGTCTGCGTGCGCGTCATCCACCCGGTCGTGCTCCACCACCACCCTGATTTCGCGGCCTGCCTGGATGGCATAGGTTTTGGCCACCCCCTGGAAGGACTGCGCGATCGCCTCCAGCTTCTCCAGGCGTTTGACGTACCCCTCCACCGATTCCCGCCGGGCTCCCGGCCTGGCCCCGCTGATGGCATCGGCCGCCTGAACGAGCGCGGCGATGGGCGATTCCATCGGCATATCGTCGTGGTGGGAGCCGATGGCATTGACCACCACGGCGTGTTCCCCGAATTTCCTGGCGAGCTCGTAGCCCAGAAGCGCGTGCGGACCCTCCATGACCCGATCCACGCATTTGCCCATATCGTGCAGGAGCCCCGCCCGTTTCGCCAGTCCGGCATCCAGCCCCAGTTCCGAGGCCATCATGCCGCTCAGGAAGGCAACCTCCACGCTGTGCTGGAGCATGTTCTGGCCGTAGCTGGAGCGATACTTCATGCGCCCCACAAGACGCAGAACCTCCTTGTGGGCCCCGTGCAGCCCCACCTCCAGGAACGCGTTCTCCCCCACCTTCAGGACCTCCTCTTCCAGCTCCGCGCGCACCTTCTCCACCACCTCCTCGATGCGGGCGGGGTGGATTCTCCCGTCCGCGATCAGGCGCTCCAGCGAGATCCGCGCCACCTCCCGCCGGAAGGGGTCGAACGCCGAGAGAATAACCGCCTCCGGGGTGTCATCCACGATCACGTCCACCCCCGTGGCCGCCTCGAAGGAGCGGATGTTCCTCCCCTCCCGTCCAATGATCCGTCCCTTCATTTCATCGCTCTGGATGTTCAGGACGCTGACGGTGGTCTCCACGGAATGGTCCGCGGCCGTGCGCTGGATCGCCTGCACCACAAGCTTCTGCGCCTCCCTGCGGGCGTCGTCCCGCGCCTTGTCGCGCAGTTCCTTCAACGCCTGTGCCGCCTCCGTCCGCGCCTCCTGCAACAGGTTCTCGATAAGCTGGCGCCTGGCCTCTTCCCTGCTCAGGCCTGCCGTCCGCTCCAGGCGCTCGTTTTCCTCGGCCATCAGCCGGTCCAGCTCGTTCTGCCGCTGGTCGCACGTCTTGCGGAGATCCTCCAGGTGCTTCTTGAGCAGAAGCTGCTCCTTCTCCTTCCGTCCGAGCAACTCGACCTTCCTGTCGATGTTCTCCTCACGGATATCGAGTTGCTTCTCCTGGGCCCCGAGTTTCTGTTTCTTCGCCTGGACGTCCCCGTCGAATTCCTTCTTGCGGGAATACCACTCATCCTTGACTTCCAGGAGCTTCTCACGTTTCAGGGCATCGGCATCCCGTTCGGCGTCCGCCATGAGCTTCCGGGCCTGCTCCGTCGCCGTATTCAGGCGGCTCCGGCCTGCCCGCACACTCAGCAAGACCCCTGCACCGACCCCCGCGGCCGCGCCCGCTGCAACCAGCAGAACGATGACATAGGTTTCCATGACCCCCTTCATCCTTCAAAAAAAATCCGCACACATCAACCGTACAAGAGTTCTATTAGTAAAGAACCTCTCCAAACACAGTGGGTGCGCGCCTGAACGCCTCTTGCTTCCTCCGCCCCGCTCTTCCCCCTTCCGGGGGGAGGTCATCGCGGGATACCGGACAATGCCGGTCGAGGCCTGCAACCAACGCTCACGAGCCGGGCTCCCTGTCTTGTCAGTGTTGGTTCTTTATAATGTGTTTGTGACGGCTGGCGGTGCGGATCTGACATCCGTACCACATCCTACCGCTATGTGGAAGAACAGAAGAACCGGCCCCGATCCGGTCAGGAGCGCCCGCCCTGGCGCAGACACTCGTCCATGAAAGCGGTCATGCGCCCGACCTCCTCCCGATTCCGGGCATCCGCCTGCCGGGAGCGTTCCCGTTCCTTCAGCAGATCCTCCGTGATGTTCAGGGCCGACAGGACAGCCACCGTCAGTGTGGGCTGATCGGGCAGCTTCTCGTGAATCGAGCCGATCATCCCGTCCACGTGGGCCGCCACCTGCCGTGTGAACTCCTCGCTCTCCCCACGGAGAGGATACTCGGAACCGAAGATCTTGACCTTGATGCTCTTTCTTTCGGTGCTCATGGCATTCACGGCATGGTTCGCAACACGCAGTTTCCCATCAGAGATAGGCCTCTATCCGCGCCAGCAGATCCCGGAGCCGGCGCCGGACAGACTCCCGGTCCCCGTCGGGAAAGAGCTCGACACGCCGCTCCTCGATCCGGCGCCTCTCCTCCCCCGCCTTCGCCAGCATCTCCCGCTGGGCGGCCGTCTGCTGTTCCAGATCCCGGAGCCGCGCTTCCAGCCGGGCCACACGCTCCCCCAACTCCGCCTTCTCCCCCCGGAGCGCCTTCATGACCTCCCCCGCCGCCCGAATCCTCTCCCAGAGCCCCGTGAACAACGCGTCGGACTCCGCTGCCTCCTTCGGCCTGTTCTCCAGATTCTGTTCCACGGTCCGGTCCACCGTCTGTGTCACGGTTCAGGAGGCGCGCAACGCGGCTCCCACGGCTCTTTCCAGGGACCGCACGATGCGCCCCATCTCCTGTTCGATCTCCCCGTCCGTGAGGGTGCGCTCTTCGGAGAGAAGCTCGAGAGAAAAAGCCATGCTCTTCTTTCCCTGGGGGATGCCCTTCCCCTCGTACACGTCGAAGAGCTCCACCGAATGCAGGAGCTCCGAAGCTCCGGCCCGTATCGCCTGTTCCGCCGCTTCGGCCGTCACGGTCCCGTCCACCAGGAGTGCAATATCCCTCCGCACCCTGGGATATCGGGCCAGGGGCTTGAACCCGGCCGTTCGCCCGCCCTCCACGAGCGGAGCCAGGAACAACTCCGCCGCAAAGACATCGCCCTCCAGACCGAAGAGCTTGAGGATGTCTCCTCTTACTTTGCCGAGGTACCCGGCGTAACTCCCATTGATTTCAACAGCTATCGGGTCCGCCGCTAAAGTGTCCGCGGTAGAATAACAAATAAGCCGGCATTTGTCAAGCCGGCAGAACTCCATCAGGTCCTGTACGATCCCCTTCAGGTCGTACAGATCCGCCTGTCTGGATGCCGCATCCCAGCGGGTTCTGCCCGATTTCCCGGCAAGGGCTATGGACACACGCTCCTCCTCCCGGTATCCATCCACCGGGCCGGAGCTTTCCCGGTCCGCTTCCCGGAAGACCCGGCCGATCTCGAAGAGCCGGAGATCCGCATTGCCGGCGTTCCGGTTCAGGGCCACCGCATCCAGGATGCCCGGGAGGAGCGCACTCCGGAGGAAGGACATCTCCCCCATCCGCGCATTCATCACCCCCGCGGGGCTTCCCGAACCCAGACGCGCTTTTGTCGCCGGCTGGAGGGACATGCTGAGGACCTCCTGCAACCCCCTTCCCGCGAGGAAACGGCGGATCTCCATGACCGGTTCGACCCGCGGGAACCGATGGTCCATGTCCACCCGGGCCGAGGTGCGGACCTCGATGTTGTCGTAGCCGTGGACGCGCGCCACCTCTTCAATCAGGTCCACCTCGCGTTCAATATCCACCCGGAAGGAGGGAACCCGGAACATGAGCTTCCTTCCCCTCCGCCCTGCGCTGTGAATGTCCAGGAGGGAGAGGGAGCGTGTGATCCGAGCGGAGGTGATGCGCGTGCCCAGAAGGCCCTCCACCCGTTCCGGCCGCAGGGGAATCACCCTCGGGGTGTCCTTCCGGGAGGCCACATCCACGACGCCTTTCAGAACCCTTCCCCCGGCGGTTGCAAGGACCAGCCGGGCCGCCCGATCGAGCGCCCTGCGCACGGCGCCCGGATCGGCCCCCCGCTCGAACCGCTGCGAGGCGTCGGTGCTCAGACCGAGCGCCCTGGCCGTCCGCCGTATGCACGAGGGATTCCAGAGGGCGCTTTCCAGCAGAACGTTTACGGTTGTCTCCCGGATCTCCGAGCCCGCTCCACCCATGATGCCGGCCAGAGAGACGGGTCCCGCAGCGTCACAGATCACGACAGATCCCGCCGGAATCTCCCTGTCCTGACCGTCGAGGGTTTTGAGCCGGTCGTTCGGGCCCGATTTCCTCACGGCCAGACGGGCCCCCGCCAGGAGGTCGAAGTCGAACGCATGCAGAGGGTGTCCCAGCTCCAGCATGACGTAGTTGGTCACGTCCACGACGTTGTTCCGCGGCCTCAGTCCGGCCGCCGCCAGCCGGGCCCGCATCCAGAGCGGAGAGGGTCCGATCCGGACCCCCCGCACGAGGCGCACCGCGAACCTGGGACAACCCTCCGGGTCTTCCACGCGTACAGACACATCCCCTTCCACGGATCCCCCGGATTCCCTCGGCGCGGTGGCGGGGACCCGCAGCCGGGATCCCGTCAGGACCCGGATCTCCCGGGCCACGCCGATGTGGCTCAGCCAGTCGGGTCTGTTGGCCGTGGTTTCCACCTCATACACCGTGCGGTCCAGCCCCAGGGACGGCGCCAGAGCCGCCCCGACGCGGGTACCCGGATCCAGAACCAGGATCCCTTCGCCTCCTTCCCCCAGACCCAGTTCCTGTTCGGAGCAGATCATTCCGCTGGAATCCACACCTCGAACCGAAACCGGCTCCACACGCCCTGCACCGGGGAGCACGGCCCCCGGAAGCGCCACCGCCACCTTCTGCCCCGCCTCCACATTGGGGGCCCCGCAGACAATCGGCAGCACATCCCCGCCCACATGCACACGGCAGATGGAAAGCCGGTCCGCGGCCGGGTGCGCTTCCCTGGTCTCCACAAGACCCACCACACAGCGGGCATAGCGCTCCCCCGCGTGCTCAATCCCCTCGATCTCGAGTCCGAGCATGGAAAGACGCTCGGCAAGCTCCTCCGGGGGCACGGAGTGATGCACAAACTCCCTGAGCCAGTCATCCAGGACGCGCATACGGGAAGCTCAGAACTGATTCAGAAAACGGACATCGTTGGCATAGAACATCCGGATGTCCTCCACGCCGTAGCGCAGGGCGGCGATCCTCTCAATGCCCATGCCGAAGGCGAAGCCGGTGTATGCCTCGGGGTCGTACCCCACCGCCCGGAACACGTTGGGATCCACCATGCCGCAGCCGAGAATCTCCAGCCATCCCGACTGCTTGCACATCCTGCAGCCGGAGCCCCTGCAGATGAAGCAGCCGACATAGATGTCGGCGCTCGGCTCCGTGAACGGAAAGAACGTGGGACGGAACCGGTACCGGGTTCCGGCCCCGTAGAACCGCCGGATGAAGGCTACGAGGGTCCCCTTCAAATCCGCGAATGTCACCCCCCGGTCCACATGGAGGCCCTCCACCTGGTGGAACATGCAGAGACTCCGGGCACTGACCGCCTCGTTGCGGTACACCTTCCCGGGGCAGATGACACGCACGGGGGGGGGATGATGTTCCATCACCCGTATCTGCACGGGGGAGGTATGGGTCCGCAGGAGCGCCGTCCGATTCAGGAAGAAGGTGTCCTGCATGTCCCGGGCCGGGTGGTCCGGAGGGAAGTTGAGGGCTTCGAAGTTGTGGTAGTCGTCCTCCACCTCCGGGCCCTCGGCGATTCCGAAGCCCATGCTCACGAAGATCGCCTTGATCTCTTCGAGGGTCTGCGTCAGGGGATGCACCGTTCCTCTCCACTCCCTTCTTCCGGGAAGCGAGAGGTCGGGCCGCGCGGAGGGTGCCGGCGCCTCTGCGGCAGACCGCGCGCGCAAGAAGCCGTCGATGCGCGCCCGCAGTTCGTTGAGAAGCCGTCCGGCGGAAGGACGCTCTTCGGGGGGAAGCTCCCGCAGACGGTCGAAGAGCGCGGCCACCAGTCCCCTGCGGGAGAGGTACTTCGTGCGGAGCTCGTCCACACGGGATGAGGCCTCCGCACCGGAGAATTCGGCCTCCGCCTGCTCCCGCAGCCGAAGGATGTCTTCCTGCAAGAGGTTCATGTTCCAGGGGATCCGGACGCGCCCCGCTCCTCCCGAGAGGGAGACCCGGGGCCTGCCGTCAGGCCAGGGCGAACTTCACCACCTCGCCGAAGGCCTGTGGATGGGCCACCGCAAGGTCCGCAAGGACCTTGCGGTTCACGGCGACGTTCTTCTCGCCCAGGGCGGCAATGAGCCTGGAGTACGTGGTGCCATGCAGCCTGGCGGCCGCGTTGATGCGGGCGATCCAGAGCTGGCGGAAGGTCCGTTTCTTGGTCCTCCGGTCACGGTAGGCATGCTGCATCGCCTTGTCCACGTGATGTTTGGCAACCGTGAGGACCTTGCTGCGCGCACCCCAGGAGCCTTTCGCCTGCGCGAGAACGCGCTTGCGGCGGCGGTGGGAGGCAACCTTGTTCTGCGACCGTGGCATAGTTGCTCTTGTTCCTCAGTGGTGTTCGGTGGGACTCCGCCTATCGCCCCAACATGATGCGGACCGCCGGCACATCGGGCTTTGCAACATAGGGCCCTTTCCGGAGATTCCGCTTCCGCTTGCGGCTTTTGGAGGTCAGGATGTGGCTCCGGTAGGCCGAGGCCCTCTTCACCCGCCCCGTGGCGGTGAGCGCAAACCGCTTCTTTGCGCTACTCCTTGTCTTTGTTTTCGGCATCTGCTGTTTCCCTCTGGTGGGTCTCCTGCTGCTTCTTCTTCCGATCCGGAGCGAAGATCATGACCATGCTGCGCCCCTCCATCCGGGGCTCCTGGTCCACCTTGGCCACATCCTTGAGGCACTCATGCACCCGCTGGAGCAGGGTCTCCCCCTTTTCCTTGTATGTGATCTCCCTGCCCTTGAAGACCACGGTGGCCTTGACCTTGTGGCCGTCGGCAAGGAACCTGAGCGCATGGCGCGTCTTGAAGTCGAAATCGTGAACATCCGTGTTCGGATGGAACCGGAGTTCCTTCAGCAGCGAGACGTGCTGGTGCTTCTTCTGGAGCTTGTCCTTCTTCGCAAGCTCGTACTTGAACTTCCCGTAGCTGATGATCCTGCAGACGGGCGGGTTGGCGTTGGGCACGATTTCCACAAGGTCGGCCTCCCGTTCCTTCGCGCGCGTCATCGCTTCGCGGGGGGTCATGATGCCCAACTGGGCCCCGTGCTGGTCTATGACCCTGATCTGCGGGACCCGTATCTCGTCGTTGATGCGGTTCCGTTGTTCCTTGCCGATGGAGGGTTCTCCTACGCTGTGACGGTTCTGTTGCGGATTTCTTCCAGGATGCGGGTCAGAAAGCCGCCCAGGGGAACGGATCCAAGGTCTCCCTTTGTGTGCCTGCGGACCGATACCGCACCCGCCTGCTTCTCCCTCTCGCCCAGGACAAGCATGTAGGGGACTTTCCTGCTCTCCCACTCTCTGATCTTGTAACCCACCTTCTCATTACGCGCATCCACCTCCACCCGGACCCCCGCCGCAGCCAAATCATCGTGAACTTTGTTCGCATAGTCAAGCTGTGCGTCCGTAATGGGGAGCAGAACGCACTGAACGGGGGCGAGCCAGACGGGGAAATCCCCAGCAAAGTGCTCGATCAGGAGTCCGATGAACCGCTCCAGGGACCCGAACGGGGCCCTGTGGATGATGACCGGCCTGTGCGGGAGCCCGTCGCTGCCGGTATACTCCAGGCCGAACCGCTCGGGCATGACGTAGTCCACCTGCACGGTGCCGAGCTGCCAGATCCGGCCCAGGGCATCCTTCACCATGAAGTCGATTTTCGGACCGTAGAAGGAGGCCTCGCCCAGGGCGATGGAGTATTCCAGCCCCATCTCGTCGGCGACCTCCTTGATCTCCGCCTGAGCGCGCTCCCAGAACTCGGCCTTCCCCCCGAACTTCTCCTGGTTGTCGTCCCGGAACGAGAGCCGGGTCCGGACCTCCATACCGAACGTGCGAAACACGAGCCCGGTGAGCTCGGTTGTGCTCCGGATCTCGGCCTTGAGCTGCTCCGGGGTGCAGTAGATGTGGGCGTCATCCTGGGTAAAACCACGGACGCGCGTGAGCCCGCTCAATTCCCCTGATTGTTCGTAGCGGTATACGGTACCGAACTCCGCCAGGCGGAGGGGCAGCTCGCGGTAGCTGCGCGGGCGAGCCATGTACACCTGATGGTGGTGGGGGCAGTTCATCGGCTTCAGCAGGTACTCCTCCTCTTCCACCCGTATCGGCGCGAACTGGCTCTCCTTGTAGTACGGATAGTGGCCGCTCGTCCTGTACAGATCCAGCTTCCCGATGTGCGGGGTCACCACCTGCACGTATCCCCGCTTCCGCTGCTCCTCCCGGAGGAAGGCCTCCAGGGTCTCCCGGAGCACCGTTCCCCGGGGGAGCCAGAGGGGAAGGCCGCCTCCCACCCGCGGGGTGAGCATGAAGAGCTCCAGTTCCACTCCCAGTTTTCGGTGGTCCCTCCGCCGCGCCTCTTCCAGCCGGCGCAGGTGCTCCTCCAGCTCCTCCTGTGCGGGAAAGGAGATTCCGTACACCCGCTGGAGCATCTTGTTCCGTTCATCCCCGCGCCAGTACGCCCCCGCAACACTGAGAAGCTTGAGGGCTTTGATGCGTCCGGTGGAAGGGATGTGGGGCCCGAAGCAGAGATCCGTGAACCCCCCCTGATGATACAGGGTGATCTCCTGGTCCTTCAGCCCGTCCAGGAGCTCCAATTTGTAGGGGTCCGCCTTCTCCCGGAAGTATGCCACGACCTCCTCCCACGGGCGCACCTCGCGAACGTAGGGGACGTCACGGGCGGCAAGCTCCCGCATCTTCTCCTCCAGACGCTCCAGGTCTTGGGGAGTGAGCGCATGGTCCCCCATGTCCATGTCGTAGTAGAATCCGTTCTCGATGGGAGGACCCACGCCGAACCTGGTTCCCGGGAACAGCGCTTCCACCGCCTCGGCCATCAGGTGGGCCGAGCTGTGCCAGTATGTCCGCTTGCCCTCTTCGTCCGACCACGTCAGCACCCGAACGGAGGCGGATGCGTGGATGGGACGGGAAAGGTCGCGCACCCCCCCGTCCACGAGGATGGCCAGGGCATCACGGGCAAGACCCCGGCCGATCCCCTTGGCGATCTGTTCCCCGGTGACGCCCGCCGGATGGGTCCGCACGCTCCCGTCGGGAAGGGTGATCTGGATGTCGGGCATGGGTTTGGTCGAAGAAAAGAAAACGTCCGCGCGATTCAGCGGCACGGGACGACGTGCCGCACACTGGTGGGCGGTACAGGAGTCGAACCTGTGACCTCTACCATGTCAAGGTAGCGCTCTAACCAACTGAGCTAACCGCCCGGGCACACCATCAGCGTACCGAGGGCCGGACTCGAACCGGCACGGACCTCGCGGTCCTCAGGATTTTAAGTCCTGTGCGTCTGCCAATTCCGCCACCCCGGCGGACCCACCATCCTCCCCTTCATTCTGCGTCCGAGGCGCCGGGCGGATTCGAACCGCCGCATAAAGGTTTTGCAGACCTCTCCCTTACCACTTGGGTACGGCGCCGGCCTCCTTCCCCCGAACAAACAGACCCCGCCGCCTGGTGGGATGTGGGGCGGCGGGGTCAAAGCAAGAGGAAGTGTAGAACGAGGACGCCGGATGCGCTTATCCAACGCCCCCTGCCCCGAAGGGCAGAGCGGGAAACGGGATTCGAACCCGCGACATCAACCTTGGCAAGGTTGCGCTCTACCAACTGAGCTATTCCCGCGCCGACAATTCCAATATAGGAAACGGAGAGTTCTGTTGCAAGGCCGTCCTCATCCGGCGGGGGGCGGGAGGAGAGAAATGCCCCGCCCCGGCTTGCGGGGGGGGCCCATCAGCGCGACACCTTCAGGATTTCGTAGTGCAGAAGCCCGGCGGGAACGCGGATGTCCACCTTGTCTCCCTGTACCTTGCCGAGGAGGGCCTTTCCGATGGGTGAGGTGACCGATATCTTGTTCTGCTCAAAGCTTGCTTCTTCGGGGGAAACCAGCAGGTACTCGCAGTGAACGCCCGAGCCCAGGTCCTTCACCTCCACGCGGCTCAGGATGTAGATCCTGTTGTCCCGGGGCAGATCCCGCGCATCGATGATCTTGGCCCGGGAGAGGGTCTGCTCCAGCTTCATGATCTTCATCTCCAGATGCTGCTGCTCCTCCTTTGCCGCCTCGTACTCGGCATTCTCGGAGAGATCGCCGTGCCCTCTCGCTTCAGCGATCTTCTGGGCCACGGTTCTGCGGCCTTCGGTCTTGAGGCTGTGGAGCTCCTGTTCCATCTCCACAAGGCGCTCCCGCGTCAGGTACACCGTTTCGGATTTTCCGTTGAATGCCATGCGACCCCCGCTCATGCCGAAAGGGGAAAAAGAATAGCCATCATCCTCTGCGCGGATGGTGGCTACCGTTGAAGTTCCGAACGCACCTTCAATGTACGATTCGGACCGAGAAAAGCAAGACCCTCACTCGGCCTTGCGTTCCGGGTCCACGAGAATGAGGTGCCCGAGCTTGTCCCGCTTCGTCTCCAGATATCTGTGGTTGACGCTGTTGGGGTTCGTTTCCAGGGGAACCCGCTCCTCCATTGCGATACCGAAGGCGGAAAGCCCGACAATCTTCTTCGGGTTGTTCGTCAGCAGGGCCATCCGCGTGACACCCAGATCGCGGAGGATCTGCGCCCCGATGCCGTAGTCCCTCAGGTCCGCCCGGAACCCGAGCTTCTCGTTCGCTTCCACGGTATCCAGCCCTTCATCCTGGAGCCGGTAGGCGCGCAGCTTGTTCGCCAGTCCGATGCCCCTTCCCTCCTGCCGCATGTAGAGCACCACGCCGGCTCCCGCCCGCTCCACCATGCGCAGAGCCGAAAGGAGTTGCTCGTTGCAGTCGCACCGGAGGGAGCCGAACACATCCCCCGTCAGGCATTCCGAATGGACCCGCACGAGGATCGTCTTCCCGGGCGCGACATCTCCCTTCACCAGCGCAAGGTGCTCCTTCCCGTCTGCCTCGCTCCGGTAGAGGAGGAGCCGGAACTCGCCGTATCTTGTGGGGAGCCGCGTCTCCACGAGCCGCGTGACGAGATGCTCGCGCTTCAGGCGGTATTCGATGAGATCCCCCACGGTGATCATCTGCAGGCCGAACCGCCGCGCCAGCTCCACCAGGTCCGGAACCCTCGCCATGGTTCCGTCGTCATTCATGATCTCGCAGAGGACGCCGGCCGGATACACGCCCGCAAGCCTGAACAGATCCACGGCTGCCTCGGTGTGTCCCGCCCGCCGGAGAACCCCTCCCTCCATGGCCCGCAGGGGAAACACATGCCCCGGACGGGCCAGATCCGCGGACCGTGTCCCCGGCCGGGCGAGGGCCCGGATGGTGGCAGCCCTGTCCGCGGCACTCACACCCGTCGTGGTCCCGTGCACGTAGTCCACCGAAACAGTGAACGGGGTCTCGTGCAGGGAGGTGTTCGTCTCCACCATGGGACCGAGCCCCAGCTCCGCCGCACGGGCGGCTTCCAGGGGAGCACAGATGATCCCTCTCCCGTAGCGCGCCAGGAAGTTCACGATGTCGGGGGTGACGAACTCGGCGGCACAGACAAAATCCCCTTCGTTCTCACGCGCGTCGTCGTCCACGACGATCAGGATCTTCCCTGCCCGGATATCGTCCAGGGCCGCGTCCACGGGTTCAAACGCCGGTTTCTCCGGTTCCGGTGCCATCGTCTTCCTCCCTCTCCGCCCCCCTCAGGAGGCCTCCGTCCCCGACTCCCGCACGATGCTGGTCACGGCGGTGCGGTCCAGCTTGAGCTTCACGTTCTCCGCCACCTGGAGGAGAATGGTCTTCTCCTCCACCCCGGCGATGGTTCCGTGCAGGCCCCCGGCGGTCACGATCCGATCCCCCTTCTTGATCGCTCCCAGCAACTTCTCCCTCTCCTTCTGCCGTTTCTGCTGGGGCCGTATGATCATGAAGTAGAAAATCCCGATGATCAGACCGAACATGATCAGCGTGCTGATCAGGCCCCCTTGCGGATCCCCCGGCGGGGAAGCCATGGCTATCACGTTGTGGAACACCACTCGTTCTGCCCTCCGATCTTTGTCTTGATGGATGGGGTGTCGCGGGCCCGATCCGGTTGCATCAGATCCGCCAGCCGGGCGGCCTTCCAGGCGGGGAAGCACCCCGCCAGAATGGCCTGCCGGGCCCCGGACACCAGCAATTCATAGTACGACAGATTATGAAGCGTTGCAAGTTGAAGGCCCAGGACCTCCCCCGCCCTGAACAGGTGCCTCAGATACGCCCGGCTGAAATGCCGGCACGTATAGCAGGAACAGGCTTCATCCGGAGGGGCTAAGTCCATAGAAAATCTTGCATTTCGCAGGTTCAGGGTGCCGTTCCGCGTGAAGAGCATTCCATTGCGGCCGTTCCGGGTGGGGAGGACGCAGTCGAACAGGTCCACCCCGCGCCCGATGCACTCCAGGATGTTCGCAGGGGTCCCCACACCCATCAGGTAACGGGGGAGCCCCGACGGCAGCTCCCCCGTCGCCTCCTCCACCATCCGGTACATGAGGGGCGCAGGTTCCCCCACGGAAAGACCCCCGATCGCGTACCCGTCGAACCCCAGACTCCTGAGTTCCCGCGCGCACGAGCGGCGCAGATCGGGAAACACCCCCCCCTGCACGATGCCGAACAGCGCCTGTTCCCTCCCGTGCAATGGGCGCGTCCGGTTTCTTCGCCCGAGGGAGCGCTCTGCCCAGCGCAGAGTCAGCCCGACCGACGCATGCACCACCTCACGCGCAGAGGGATAGGGCGGGCATTCATCCAGCACCATCATCACGTCGGACCCGAGCCCGCGCTGGATGTCCACCACTTTTTCGGGTGTGAACCCGTGCAGCGACCCGTCATGATGCGACCGGAAGGAGACGCCCTCTTCTTCCACGCGTCTCAGGCCGGGGAGACTGAACACCTGATACCCCCCGCTGTCCGTCAGGAGGGGACCCTCCCACCGAATGAAGCGGTGGAGGCCTCCGGCCCGCTCGATGACGGGGGTCCCCGGCCTCAGATACAGATGATACGTGTTGCACAGAATCAGCCGTGCGCCCGCCTCCCGCAGCTCCCTCGGCCCCAGCGTCTTGACCGTCCCCTGCGTACCCACGGGCATGAACGCCGGGGTCGGGACATCCCCCCGTGTGGTGGAGAGGATTCCCGCGCGTGCCTCCCCATCCGTGCGGATGACCGAGAACCTCATCCGCCGTCCCTCTTTGGCGGCCTCTCCTCCCTCCGGTGCGGATTGCCTGCACCCCCCGCCCTCCCCCACCGGGCCCTCAGCGCGTCCACAGCGAGAAACAGGAGCGCCCCCGCCCCGTCCGCCGCCAGATCCGCGAAGCTCGGCTCGCGTCCAGGAACAAACGCCTGGTGGGCCTCGTCGCTCATACCGTAACAGACGGTCAGGGCCAGGACGGCCGCGGCCCTCCCGCCGCTCGAGAGAGGAATCCTCCCGTCGAGCCGGAGAGCCCGGGACAGCGCTCCCGCGAACACCGCGTAGATGAGGAGGTGGGCCAGGAGATCGGCGCGGAACAACCCGAATGCCGGGAGGGCATCCCCGGGGAGCGAGGAAGCGACGAAGATGAGGCAGGCCCAGAGAAGAAGGGGTCCCCAGGAAGAGAGAAACCGGAGCATGTCACCGTCCGGACGCCGCCGCCCGCACGGATTCCAGGGCCCCGGGTATGAAACGGACCAGATCGGAAGCCGTCAGCCCCGTTCGTCCCACACTCCCCGCCGCCCGATCCCCCGCAAGTCCATGCACGAATACCCCGCCCCAGGCGGCACTCTCGGCCCGCATCCCCTGCGCCGCCAGCGAGGCAATAAGCCCGGTCAGCACGTCTCCGCTTCCGATGGTGGCCATGCCCGGGTTCCCGGTGGAATTCATGAAGGCCCCTCCGCCCGGGAGGGCGGTCACGGTGGGGGACCCCTTCAAGACCAGGATGCACCCGGTCTTTCGCGCCCAGATGAGTGCCGCACGAAGCCGGTCTTCTTCCATCTCCCGGGCCTCGCCCCCGGCCAGACCCGCAAGCTCCCCCACGTGCGGCGTGAGGATCGTGGGTCCACGCCGGTTCCTGAGAAGACCCGGGCTTCCGGCCAGGGCATGGAGGCCGTCGGCATCCAGCACCACAGGACAGCGCGCGGCATCCAGCACACCCCTCACACACTCCATGGCTTCGGGATCCCGGGTTAGACCGGGTCCCAGGGCGATCGCGTCGGCCCATCCCACCCGCCCCGCCAGAACGGGAAGGGCCTTCGCCGAGAGGGCCCCTCGGGGTGTCTCCGGAAGGCCGAGAAGAAGCAGCTCGGAGATCCGCCGTGCCAGAGTCCCCCGCACCGATCCGGGGACCGCCATGACCACGGCTCCCGCTCCCCCCCGTAGAGCCGCCCGGGCACTCAGGAGGGGAGCCCCCGTGTATTCGCGGGAACCGCCGATGACCAGAACCTTCCCCGAGGAATACTTGTGGGCCCGCAGGGGACGGCGCGGCAGCAGATCCGCCAGGTCGTTCGACCCCGGACGGAGGATCGCGTCCGGGGGGGGCTCCCGGAGGACACGCGGGAGACTGATATCGGCCGTGAGAACCAGCCCCGCATGTTCCCTTCCCGCTCCCAGATAATGCCCCGGCTTGGCAAGGCCCATCGCGACGGTAAGGTTGGCGCGCACCGCCGGGCCCGCCACCCGGCCGGTTCCCGCGTGCACCCCGGAGGCGATATCCACGCTGGCCACATACGCCCCGCACCGGTTCATGAGATGCACAGCCGCCCCCGGGAGTCCCTCCGCCCTTCCCGCGAAGCCCGTCCCGAACAGGGCATCCACAACGAGCTGCGGGCGGCGGCCCCGCAGGCGGAGATCGCGGCCCGTCGCCGCTTCCGAGAACCTGACGCCGCCGCCGGCGGCAACAAGCCGCAGAAGTGTCCCCAGATTGACACGGGCATCCCCCGACACCGCGCCCCGGGATCCCACGAGCAGGGCTTCCACCTCGCATCCCCGGTTGTGCAGATGCCGCGCGATGGCGAATCCGTCCCCCCCGTTGTTTCCCGGCCCGCAGACCACAAGGGCACGCGTCCCCACGGCGAGTGGAAACCGCCCGGCCAGGATATCCACAAACGAGCGCGCGGCGTTTTCCATGAGGACCAGGCCGGGAATGCGGAATCTGCGGATGGCGGCCCTGTCCAGCTCCCGCATGCGATCCGGATCAACGAGCAGCTCCACGGGGATCCTCAGAACAGGCCGGCCGTGAGACCGATCACCGCGGACGGAGCAAGGCCCAGGCCCACGACGGCGAGGGCCGCGAGCACCACGGCCGTTACAGAGGCGGGCGCCCGATCCGTCCCGGGAAATTCCCGGACGTCCTGGAAGTACATCACAACGACCAGGCGGAGATAATAGTAGGCGGAAAGGAGACTCATCACGACTCCCAGGACGGCGAGCCAGGTGTATCCCCCCATCACGGCTCCCGTGAAGACGTAGTACTTCCCGAAGAACCCCGCAAAGGGAGGAATCCCAGTGAGTGAAAAGAGGAACACCGCCATCGCTCCGGCCAGAAGCGGGCGGGAGGAGGAAAGCCCGGCCGATTCCTCGTAGGTCAGTCCCTTCCCTGCGGGGGACTCCAGAATCGCCAGGACGCCGAAAGCCCCCAGGTTCATGAAGGCGTAGGCTGCAAGGTAGTACAGCACCCCCTCCTGTCCGGCCCGGTTCGCAGCCACGATGCCCGTCAGCATGTAGCCGGCGTGGGCGATGCTGGAATAGGCCAGCATCCGCTTCACGCTGGACTGGCGGACCGCAAGCAGGTTCCCCACCACCATGGAGAGCGCGGCCCCCCATGCGAGGATCTCACGGAGCTCGGGCAGCGCGAAGAGAACCCGCGGCGCACAGACCAGCAGGAGTGCGCTGAAGGCCGCCGCCTTCCCTGCCGCCGACATGAACGCCGCCACGGGTGTCGGGGCCCCCTCGTACACATCGGGCACCCACATGTGAAACGGAACGGAACCCACCTTGAAGAGAAGTCCCACGAGGAGAAGACCCGCGCCGGCCAGGACCAGGGGGCTGCGGACCCCCCCCGGGGAAGCCGCATACAGTCCCTCCAGCCGGGTGGTTCCGGTGCCTGCGTAGATGAGGGCGATGCCGTAGAGCAGAAAGCCGGTGGCGAAGGCCCCGATCAGGAAGTACTTGAGGGCCGCCTCATTGCTCTCGGGACGGGTCCGGGCGAAGCCCGCGAGAATGTAGAACACGACGGACATGAGCTCCAGTCCCAGAAAGAGCGTCACCAGATCCGAAGCCGCAGCCATGAGCATCATTCCCACCACAGAGAGCAGGAGGAGCCCATGGTGCTCCCCCTGAGGCATGAGGCGGGTTTCCGCATATCGATCCCAGAGCATGACGGCCAGAATTCCCGCCGTCGCGAACACCAGGGCGAAGAAGGCGGCAAAGCCTCCCGTCCTCATCATGCCCTGGAAGGCGGATCCGGTGCCGGGAAGGGCGAGCCCCGCCAGGATCACGGCCAGGAGCAGTCCTCCCCCTGCCACCCAGGATGCAAGGGATCCGGTCCGGCTCCGGAACGCCTCGATCAGCAGTACCACGAGGGCCGCCGCGGCCGTGACCGCGATCGGACCCGCTCGGGCGACATCATGGGGGGATACATCCATCATACGGCTCTTCCTTCAATGAAACACGGCGATCGGAGAGAAGAACAGGAGCCAGACCAGGGTAAAAACAGGGAGCAGCACCGGCAGCACATAGAAGGCGATGTACGCGAAGAAGGATGGACAGCGCACCCCCGACTGCTCCGCAATGGATTTCACCATGAAATTCGGCCCGTTCCCGATATACGTGCACGCCCCGAAGAACACCGCAGCAAGTGAGATGGAGGCCAGGTGCAGCGGGTGGTTCCCGAGCAGCAGGGCGATCCGCGACTCCTCCGGCCCCACCGCCCCCGCCGCCACCAGCTCGTATTTTGTCCGGAGGAGCACCTCCAGGGCCGCCCGGACGGCAGGGCCCGCTTCCGCCAGTCCGGAGGCGGCGGCACCGGATGACCGGGCCAGGCGGAGGACCTCCCGGACGGAGGCCTCGTCGGCAAAAAGCCCCAATTGGAGACTCAGGGAATTCAGGTAGGTAGGGGCGTTATCCAGGACCGCGGAGAGCCCTCCCGTGGTCCAGTAGAACTGCCCCGGGGTCTTGATCCCGAGCTCGTGCGCGTGGAGCTGCAGCCAGTCGAGTGCCGGTATCATGGTCGCGAAGATCCCGAAGAACAGGAGCGCCACTTCCTTGATGGGAAGCACGTTGAACTCGTTCTGACGATGGATGTCCCTCCCGGTCGTCGCATACGACCCGGCTGCTGCACCCAGCATCAGGACTTCCCTCAGAAACGGCGGATCGGTGACGAACACGGCGACCAGGATGACCGCCAGAAAAAGGAGATTCCCCGCTCCCGCCGCCTGCCCTTCTTCGCCGGCGGCGTCCACCTCGCGCCGGACGCCCGCGGGCAGATTCCGGTAGCTCCGGGTATCCAGCAGAAAGAAGACGCCCAGTACCGCGGCGACGGTGAGCATCCAGGGAAACCACAACTCCTGCACCACCCAGAAGAAGGGCACTCCCTTGAGATACCCGAGAAACAGGGGCGGGTCTCCGATGGGCGTCAGAGCTCCGCCGATGTTGCTCACGATGAAGATGAAGAAGACGACATGGAAGGGCCGGATCCTGTACCGATTGACGCGCAGGTACGGACGGATGAGTACCATGCTGGCTCCCGTGGTGCCGATCAGATTGCTCAAGACCGCGCCCACCAGCAGGAGAAAGACATTTGCACGGGGGCTGGATCGCCCCCGGATCCGGATGTGAATCCCTCCCGCCACCACGAAAAGGGACCCGATCAGGCATATGAAACTCACATACTCATGGGCCGTCTGCAGAAGCCGGGGGGTGTTGTCGAGGACACCCACGTAATACCCGATCGTGACCAGACCCAGACCGATGGCCACCAGGGGGTAGTTCTTCTCCCACCATCGCCTGTGCAGGAAGGGAAAGACGGCAATCGCCAGGAGAAGGGCCACGAAGGGCGCGATCATCCCCGGATGGACCGGCACGATCCGGGGCTCCCCCGCAACGGACGCGAGGGCCGAGGCCGGAAGCAACGCGGGAAGGAGCCCTGAGCCGAGCAGCCGCCTCATGGCACCTGTCCCGCGCCCGCCGGTCCCGCCGACCCATCCCGCGCGGCAGCCGCGGGGTTGACGGGCGGGAGGGTCCCCCGTCGCGCTTCCTCCATCCGGTGCACCAGATGCCGGGTCGAGGCCTCGGACTTGACCAGGAAGGTCGATGGATAGAAGCCGATCCACACGATCAGCAGGACCACCGGAAGCAGGACCGCCCATTCCCGTCGGGAGAGATCCCGGAGATCCCTGTTTTCCGGCCTGTCCACGGTCCCGAAGAATATCCGCTGGTAGCTCCAGAGAAGGTACACGGCGGCCAGGATCACGCCGCAAGCGGCGGGAACGGCAAACCAGGGCCCGTCCAGGAACGAGGACCGGAACGCACCGAGGAGGATCAGGAATTCCCCCACAAATCCGTTCAGACCGGGAAGCCCGGCCGAAGAGAGCATGACGACCATGAAGAAGGCGGCGTACGCCGGCATGACCTTCGCGATTCCCCCGAAGTCAGCGATCAGACGCGTATGACGCCTGTCGTAGAGCATCCCGACCAGCAGGAAGAGGGCGCCCGTCGAGAGGCCATGATTCACCATCTGGAGAATCCCCCCCTGGATACCCTCCTCCGTGAGGGAGCAGAGCCCCAGCACGACGAAGCCGAGATGGCTCACGGAGGAGTACGCCACCAGCTTCTTGATGTCCGTCT
>JBAVEL010000035.1:0-2998 GCA_049587715.1 Bacteroidota bacterium
CTCCCGGTAGGCCGCCCGGAGGTCGTTCAGGGTGAAGAGCACCCTGTCGTGCGCAAGACTCGCCAGGCCGCTCACCAGCACCGACGTGTTCCCGTCCAGGCGCGCCTGTGCCCTGTAGCGCGCGTACTCCTGCCCGTAGGTCACACTGACCCGCGTGCTGTCCATCTGGAGTCTCCCCACGTGCATGGAGGGAGCATGCACATCCACGCGCACTTCCGCTTTCTTCAGGGGATCCCGTGGCGTGAGTCCCGTGAGCGTGAAGGAGGCCTGCACCTCTCCCAACAGCACACCCGCGTCCACGTTTCCGTAGAAGAAGTCTTCCAGGGCCAACCGGCCCTCCATGGAGACATCCTCCACATCCCCCGTGATCGCCCCCCGGATCGTCCCCACCCCGTCGAAGGTGCGGTTGCCGGTCACGATGGAGACCGGCTCCAGGTCTTTCAGGATCACGAGGAAGGAGGCATCCAGGGTCTCCCCCCGCGCCCGCAGCTCCCTGTACCGCCGCTCCAGATCCCGCCGGTCCACGGAGGGCACATAGGAGGTGTCCAGCACCGAGAACTTCTCTCCCAGGGCGGCCCGGATGTTCTCTGCCTCAAAGGCGAGCAACGCCGCCGCGTACGCCAGGTCGAAGCGCCCGTTCAGGCGGAAGTCCGCGATGTTGGATGCCAGGGAAAGCTCCTTCCGGTCGGGGTGGTCCTGGTCCAGGTGGAGGTGCACCAGGCCCGAGTCGATCCGGTAGTCCGCATAGCGGGAGGGGGAAATGGCAAGATCGAAGTCCCCCGTCAGGTCTCCCCAGGAGGTTCCCCTTCCCGATGCATCGAAGGACACCGTGAGGTCGCTCCCGAACCGTTTCTCCCTCAGGATCTCCGCCAGATCCAGGGACTGGACCCTCCCCTCGCAGCGGAAGCTTCCGGGTCCGCCGTCGGGCATCCGGACCGTCGCCCTGAGCGAGGCCCGCATCGGCCCCAGCCCGGCGTCCACATCCCCCTCCAGGTGCCCGTCCGCCGCCGATACGGCCCACCGGGATTCCCGCACGGGGATTCCGCGGAACCGGGATGTGTCCAGCTCCACGGCGATGCTTGCCGCCATGTGCGCCGGGTCCGTTCCCCTCCCGCGGAGGGAGGCCCTGCCGTTCAGACTGCTCCGCAGATCCGGATTCGCCGTGATGCGTCCCGCATCCAGCCCCCGCCAGCTCATCAGGATGTCGTAGGAGGGTGCCCCCTCCCCTCCGAGGGCAAGATCCCCCTCGGCCGAAACGCTCCCCGCCTCCGTCCCCACCTCTGCACGGGCATGGAAGTCGGTGGGCATTCCGCGGAAGTCCGCCTCCAGGGAGACCTCTCCCACCCCGCTCAGATCGGGAAGCGGAATCCCCTGGAGCACCGCCTGTGCATCCGCCCCGGAGACCTTCCCCTGCGTAAGGTGCACATCCAGAGTGAGGCGGGAGGGATCGTGCAGGTTGAAGACCTCCCCGGCGAGAAACATCCGGGAGCCCCCCGCCGCCACATCCAGCCGGTCCACGGAGAGCTCCCCGAAGGGCCCCGAGGCCTCGAGGGCAAGCCCCGCCCGTCCGCCCAGAAAACCCACCGGCGGAAGCAGCAGACCCAGCTCATCCAGGTCCAGATCCCGCGTCCGGAGCGACACCCGCACCGGATTGTGCTGGAGGGCTTCCAGGCTCAGCCCGCCCAGCAGGTTCACATCCTTGATGGATGCCGAGAGGGAGAGCGACGACCGGGCCGTCAGGATGCGCAGATCCCTGACCACGGCGCTGTCCCGGGTGACGCGGAAATCCCCCGAGCACGCCAGAAGCTCAATGGACGGGCGCTCCACCCGGAAGGTGAGCGAATCGATGGTCAGCCGCGTGTCGCCCGGAAGGATCCGGGCCTTTCCCGCGAAGGTGAACTGCTGGAGAATGAAGTTGTCGTAGTGAAAGCGATCCGTCCCCCCGGTGTCCGCGTCCGCCGCCGAGGTCGAATCCAGGAGGGTTACGGTGGCTTCCTGGAGCTGTACCTCGTTCAGGAGGATCACCCAGGGGAGCCCCTCCTCTTGCGCGGCGCCCGCAGGACCCTCCTTCAGCATCCGCTCGAAGTTCCAGATCCCGTCCTTTCCCCTCAGGAGTTTCACCTGCGGGCGGACCAGCACCAGCCGGTCCAGCGACAGCGTGTTCCCCGGGAGGGCGAAGAGGTCGTAGCTGAGGTCCATCCGCTCCGCCCCCAGCACGAAATCCCCCCCCGCCTTGATGGAGATATTGTCGAGGCTGACCCCGGTGATGAGGTTTCCGGTGAGCTGGCCGAGCTGGACCTCGGCATGCAGGGCTGTGCGGAGCCGCTCCAGGAGGGTGTCCCGCAGGTAGTCCCGGAAGAACTGCGTCTGGGAAATCCCCCCGGCCGCGGCCGCCAGGACGGCGGCGCCCGCCAGAGTATAGACGGCCGTCTTGAGAAATCCCTTCACGTCGCGCCTTTCCCCACCCGTCCGGGGTGCGGGGTCATCTCCCGCCGCAGGTTTTCAGGATGCGGGCGATGAGCCGGCTGGTGGATCGGCCCGGTGTGAGCGGGATTCTCCGCACCTTCCCCCCCGCGGCCTCCACCGCCTCCCGCCCCACGATCCGGCGGGGTTTCCAGTCCGCCCCTTTCACCAGCACGTCGGGCTGCAGCTCTCCGATGAGGCGGGCCGGGGTGTCCTCGCCGAAGAAGCACACGTAGTCCACACTCCGGAGCGCGGCAAGCACTACCGCCCTGTCCTTCCCACCGTTCACGGGACGGCCTTTCCCCTTGATCCTCCGGATGGAGGCATCGGTGTTCAGGCCCACGATCAGGACGTCTCCCAGCCGCCGCGCCCGCTCCAGGTATTCCACATGCCCCCGGTGCAGAATGTCGAAGGTCCCGTTGGTGAACACCACGGTCCGCCCCCTCTTCCGAAGCGCCGCCCGGAGGGATTTCAGCTTCCGGAGTCCGGTCACCCGCCCCGTCACCCCGCATCCCCCTCCGCCCGGCAGAGAGCC
>JBAVEL010000036.1:0-1511 GCA_049587715.1 Bacteroidota bacterium
GAGATGGTGATGACCGTGATCGCGGTCATGAGGGCGAGATCGAGGGCGAGATGGCGGTGGTCGCCGAGCGACAGGAACGCTTCCTGGGGGCCGTAGTTCGACGAGCTCAGCCCGTCGGCGCCCAGCCCGACCCAGGCGAAGAAGGCGATGAGCGAGATCTTGTAGAAGATGCGCGGGTCGCGGACGTTCTTGCCGCCGCCGATGAGGGCCCTCTTGAGCCTGTCCCAGGGCTTCACGCCGGGCCTCCCGTCGCGTACCGCGCCCCGCTCCGAGCCATGCCCGGATGATAACCCGAAAAGCCGCGAAGCCGCAACCCGCTCATTTGACAGAACCCAGGCCGTGTGCTACTTTTTTCTCGGATTATCATGAATATCAACATTTTCACGATCATCGCCGAAGCCGATATCGTCGTCCAGCTCATCCTCCTCCTCCTCGTCTTCTTCTCCGTCTTCTCGTGGGCCATCATCTTCTTCAAGTTCAAGACGCTCAAGTCGGCCACCAGGCAGTCCGACCGCTTCCTCGAGGCCTTCCGGCGGAGCAAGAGCCTGGCCGACGTCAACGAGGCCGCCAAAAAGCTCCGCGCGAGCCCCCTCGCCGTCATCTTCCTCGCCGGCAACAAGGAGCTGGCCTACCAGTCGAAGGCCTCGGCCGAGAACGGCTGGAGCGCCGCCAAGACGGACAGCCTCAACCGGGCCCTGCTTAAGGCCTCCAACGCCGAAGTCTCGCGCCTGGAGAAGATGATGTTCTTCCTGGCCACGACCGGGAGCGTCTCGCCGTTCATCGGCCTCTTCGGGACGGTCTGGGGCATCATGATCTCCTTCATCCGCATCGGGGCCATGCGCTCCGCCAGCCTCCAGGTCGTCGCCCCCGGCATCGCCGAGGCCCTGATCGCCACGGCGGTCGGCCTCTTCGCCGCCGTCCCGGCCGTCATCGCCTACAACTATTTCCTCGGCCGGATCAAGGACGTCATCGCCGACATGGAGGACTTCACCCTCGAATTCCTGAGCATCGCCGAGAGGCTCCATGGCTCTTAGCACCCAGTCCCTGCACTCCGGGTCCTCCCGCAGGCGGCAGGTCGGCACGCACCTCTCCGAGATCAACGTCACGCCGTTCATCGACGTCATGCTGGTCCTCCTGGTCATCTTCATGGTCACGGCGCCGATGATGCAGTCGGGGATCGGCGTCAACCTGCCCCAGGCCGAGACCGACACCAAGCCGGCCGAGGAAGGCTTGACCCTGACCGTGACCAAGGACCAGTACGTCCGCGTCGGCGACTCGATCATCAACATCAACCTGCTCGAGCGGCGCCTGACCGAGTACTTCACGAACAAGCCCAAGAAGGTCGTCTACCTCCAGATCGACAAGGACGTCCCCTGGGGCGTCGGCGTCCGGGTCATGGACATCACCAAGAAGGCGGGCGTCGAGATCGTCGGCGTCATCACCGAGCCCATCGACGTCAAAGACAAGAGGAAATGAGCGCCGCGCGGCTGCCCCTGCCCCAGGCGTTCAAG
>JBAVEL010000037.1:0-42500 GCA_049587715.1 Bacteroidota bacterium
TCTCGGGAGAGCTCCGGTAGGTGAAGGCCACGCGGGCCCCCGCATCGGCCAGCGCCGTCACAACGGCCCTCCCGATGCCCCGGCTTCCGCCCGTGACGAGTGCTGCCCTCCCGTCGAGGGCGATCACGCGCCCGTCTCCCCTTTGCGGATCCGGTCATACTCCCGGCGGAGCTCCAGAAAACCGTCCTCCCCCAGCAGGTGCGTCAGCTCCTCGCGGCAGGCCTCGAACAGGGGCTGCTCGAAGTCCGGCCGGACCGTGCAGCACGTCTCCTCGTCCTGCAGGAGGTCGTCGAAGGCAATCACCCCGCTGCTCACCTCGATGGGGAAGAGGATGCAGAACAGGGGCTTGAGCGCCCACTTGTGCCTTCCCGCGTGGACGGCCGCCGTCTGGAGCGAGCAGCGTCCCTTCCCATCCAGGAAGGCGCACTTCCCGTTGTACTCCCGGGTGCCCACGCACCGCCCCGAGGGGAAGTCGGGGTCTGCCGACTCGGCGCTTTCGAACCAGAGCAGGGTCTCCTGCGGCTGGGTCTCATCCATGTGCGCGCGGATCATCCCGGCGTGCTCCAGGATCCTGTCCCGCTCGGAGATGTCGGCGTAGACCCCGCCGGCGCAGCAGACCGCGGAGCAGGTGCAGGGCCCTCTTCCGGCGGCATATCCGGCGGAAAAGAGCTCGGGAGAAACGGCGTATCCCTTGACGGTCATGGTGCTTGCGGCCCGACGCACCGGTCGAATCCTTCGGAAGGCACATCGGGAACGGTGCGGCGCGCCAGCCCCTGCAGCACCTTCCCCGGCCCCACCTCCACGAACCGGATGGCGCCGTCCCTTGCCATGTTCCTCAGCGTATCTTCCCAGAGAACGGGGCTCGTGAGCTGCCGGTCCAGGAGGTCCCGGATGTCCCGGGCCCCGGTGACGGGCTCCCCCGTTGCGTTGGCGTACACGGGAATCCGGGCATCCCGGATGGGTGTGCGGGCCAGCTCCGCGCGAAGTCCTTCCCGCGCGTCCTCCATGAGCGGGGAATGGAAGGCGCCGCTCACAACGAGCTCTTTGGCCATCTTGGCCCCCCGCCGGCCGGCAATCTCCATTCCCGCGCGCACCCCCTCCACAGAGCCCGAGATGACCACCTGTCCCGGTGAGTTGAAGTTGGCGGGAACTACCACGCCGGCCGCGGAGGCCTCGCGGCAGACCTCATCCACAACGTTCCGGTCCAGCCCCACCAGGGCGGCCATGGTGCCCTTCCGCTTCTCGCCCGCCTTCTGCATCAGCTCTCCGCGCAGGCGCACCAGCCGGAGGCCGTCCTCCAGGTCCAGGGCGCCCGCCGCCACCAGCGCGCTGTACTCCCCCAGGGAATGCCCGGCCGCCATGGCGGGCTGGAGATGCACCAGGGTCTGGAGGACCGCCATGCTGTGCAGAAAGATGGCGGGCTGCGTGTTCATGGTCTGGCGCAGCTCCTCCTCGGGGCCTTCGAAGCAGATGCGGCTCAAGGAGAACCCCAGCAGCTCGTCTGCCCGCGCAAAGAGCGCCCGCGCCTCGGGGCGGCCCTGCGCGTGGTCCTTCCCCATCCCCGCATACTGCGAGCCCTGTCCGGGGAAGAGCAGTGCAATCCCGCCCATCAGACGGTTTCCTTTCTGTCGGGTGCCTCCCAGCGCAGGAGCACGGCGCCCCAGGTGTACCCCGCCCCGAAGCTGGCCAGCACCACCGTCTGTCCCTTCCGGAGCCGCCCGCTCTCCCACCACTCCGACAGACAGAGGGGGATGGTGGCGGCCGTGGTGTTGCCGTAGCGATCGATGTTGATCATGACCTTGGATTTCTCCAGCCCCATCCGCTGCGCACAGGCGTCGATGATCCGGAGGTTGGCCTGATGGGGGACCAGCCAGTGAATGTCCTTTCCTTCCAGCCCGTTCCGCCGCATGATCTCCACGGCGGCGTCCGCCATGCCCGCCACGGCCACCTTGAACACGGCCTTGCCGTCCTGGTAGAGATAGTGCATCCGTTTCTCCACCGTCTCGTGCGTGGCCGGGTGGAGACTGCCTCCCGCGCGGAGGTAAAGATGCGGCCCCCCGGCGCCGTCGCAATAGAGCCGGTGATCCAGGATCCCGCCGGAGAGATCGTCCGTGGGCTCCACCAGCACGGCTCCCCCGGCATCGCCAAACAGCACGCAGGTGTTCCGGTCCGCATAGTCGGTGATGCTGCTCATCTTGTCGGCCCCCACCACCAGGGCGTTCCGCACCGCTCCGGTTTCCACAAACTGGGCCGCCGTGACCAGGGCGTAGAGAAACCCCGAGCAGGCGGCGGAGAGGTCGAACCCCCACGCCTTCGTGGCCTTGATTTTCTCCTGGATCAGGCAGGCCGTGGAAGGGAAGAACATGTCGGGGGTTACCGTGGCCGCGATGATGAGCTCCACCTCCGAGGGGTCCATGCCCCTGTGGCAAAGGGCGGCAAGGGCCGCCCGCGCGCCCATGTCGGAGGTGGCCCCGTCGTCCATCATCCGCCGCTCGCGGATGCCCGTGCGCGCCATGATCCAGTCGTCGGTGGTCTCCACCATCTTCTCCAGGTCCGCATTGGAAAGGACCCGCGGGGGAACGTAATGGCCGACCGCCGTGATTGCCGCCCTGCGTGTGAGCTTATGCATGCTGATGGGACCTCATGCGAATCGTAGGAGTGCCTGCCGGATGTGGCCGTTGACCTGTTTGCGGACCATCTCCTCCGCGCGGAAGATCATGTTCCGGATGGCCCGCGGGCTCGACCGTCCGTGTCCGATGATGGAGACGCCGTTGATACCGAGCAGAGGGACGCCCCCGTGCTCCTGATAGTCCAGTTCCTTCATGATGCCCCGCAGGGCCCCCCCGGCCAGAAAGGCCGCCGCCGCTCCCCGGAGGCTCCGCCGGGCCAGGGTCCGGAACCGGGATCGAAGGAAGCCGGGAATGCTCTCCCCGAACTTGAGCAGGATGTTCCCCACGAACCCGTCGCACACAACCACGTCCGCCCTGCCCGCCAGGATGTCACCCCCCTCGATGTTTCCCAGGAAGTGGAGGTCGCTCTCCCTGAGGAGGGCGAGGGCCTCCAGGCTGGCCTCGTTCCCCTTGGAATCCTCCTCCCCGATGCTCAGAAGGCCCACGCGCGGCCGCTCCGTCCCCCGCATGGCGCTGACGTAGGCCGAACCCATGGCCGCAAACTCGAACAGATGGCGCGCCCGGCAGTCCACGTTGGTGCCTGCGTCCACCAGCAGGCAGGGGGAGCCCTCCGTGGGGAGCATGGTGCCGATGGTGGGCCTGCTGGCCCCGGGGATGCGTCCCAGAAGGAGGGTGGAGGCGGAGAGAACAGCCCCCGTGTTCCCGGCGCTCACGAAGGCGTCGGCTTTCCCCTCCCGGTGGAGCGTCACCCCCACAACGATGGAGGAATCCTTCTTGGACTTGAGGGCGGCGGTGGGGGAGTCGTGCATCTCGATGATTTCTGAGGCGTGAGCCACCGAGAGGGCCGGATGCTGAAGGGCCCCCGGGGAGGACCCCAGCTCGGCGCGCAGTCGGTCTTCGGGTCCCACCAGCACCACCGAGAACCTGGATCCGGCATCGCGCACGGCCTCCACCGCTCCGGCCACCGTGTTCCGCGGCGCGAAGTCTCCTCCCATGGCGTCAACGGCAATGCGTATGTGACCGGCCTCGGGTGACACGGGGGATGGCGGGGTGGTCCGGGCGTTCTCCGCGTGAAGCGTCGTGCGGACGGGACGGGGGCGTCAGGACGCCTTGGGGACCCTGATCTGGCGCCCGTTATACTGTCCGCAATTAGGGCACACGCGGTGGGGCAGGCGGTGCGTGTGGCAGTTGGGGCAGACCGCGACGGCGGCGGGAGTGGCCTTGTAGTGCGTCCGCCGCTTGCGGCCCCGCGTCTTGGAATGTCGTCTTTTGGGATTCGGCATGTTCCTGTTCTCCTTGAACCATCATCTCCGTCAAGAACTCCCCAGCCGGCGCAGTCCCTCCCACCGGGCATCGGTCGCCTCATCGACGCAGCCGCAGGGTCCTTCGTTCAGATTCCGGGCGCAGCGCGGGCAGAGCCCCGCGCAGTCGGGCCTGCAGAGCAGCTTCAGCGGCACCGCCAGGAGCACCGTCTGGCGCACATCCTCCGCCAGGTCGATGACCCCCAGATGCGAAGGGACAATCTGGACCTCGGCGGGGTCAAAACCCCCGTGGTCCCCCTCCGTCAGGTAGTGCATGGTGTAGGAGGCCTTCAGCAGGGACTCGAACGGGGCCAGGCACCGGTCGCACTCGAAAACGCCCCGCGTCGAGGCCTGCGCACGCAGATGAACCTGGGTGCCCACCCGTTCCAGGTTCACGGCGACCCGCACCTCGCCCGGAAACCGCTCCCCGAGGTCCAGAGTCCGGGCGTCCGTCTTCAGATCGTAGTGGTGCACCCCCTCGGAGATGCCGGAAACCTGAATCTTCATTGATTCCTCTGGCTGCGAGGCGGGCTCCCCGCCGTCCGGAGCGCCCCGCAGGGCCTCCAGGCCCCTCGGCAGGCATCCTCCGTCGCCGGGAGCTTCGGAAAAGTCCTGAAAAGATAGCCAAATCCCCCGCGAGAGTCAAGCAAGGGGGGCAAGGGAGAGGGGGAGGCCCGCACGGGCGGCCTCCCCGGCCGGAGAGGAAGGCAGGGCGCGAGCCCCGTCAGGCGTCGTGCCGCTCCTCCGCCACGGGTTCCAGAAGCTGGGTCTGCACGTACACCACGGTTTCGGCGAGGGCCTCCCGGAACTTCTCGAAATCCTCCTTGTACAGGAATATCTTGTGCTTCTCGTACTCGTCGTCCCCCACCCGCTTGCTCTCGGTGATGGTGATGTAGAAGTCCTTTTCGGATTTGGTGGACTTGACGTCGAAGAAATAGGTCCGCTTGCCCGCGCGCACCCGTTTGGTGTAGATCTCGTCCTTGTAGCCGTCCTGGTCCGGTTCCACTTCCTGTACTCCTTCTGCCTTGGTGGGATGTCAGCGCCGTGGGGCTTCCCTCCGCGGGCGCATCGCGGAGGCGGGTCTTCCCTCCTGGGTCATCCGCTCATGGCTGCCTCCGGATTACTGCCACCTTCCCCGTTGCCGTGTCCTTCCCGTCCTCCGAGAAGGCCACGATGAGATACACTCCCGTCGGAACCAGGTTCCCTCCGGAGTCCCTTCCGTCCCAGAATCCCCTGCTCCCCCCGGGGGTCGCCAGGGTCCGCAGCACCCGCCCGTCCACCGTCAGCACCTTCAGGCCCGAGTTTGCCACCAGCCCGTCCACCGTCAGGGAATCTCCCCGGGGATGGGGGAGGAGGTAGGGATTGGGGTAGATGTGCAGGCGGTCGAAGCCGGTCCGGGGGGTCAGGGCCGGGGTGGTGAGACTGGCCAGCCCGGCGGCCGTCCCGAAGTACACGATGCCGGTCCGGTCGTCCACGGCGATGCTCTTCACGTCGTTGTCCATGAGGCGCCCCCCCGTGCTCTCCACGGAGTAGGAGGCGAGCTGCTGCGTGCCGTCCTGTGACAGGAGGATCGCCCCTTCGTTGGTTCCCACCCACTTGCGGTTCAGCGCATCCACGGCAATGGTGTTGACCACCCTGCCGGCGAGGGGACGGTAGCTCGCAACGGCCCCGCTCCGGGTGGGGCGTTCCGGGTCCAGGATGATGCCGATGCCCCTGTCGGTTCCCACCCAGATGTCGTTGTCCCGGTCCACCACGAGGGTCCGCACGTCGTTGCTCGGGAGCCCGTTTCCGTCGTACAGGTGGTAGTCCACGGAGTCGTTGGACGCCCCCCGGCTGCCGAGGGAAAGCACTCCCCGGTACACGGCATCCCAGGACACAACCCACAGATTCCCCGAGCCGTCCAGGGCGAAGCTCCGGTCCACGGGGATGTTCTCCAGAAGGCTCGTGATCCGGCCCGATCCGTAGTGGGCCTCGTTCCGCACCCAGGTCCCCTCGGGGGTGCGGGCGATCAGGGTCCGGAAGTCGTCCGGCTTGATGACGGTCATCCAGGTGTTCCCGCGGTCGTCGCACTGGACCGTGCTGACTACCACGTAGTTGGTGTCATTGGGGATCCCCACGAGGCCCACGTTCTTGTAGTAGATGCGCGCGGTGTCCACCGTGTCGGTCCCGGCGGGGATTTCCACGGCCCCCCGGCCGAAGGAGCTGGCCCAGACCGATCCTCCGCAGCCGATGGAGACCCGGAAGTAGTCGTCGGTGGGGAGCCCCGAGGAGGCCGCCGTGAAGGACTTCCAGTCCTGTCCGTTGAAGCGGTAGAATCCCTTCCCGTTCCCCCCCGAGCCCGAGGCCGCCCACAGGGTGCCCGAGGGATCCACCGCCAGGGAGATGAACTGGTTGGAGTTGGGCCCGTTGGGGAGCTCGGCCCGCCAGGCGCCGTCCAGCCGGAGGAGGCCCATGTCCCGGGAGCCCGCCACGATGAGCCCGGCCGGGTTTCCCGCCACGCAGGAGGGATCCGAGGGGAGGAGCCCCCCGCGGGGGAGAGCCGCGAGGGCGCTGTCCAGGGTGAACACTTCCCTGTCCCCTGTGGAGACCACGAGCCGGTCCCCCGAAACGGCGAGCCCGGTGATGGGCTTCCCCCCGAAGGGGGCGATGCCCGTCCAGACGCCGCCCGTCCGGACGAAGAGCCCGCGCTCGGTTCCGGCAAAGAGGCGGTCCCGGAAAACCTCCAGAACCCTGGTGGCCGCGGTGATGGTGTCCACGATTTCCAGGGTCCATGCTTCCGGAGGGAGCAGGTTGGAGGCCCCCAGGGAGGCGAAGGCCGCGTGGTGGCGGTTTGTGCCGGCGCTCAGGGCGATCCAGATGTTCCCGTCATGAATCAGGCAGGAGGATACCGAGACACGGATGCTGGAGGGGATGTTGCCGAAGCGGGTGTAGGTGTCTCCGAACTCGAACGGCCTCACCCGGAAGAGGCTCAGACCGAAGTCGGTGCAGACCAGCAGGGTGTCCCGGTGCGCGTAGAGCCCTTTGATGCCTTTGCGGGGGCGGGGGGAGTCTGCGATGTCCGTGACGGACCGCCAGAGCTCTTCATCCGGCCTGTAGGCGTGGAGCATCCCCCCCGATGTTCCCGTCCAGACCGTTCCTTCCTCGTCCACGGCCACGGCGGTGAGGTCCGTGTTCCGGAGCCCCTCGGCGTTGGTCCAGGTGCGGAAGCTGCCGTCGGAGGGATTCCAGGCGAAGAGCCCGCCGCTGGTGGCCGCCCAGAACACGCCCTCCCGGTGTGCCGCCGCCCGCACCTCCTTCATGCAGGTGTAGTTTCTCCACAGGCCGACAGAGGCCCGGGCAGACAGCGCACATCCGAGAATCACTCCCAACAGGAGCGCGGTTCTTCCCTTCATATCCTCGTGCTCATGCTCCTTGTCCCGCCGGCGGGGGATGGTGCGGCGGGCCCCCCCTACTTCCGGGGGCGTTTACCGGTGCGTGTGAGGGCTTCCGCAAGGCGGGCGGTTTCGATGGCGCCCAGGGCGGCGTCCCAGCCCTTGTTCCCTCCCTTGGATCCCGCCCGCTCCAGGGCCTGGTCCAGCGTTTCGGTGGTGAGCACCCCGAAAGAGGCGGGCACGCCGGTCTGCAGGCCGACCTGGGCGACTCCTTTGGTCACCTCCGCGGCGATGAAATCAAAGTGGGGGGTTTCCCCGCGGATGACGCACCCCAGACAGACAAGCGCGTCGTAGGCGCCGCTCTGCGCGGCAGCGAGCGCCGTGAACGGAATCTCAAACGCCCCGGGGGAGTAGATGACCGCCAGGTCCTCCTCCGAAGCGCCGTGCCGCACCAGGCAGTCCACGGCCCCCCGGAGCAGCTCTTCGGTGACCACTCCGTTGGTGCGGCTGACGATGATGCCGAACCTCAGTCCGGCGGCCGAGAGGTGTCCCTCGAATCGCTTGATCATGGCGTCTCCTTCCGCTGCCCCGCGCCCGGCCGGGGTCCACACGGCCCCCGGAGCTGATGGCGCATCATGTCCACGTCTTTTTCCGAGATGTAGTATTTTCCCAGGCTTTCCTGATCGTTCCGCCTCCCCCCGTGAAAATCCGATCCCCCCGAGGCCAGGAGGAAATACTCGTTCACGATGCCCCTGTAGTATGCCACCCGCTCGGGGGAATGGGAAGGGTGAATCACCTCGATGCCGTCCACCCCCTCGCTGATGAGCCGGTGCAGCAGCCGCTCCTCCATCGAGTTCCCGGGATGGGCCACGAACGAAAGCCCCCCCGCCTCCTCGATGAGCCGGAACGCCTCCCGGGGGGCGATCTGGTACTTCTTCTCGTAGGCCGGCTTGCCGTTCCCGATGTACTTCAGGAAGGCCTCATGGTAGCTCTCGGTGAGTCCCTCCTCCAGGAGGGCGTTCGCGATGTGGGGCCTTCCCACCGACCCCGCCCCGGCCCGTTCCAGCACCGCCTCCAGGGTGAGGGGGATCTTCAGGTCGTTCAGCCGCTCCACGATCCGTCCGGCCCTCTTTACCCTCTCCGACCGGAACAGATCCAGGTACTCCGTCAGGCGGGGATGCCGGTGGTCTATGAAATAAGCCAGGATATGGACGTCCTGCTCGCCCACCGCCACGCTCAGCTCCACGCCGGGGATGACCTCCATGCCCAGCGCCCGGGCCTCGGCGGCGGCCTCATCCACGCAGCCGACGTTGTCGTGATCGGTGATGCTCAGAACGGAGAGCCCCGCCTCCTGCGCCCGGCGGATCAACAGCCCGACCGGCAGGGCCCCATCGGAGTAGACCGAATGCACGTGGAGGTCGGCCCTGCCTCCCTGTGCACCCGGGGACTGAGAAGGAACGGATGGGGGATTACAGGTATCTGGTCTTGAACTTCTCATAGTCGTTGATGATGAGCTTCCCGCGCTCCAGCTCCAGATGGCCGTCCCGGATGAACCCGTGGATCATGCGGGAGATGGTCTCGCGCGAGGTGCCCGCCATGTTGGCAAGGTCCTGCTGAAGGGGAAGTTCGTCAATCTCGACGCGCCCCTTCCGGA
Source organism: Bacteroidota bacterium (assembly GCA_049587715.1). Taxonomy (GTDB): domain Bacteria; phylum Bacteroidota; class Ignavibacteria; order UBA10030; family UBA6906; genus JBAVEL01. Next base: position 8,957 of record JBAVEL010000037.1, read on the forward strand.
TCTTGCCGATGTCATCGGCGAGCTGAAGCACCACGTTCGCCACGCGGCCGGCTGCATCCTTCAACGACAGACTCTTGATCTGAGCGTCCGCTTTCCGGAGCCGCATCGTGAGCTCCTTCAGCAGGGCAATGGCAACGGAGGGGAAATCGTGGAGCAGCTTCAGGAAATCCCGGCGGTGGATCATGAAGAGCTCGCTCTTGGAGATGGCCACGACGCTGGCCGATCGGGCCAGACCGTCCAGGATCGCCATTTCCCCGAAGAAGTCGCTCTCGCCCAGGATGGAAAGGATGACCTCCCTCCCGTCGTCATCCATGCGGACGATCTTGACCTTGCCCGAAACGATGACGAACAGGGCCGCCCCCGCCTCCTCTTCCAGGAGGATGATGCTGCCCTTCTTGTACTTCTTCCGGATCCCCACCCGCGCGATGGTTTCCAGGTCCATCGGCTCCAGATCGCACAGGATGGGAACGTTCTTCAGGAACTCTATCTCACTCTTGACGGACGTGTCCAGGTCTGCCTCGCCGGGGAGTGGGTGGTGACTGGGTCGGTCGGGATGTAAACCCGCAATGTACAAGCGAATATATCCGGCTTTGTGATGAAAGTCAAGGGAAGCGCACCCCGCCTTCTATTCGGAAAGGAGCAGGTAGGCGGCGATTCCAAGGCCCGCCTGGGCCACGGCCAGGGCTATCCCCGCCGCCGCATCCAGACGGCGGACCCTCGCCGCCAGAGCCGGGTCCCCCGTGGCGAGATACTGCGCATGCAGCTCGTCTGAGCGGATCTTGAACCAGGCCGAGAATGCCCCTGCCAGAAGCGCTCCGCCTCCGGCGGCAAGAAGGGGTCCCCTGGGGACCCGGTCTTCCCTCAACCCTGTTTCCCCCGGGGGCCATCCGGCCTGTGCGCTCCCCCCCAGGCGCACCCTGTGTATGTAGGATCCCGGCTCCCACCCCGGCAGGAGGGTGTCCGGGAATCCCATCCCCCGGAGCAGGAACCTCCCATGGCCGGATTCCCCCCCCACGAGAAGCGGTGTGGTGCCCAGCACCGAATCACCCAGAAGAACCTGCAGTCCCGCGGGTTCGGAGAGAAGAGCCCTCGTGTGGATGAGGCGGTATGTCTTCTCCATGCGCTCCCCCGGTTCCGGATGCAGGGTGTCGGAGGCCGATCTCAGGAACCAGCTCCCCGATGCTGTGCTCCCGACCCATACAACAGAGGTTCCGGCAGGGAGGGAAATCTCAAGAGGGGCGGGTCCGATCCTCTCCCCGTTCAGAAACACATCCGCCCCCGGGTGATCCGCTCTCACCGAGAGCCGGGCGGGGGTTTGGGCGAGTGTGCTGTCTCCGCCCCGGGCCGGGGAAGGCCCCGCAGCAACGAGAAGAAGAAGCGCACAGAGGGCGCGGGGCTTCATCGGGGAACGGGCTCCAGGGCAATCACGCTCCGCTCGTCTGTGGCCACATACAGCCGGCCTCCCGAGAGGGCGGGAGCCGTCTTCATTCTTCCCGGGAGGGGATGCCTCCAGAGGATCCGTCCGCTTTCCGCATCCACCGCCAGGAGCTCCTTCCCTAAGGTTCCCGCATACAGTACTCCGCCCGCCGCCACGGCCGGGCCTCCCGGCGGGCTTCCAAGGTCGGTCATCCAGAGCATCCGCCCGTCCCCGGCGCAGAGGGCCATCATCCTCCCCGCGGTCGTGACCTGGATGACCGCCCTTCCCCATGAGGTCGCGCCCGCCGCGATGGGATCCCCCGTATCGTGCCTCCAGAGGTGTGTTCCGTCCTCGAGTGAGAGGGCATGAAGGACTCCCGACTCATCCCCCGCAATGAGGGTCCCGCCCTCCAGACAGGGCGAGGCACTCACGGGTGCGCCGGCCTCGTATGTCCAGCGGAGCATGCCTGTCGCCGCATCCAGCCCGTAGATGAAGCCGTCCTCGCCGCCTGCCGCCACGATCCCCCGGGAGGCGGCGGGGGATGATCGGAATCCCTTCCGGGCCCTGTTGCGGGGTATGGCAAATCGCCACTTCTCCCTCCCCGTTTCCGCCTCCACCGAGACGATCTCCCCCGAGGTGGTACCGGCGATGACGGCCCCTTCGTAGAAGAGCACCGCCGACTCTATTTCGCCGCATGCCCGGCTCCAGAGGATTCTCCCCTGTGCCGGGTCGAATGCCAGAAGGGACCTTTCCGTATTGGAGAGCCCCGCAAAAACCACCCCCCCTCCGAGGGCGGGGGATCCCTCCATGCTCTCCCCGAAATCCTGCGATCCCAGGCGGTCTCCCGTGGCCGCATCCAGCACGTGCAGCTCCCCGCGGAGGTTTCCCGCAAAGACCAGCCCGTCTGCGGCAAGGGGGGATCCCTTTCCCACGCCTGCTCCCACATTCCGCACCCAGAGCTCTCTGAGGGGGGGAGTCAGCGTGTCGGGGACGGAGTTCCGCCTCGGGGGGCCTCCGCCGTCCTGCGTCCAGCCGACGGCTCCCGTCGCGGGCGGCCGCTCAAGCCGGATGCCCCCGCAGCCCCAGATGCCGAGCGCGGCCGGGAGGATCAGGAGGTATGCGGATCTCAGAAGTCCCATCCGAAGAAGACCTGGTGGAAGAGCCCCTCCTGGAGCCGTGTGAAGTTGTCTTCTATTCTTTTGCCTGTGTCATAGCGGAGCACCAATATGCCCGCCAGGTTCAGGCGGATTCCCCCCCCCACGCTTCCCAGAGTGCCCCCATACGAGAGGTCCCAGGCGTTTCCCGCATCAAAGAAGAGAGCTCCCCGGATCCTCCGGAACCCGATCCGCCCGAAGGGAAACCCCAGACCCAGCTCGTCCAGCAACGGAAACCGGAGCTCCTGGCTGGCCAGCCAGAGCTTCTCCCCCCGCAGGGACCACCGGGGCCATCCCCTCAGGTCCCAGCTTCCCCCCATCACGAACCGGCGCGACTCCTTCCCGTGATTGTAGAAGAGCCAGGCGCGGGAGCCCAGCGCGATCGTCTGCGCCAGGCGGAAGTAGTGCCGGTAGTCCAGGATGAGGGTGTAGTAGTTCACGTTGGAATGCTGGATGTCGGATGTGTAGGCCAGCGTGACGTTGAACCGGCTTCCGTCCAGGGGGCCGCTCGGGCCCCAGAGGGAGTTGTCGTGCGTGTAGGAGAGACTGTTGGAAAGAAGGAGCGCCTTCCGCTCTTCCGCCCTCCACGCCACATCCCTGGTGGAGTTGCTGAGACTCACGTTGGCCTCCACCCTCTGGAACCTCGTGAGGGGATAGCTCAGGGCCAGGTATCCCCCGAACACCCGCTCGAAGAAGAACTCGTCCCTGTCTCCCAGGTCGTAGCGCCTTCCGCTGAACCGGTAGATGCCGTAGGCATGGTTGGTCCGCCGGGCCAGGGAGACGCGGGAGATGGCCACGTTGAAACTGGAGAGAAGCTCATCCTGCGACTGTGCCGTGTTGTAGAGGAGGAAGTAGTACTGGTCGTTCCCTAACAGGTCACTCAGGGCGAGAAACGCGCCTCCCGCGGTTCCGAACACGGGATCGGTGGAGATGGCGCTCTGGGCGAAATCCAGGGAATACTCCTCCTTGTAGCGGAGGGGTTGGGCTTCGGAGGCGCCGGGGGCCGAGGCCGCCCTCCAGGGCTCATCCCTGTGAAGAGGAAGGGCGGGGAGCGTGGCGGAAAGCGTGTCCGCCCCCGCAGCCACACCGTTCAGCATGCGGATCTGGAACGAGAACTTCTCGAAGGAGGCGAAGACAAGGTCTCCCGTCCGGGTCCAGGCGGGGTCAAAGGCCGCCGTCACAAACCGGGTGGCCTTCCGCATGACTTTCTCCGCCCCCCCGGGCTCCGTCAGCCAGATGTTCTGGGCCCCGTCGGGGTCGGCTGTGAATGCCAGGAGCCTGCCGTCCCTGCTCCAGGCGGGCGCCCCCGCGGAGAAATCCCCCGCCACCAGATAGGTGATGTCGTCGGTCTCCGTGTGGTAGAGGAACATTCCGTAGCGGCCCTCCCGGCCCGCCGCGCCCCTGTCCGAGCTGAATGCGATCACGTCCCCGCGGGGAGACCATGCCGGATCCCTGTCGTCGTAGTAGTCGTTCGTGAGACGGGTGAGGGCGCCCGTCTGTGTGTCCAGCAGATAGAGGTCGTTGTTTCCGCTCTCGGAGATGGCCGTGAAGGCGAGGCGCCTCCCGCCGGGAGCCCAGGATGTGGACCCGATGGAAACGAGCGACGGGAAGCGGAATGTCCGGCTGATGCTCTCGCCCGCAATGTCGTAGAGGTGAAGAACGTCCGTCTCCCCGCTTTTGGTCACAAAGGCAAGGACACCCTGGGGCGACACATCCATCCGGGTCCGGAAGGGATGAAAGGCCTCCAGCTCGTCCGATCTCTCCCCCTGCACCACGTTCACGGCGGGGGCGTCGGGATCGGGATGCAGGATGTTCTTCCGGTACACCCCCGTGTAACCCGTCCGGTTCCCGATGAAATACACCTCCCGGGTTGTGTCCGTCTCGAACACCACGGGCTTCGCGCTGAATCCCTCCTTTGCCACCTCTACGGTCACGCTCCCCGGCATGTCCGATGCGGCAAGAAGCGGGTAGCAGCGTTTCTTCAGCGCGTACAGCCACTCCTCGTCGAACTCCTCGTAGTCCTTCCCCAGGGTGAGGCGGAACACCTCCTCGAAGGAGCTCTTCTTCCAGAAGTTCTCAAGCAGCAGAAGGATCTTCTCCTCCCCGTAGACCTTCGCCACATGCCTGAGGATGTCCTGCCCCGCCTTATAGAGGAGGTAGGATCCGTAGAGCGATTCGATATCCTCCAGGCCCCGGATGTAGTCCGTGAGCACCGCATCCCGCAGCACCATCTCCGCCTGCGTGTCCCACTCCGTGGACCAGTACTCGGCGAGCCCCTCGGTGAACCAGAGCGGAGGCATCCGGTCCGCCGTCTTCCGGTGGTCCGCCAGCACACGGGTGGCCTTCGAGTGCATGAACACGTGCACCAGCTCGTGCCGTATCACGTGCCGGAACTGGGGGAGGGACCCGTCCGAGGGAATCACCACCCTCCCTTTCAGGAACTCGAAGAACCCTCCCACCCCTTCGGGGATGAACCCCCCGATGGTGTTGGTCTGCTGGAAGTGGAGGTGGGAGCTGTAGAAGATGAGGGGGATGCGCATCCCCGGGGAGTGCCGGAACCGCACCTGGAGATCCGCGTAGGCCTCCTCGGCGAACGCGGCCCCGCGCCCCGCCAGGTCTTGCATCTGGGGGTAATAGTAGATGTCGAAGTGGGGTGTCTTCAGGATGTGCCAGTCGAAGGCCGTGTACTGCACCTTGTTCCGCCCGAAGTAGAAGAACTGCCCATGGGCGGCGGGCCCCGCAAGGAGGAAGAGCAAAAGGAGGAGAGTGCGCCGCATGGACGGTCCCGTCTGAAATCTCCCGGCACGGTGCGGTGGTACGGCTGGACCCCTGCTGTGCGGGGCAGTATAGGAAGAAGGGGGGGAAAGCGCAAGGAGGGGAGTTCGCCTGCGGCGGACTCCCCTCCAGAGAGGAAGAACTACTTCAGGAGAAGCATCTTGATGCCGGCCGCGTGGAGAATGCGCCCGTCGGGTTACCCCGATCTCACATCCGCGAGGTAGAGTCCGCTCGGGAGAGGACCCCCCTCGGTTGTCCGCCCGCTCCACTCGAGGGTGTGCCGGCCCGCCCCCACATGGCCTGTTGCGAGGGTTGCCACGCTCCGGCCCAGGATGTCGCGGATCGTCACCGTGATGCACCCCTCTCCCGGGATATCCACCGCAATGCGCGTGGATGAGTTGAAGGGATTGGGATAGCAGCCCAGGAGTCTGAAGCCGGGAGGCGTTCCCTCTGGAACCCTCGGGGGGTTCTTCCCTTGAGGGCCCGCCTCCGGAGGCGCTCCCGTGGGCCCGTTCAGGATCTCGGTCCAGGTGGGTTCCTGCGGGAATCCCTCCCCTAAGAGAGACTGGCGTATGCCCACGGCTTCCCCCGTCATGGACCGCAGGGGAATGGCGTATCTGACCAGGAATGAGGTATCGGTTGCTCCCAGCCGGACGAGATCTCCGACTGTGAGGTTGCGCACTCTCTCGATCCTCCTGCCCGACGTGAGCTCTACCCGCCACAGGGGGCGTCTGGAGGGGTATCCCGGACGGGTGGAAAAATTCCTCACGGTGATGCGGGCGGAGCCGATGAGGGAATCATCCGAGGGGCGCACGCGGAACGGTGGGACGCCGAGCCACTCCCCGAACGAGGCGGTGTGATGGACGAAGGGGAGCACCCGCCGCCCTGCGCCCGAGACCACCACAAACCGGGAGCTCCGGACGGCGATCATGCCTCCACAGGATCCCCCCTCCGTTTCCGCCTGCAGGTCGGCTTCTCCCCTGTTCTCGGGAGACATCTCCTCGGCCGTGAGGTCGGGAGTCAGGTCGCGGAGCCGGATACCGTACGGGAAGGGAGCCGCTCCGGTCCAGAGGGCGTAGGGGCGGAGCGTGCCGTAGACGTAGGAACAGACATGCGGTCCCGTCCCCGGCCCCAGGAGGCCGGGGGAGGACCAGCTCGTGCCGCGGAGCTCCCGGTACGCGTAGGCCACCCCCTGGGGCGCCTTCCAGAGAAGGTGCACGCGCTCGACCCCCACCCGTGCATCCGCTCCCACGGAGGGGTGCTCGTCCGAGCCGCCCGGCGAAGAGAAGCGCCGCACCGGCTGCCATATGCCGGCGGCGGAGCGCTCCCGGAGAAAGACGCACCGGCGCACGGTCTCCGCCGGGGAGGATTCCTCCTCCTCGGTGTCCTGGAGCAGATCCACTCCGTCCCAGGCCAGCAGAGTCCCGGCTCCTCCGGTGCCGGCGATGGACGGGTTGCGGCACCCGGTCATCCACAGGGGTTGAGAGACTTCGATGCGCTGTCCGATGTAGGCGAGGGGGTAATCCGGCGGACCTCCTGCGCTGAACTCCCGGAAGTAGACCGCTCCCGTCCCTTGTGTCCATGCAACCTTGAAGCCGGCGAGTCCGTCCAGGGAAACTCCCTCTGCCGTGGCGTCGGTCCCCTGGAGGATTCTGGTGGGGGATGCGGGGTCCGCGGGTTCCATGCGGAGTGCAATGCCGCCCCACCCGGCGTCTCCGCGGAACGTCCAGCATGCCGCCGCCCTGTCGTAGGACGCGACGACGGCGGGTCTGGCATCGGTTCCCCGGGTCGCATAGGCGTAGTCCGGGTCCACCAGCGGTGTGATTGCACCCCAGGTGATTCCCCCGTCGGTGGACCGCCGGTAGAGAACCGACCTGCATGGCGTTCCCAGGAACTCGTCGGCGAACTCCCACACAACATGCACCACGGGGTACCCGCCCGGGCGATGGACTGCCAGGGAGGGATGCGTGCATCCCGTGGCCCCCCCCGAGATGGGAATCTCGGGCAGCCACCCGGATCCTTCGTTCCGGGCATACCAGATCCGATCCTGCGAGACATACACCGCATGGGTGGCGTTCCCGAACGAAGCCACCTTCCGTTGCCCCGCGCCCGAGGTGGCCGACGCATTGTCGGAAGCGAGACGCGGTTGGACCGTGACGCTGACCTCTCCGCCGGCGGGGGAGGAGGCGGATCCGGCAAAGGACGAGACCCGGTAGGTGTATGTCCGGAAGGGTATGAGGCCGGCGGCCGGGTCGCGGAACCCGGTGGCCCCGCGGGGAGCGATACCCGCCAACTGGAATGTCCCCCCGCTGTCCTTCCGCTCGATTCTGAATCCCTCTTCATGGGCGGATTCGTCCCCCCAGGTGATGACGACCGCCTCTCCGGGGATCTGCGAGGCCGCAGGGGAGGAGGGGCATCCCAGATAGGGCCGGGAGGCGTTCTGATTCAGCCACCCCATCACCTGTATGCGGCTCTCCATGGTAAGCTCCTCGTGCCGGCGGAACGAGATCTGTTCCAGGGTCCCGTCAAAACGGCTGGTGCCTCCGATCAGGCTTCCGTCGGCTGTGCGCCCGTAGCCGTAAAGATCCAGGGCGCTCTCCGTGGGGGTATAGCTGGGGTTGAAGTTCACCTGAAAACGCCAGGTTCCGTAGGCCCTGGTCCAGAGCGGTCCGATGTACCTGCCTCCGAAGTACTGGGTGCCGTAGGCATGGAGGGTCGTGAGGTCGTCGGGGAATGTGGATCCGGGCCAGAGATCCCTCGATTGCGCGGGGATATGCACCGCGGTCTCGAGGGCGGGGATGGTCAACAGGTTCGCGGCGTCCACCGTGACATATATCCTGATGGTGGCCAGGTCGTCCTGGGTTGTGAGATGGGGATAGTCCGCCTGGTGGTTTCCGTTCGAGACACTGTAGTTGACGCATCTGCGCGGATAGCCATGGGTGTATCCGTAGAGGGGGTCCTGGTTGTGCAGACCGGCCAGGTAGTCGTACAATTGATCGTGTTCCCCCCCGAAGACGTTGTCGTACAACATCTGCCGCGCGCTCCTGGACTCCAGGATGCTCTTCTGTAGGGGGGTTCCGTTTGTGCGGACGAACTCCTGGAACTCCGTATTCAGATGTGCCCCCTGCTGGGGTGCATCGAATGAGATGAACGTGCTTACGTAGTGTTCGATCCGTTGTCCGCCATGGGTGACGGGGGAGTTGTCCTCCGCCCAGGCCAGGCCCATCCGGGCTATCGTTCCCCCCATGCTGATTCCTACAACCTGCACCGCGCCTTCCCGGCCCTGGATGAGTGAACGGATGAACCGGCATGCGCCCAGGAATACGTCCCTGTTTTCCTTCAGGTCCACTCCCCCGCTGGCGAACTCAATGATGAAGACGTCATAGCCCGCCGCACGCGCCTCCTCGATCAGGTCGAACCCCAGGGCGTAGTTCACCTCGGGGGTGTTGCTGTTGTCGGGGTCGAACCCCTCCACCATGAGGATGGGCCGGTCCAGAACGGCGTCGGCTCCGGGGAAAAAGAACAGCCGGTTGTTCCTCGAGTCCCCGTAGACCAGCGCGGGAGGGGGCGCCACGGTGATTTCGGACCGTTTCTGGCGGGAGTAGTTCTGCCCTGCGCTGTTGGAGAGGCGGAGCTCGAACCTCAGCACCCTCCTGCCGGGTGCGGGGAAGAGGGCCTCCACCGTGCGGAAGTACCCCACGGTGCTGTTCCCTTCCCAGTCGCTCCACTGTATCCCGTTCGACTCGTCCAGATCCTGGTCCCACCGCATCTGCATGAATACCCCTCCATTGCTCCACTCCTGATGCCGCAGGTGCAGGCGAAACACAGACGGGAACCCGGCGAACACGGCGGTGGTGGAGGGCTTGTAGTTGTTTACATCCAGGTGCGAAATCGGCTGGTCCAGCTTGTACTCCACCAGATTCCCGGGTGTGTAGGGAACCGGTCCCGCATCGAAATCCTGGGCGCCCGTGCTCTGGGGGAGGGCGAAAAAGGGGACCAGCAACGACAGCAGCAGGGGTCTGTTCATGGCGTCTCCTCTTCCGGATTGGGTGTTGAAAAAGGGTGGCTCAAGCCGTACATTCAGGCACAGACACGAATGCCCGTGCGCGGCTGACAAGGCCGCGGAATATGGGAGAGGGCTCCGGGTCTGTGAACGCCCGTCCGGGCGGTGCAAGCGCCCGGACGGGTTTTTCTTTTGCTGTGTCTCCGTCCTCCTTTCCCCTGCGGTGCCGGGGGCCTGGGTGTGGCTGGCTCTACGGGCGGCGGATTTGGAGCTTCCTGGGTGTCCCGCCCGTTACGTCGTACACAAAGAAGGAGTTGGTCGTCTTGTCATCCGAAGCATCGAAGACCAGGCGCCGTGCATCCCGCGACCAGGCCTCGCTGAAGAGATACACATCATAGTTCGTGGTCACTCTTCGATGACCCACAGGGTCAAATGAGAGCAGAACGAGGTCTGGCCGAGGCGAGTTGAACGCCTCTACCGATGCCAACCAGAAACCATCGGGGGATATCTGGCCGGCACTCAGATAGTTCTCGCGGAAGAGGAACCGGAAAGAGGAGGGCGAGGCGGGCAGCTCCACGCTGTCAATATTGACGGAGTATATTCCCCTGTCGGGCTCGTTTGCCAGTCCCCTGTAGAAATAGAGCGTGTTGTCCGTGGGGGATGGCCTTGGGGAGGTGCTGGCCATTGAGGTGGTATCCACGGGGCGGGGGTTGCTCCCGTCTGCATCCATGACCCATATCTTTCCCCCGAAAGGGGTGCTGATTCTCCCCGAGAGATAGGCGATCCTCCTCCCGTCCCGCATGAAGCAGGGAAAACGGTTGCCGTACAATCCCCGGGTCAACATTCGAATCTCGCCCGTCTCCACGTCCGCCCGTACGATCTGATAGTTGATTGCGCCCGAGTCCTCCACCCCCCCTTCGAACACCACGGCCCGGCTGTCGGGTGACCACTGGATGTTCTCCCAGTTGCTGAAGAAGGGGGTCAGGTCCCGGGGATGAGTTCCGTCCGCATGCATCACCCAGACATGTGCCTGGCTGAAATGCCTCCCCAGTTCCGCCGCAAGGTATGCTATCCTGGTCCCATCGGGCGACAGTATTGGTCGTCGCTTAGCCGTACTGTCTCTCATCAGCATGCATGCCACACCTCCCAGCGGATCCACGGCGTACAGGTCGTACCCCGGGAGGCCGAACACATGCCCGAAGAAAAAGATCCTGCTCCCGTCCACCGACCAGAAGGGGGAGTGAATGCTGAATGCGCTGTCCCTTTCAGCAGGGGGGTGGTAGATGGCTCCGGGTATCCGGTCGGTGTTGCAGTCTGCTCCACTGAGCAGGGCTGCACATACGAGAACCCGGGTCCACCGTACCCGGCTTGCAGAGTGCGGGTTCATATTCCCGGGTTGGTGTTGCGGGACGGGGCCAACGGCCGGGCATTTCCCCTGAGAGGGGTTTCTCATAGCGGATCTCCACGGAAGCGGGGGTGGAGTCACCGGGTGGGAATATACTGATCCGGAACCTTGTTGTCAAGAAAAATCTTCGTGTTCTCGCCATCTCGCTCCTGATGGCTGGCGGGTCTCGGGCGGGGGGGGATCAGCGGGGGAGGATGCCGATTCCCTCGTTTTCAAGGGAATACCCGAACATGCGGGCAATGTGCCCCGCAGCGGGGGCAAAGCACCAGATGCGGTAGCCGCGGGCCTGGAGCTCCCTCGCTTCATCCCGTGTAAGGGCATCCACAAGGCGGGCTTCGGGGTTCCGCCTGAAATGGGCCGTGGGATCCCAGGCGCCGCGGGTGAGGGGTAGGGAGTCTTCCAGAAAGGCCTCGTTCTCAAACCAGTACACAGGCCCTGCGCCTGCCATTACCACCGCCTTTCCCTCGGGGGTGAGTGAGGCAATCTGGCTGCGATGACGGTCCAGGAGACGTCTCTTCTCCCATTCATCCAGGGCGGACCCCCCGTGGACGTTGAATCCGGGGGTTCCCCGCGCTCCTGCATGCTTTATCACATCGGGGTTCAGAACCGAGAAGCTGATAAGAAGAAGGGTGAAGATCCCGAAGGCCCTTGGGCTTCCCGTCCGGTCCAGGAGCAGCATGAGAAACGGCATGGCGGGTATGAGGTACTCCCTCTCGATGGGGTATGCAAGGTAGAGCCCGAGGAATACGGCAAGGCCCGCCGCGGCGGATGCGGCGATGGGGTCTCCCCTCATCAGAAGCCCCTTGAGATGCTTCCTTCCCTTCCATAATAGAACACAGGCCGCACCCGCGGCCAGGGGTCCGATGGTCCAGACCGAGCGGTAGGCAAAGAGCATGAATCGCTCCAACCCCCCGAACCGTATGTCCGCCGTCTGGCGCAGTGTGAGCTCCATGGCTCCCGTGGGTGTGTAGCGGAGCATGACGGGCGTGAATGCGGCGAGTGTGGTTGCGGCGGCAACACCCGCACATGCGGCCATCTGCTTCCATGAAACCCCGCTTTGCCGCATCAGCACCGCAAGGGGGATCGCCCCCGCAATGTTCATGGGCCTGAACCCCGCAGCCACACCCAGGAGGAGGCCCGCAATCAGGGTCTTCCCCTTGAGGCCCGCAAACAACGCCCCCGTAAGAAAGAGGAGGGACCAGTTGTAGTCCATGGTGGCGGCCGAGTTCTCCCAGAGCTGGGGGGCGAAGGCGAGCCCCGCGACCAGCATCCGCGGGTGATTCCCGTGTCGCTCGGCGATGGCCTTCCAGATGAGGACCAGGAGGAGTGTGGCGAAGAGGGTTGCGGCGTTGGAAAGCGGAGCGCCTCCCAGTCCCACAAAGGGGGCGGAGATGATCTCATGAAGGGGATAGCCCGGGAACCGGGAGACATTGTACGTGCCCGAATCCCAGAGCTTCCCCGCGGTGTGGGCCACCCGCCAGGCGTCCGCGTCGGCGCCGTATCCCGTGAACAGAAACGGGATTCTCGTGAGGGTCACCCCCGCCAACAGGAGTGCCGTGCCCCGGGGGGATAACCCCGCTCGCCGGAGGGTTTGAGGGGCTTCTCTCAGCACGGGGGAGCCGCCTTCAGGTCGGGGTGCGGGGAGGCCCCTGCGGCTGCTACGTCACCCGGGCGCGGAGGTACTCCCTGTTCAGGCGGGCGATGTGCGCCACGGAAATCTTCTTCGGGCACTCGGCCTCGCAGGCGTATGTGTTGGAGCAGGCCCCGAACCCTTCCGCGTCCATCTGGGCTATCATGGCCTCCACCCGCCGCTTCCGCTCGGCGTGTCCCTGGGGAAGGAGGGCAAGCTGGGAGACCTTCGCGGCCACAAAGAGCATGGCGGATCCGTTCTTGCAGGCGGCCACGCAGGCGCCGCATCCGATGCAGGCGGCGGCGTCGAACGCCTCGTCGGCGATCACCTTGGGGATGGGGATGGCGTTGGCGTCGGGGGCGCCCCCCGTCTTCACCGACACGAACCCCCCGGCCTGCATGATCCGGTCGAAGGCCGTGCGGTCCACCACGAGGTCCTTGATCACGGGGAACGGCCTGGCCCTCCAGGGCTCCACAATGATGTGTTCCCCGTCCTTGAACGACCGCATGCGGAGCTCGCAGGAGGCCACGCCCCGGTGCGGGCCGTGGGCGCGCCCGCTCACCATGATGCCGCAGCTCCCGCAGATGCCCTCCCGGCAGTCGTGGTCGAAGGCGATGGGCTCCTCCCCCTTCTTCACCAGGTCCGTGTTCACCACGTCCAGCATCTCCAGGAAGGAGGCGTCCCCCGGAATGTCCCTCACCTGGTAGGTGACGAACCGCCCCTCGTCTTCCGCACTCTTCTGGCGCCACACCTCGACGGCGAAGTTCATTTGTAGCTCCTCTGCGAAGGTTTCACGTGCTCGAACTCCAGCTTCTCCTTGTGGAGCCGCGGCTCCTTTCCCTCTCCCGCGAACTCCCATGCCGCCACATAGGCGAACTCCTTGTCGTTCCGCTTCGCCTCCCCCTCCTCGGTCTGGTACTCCTCGCGGAAGTGTCCCCCGCAGGACTCCTCCCGGTGGAGGGCGTCGTGCGCAAGCAGCTCCGCCAGCTCCAGGTAGTCGGCCACCCGGCCCGCCCGTTCCAGCTCGGGGTTCATGCCCTCCTCGGTCCCCAGAACGTTCACGTCCTGCCAGAACTCCTCCCGGATGGTCCGGATGTTCTCTCTGGCGCCCTGAAGCCCGGCCCGGTTCCGGCCCATCCCCACGTTGTCCCACATGACGCGTCCGAGGGCCTTGTGGAAGTCATCGGCGGGGCGTTTCCCGCGGATGGAGAGGAGCTTGCTGATTCTTCCCCGCACCTCCTCCTCCACCTCCCGGAAGGCGGGGTCCTCCGCCCCGGCTGCCTCGAACGCTGTGGAGGCCAGGTAGTCCCCGATGGTGTAGGGGAGGATGAAGTAGCCGTCCGCAAGACCCTGCATGAGGGCGCTGGCCCCCAGGCGGTTCGCCCCGTGATCAGAGAAGTTGGCCTCCCCGATCACATACAGTCCCGGGATGTTGCTCATCAGGTTGTAGTCCACCCAGAGCCCGCCCATGGTGTAGTGGATGGCCGGGTAGATGCGCATGGGGGTGGTGTAGGGATCCTCGGCGGTGATCTCGTGATAGATGGCAAAGAGGTTGCCGTACCGCTCCTCGATCACCGTGCGCCCGAGCCGCTTCAGGGCGTCGGCGAAGTCCAGGTACACGGCCTTTCCCGTGGTACCCACCCCGAAGCCCTTGTCGCAAATCTCCTTGGCGCGCCGGCTGGCCACATCCCGCGGCACCAGGTTGCCGAAGGAAGGATAGAGCCGCTCCAGGTAATAGTCCCTCTCGGCTTCGGGAATCTCCCCCGGCTTCCGGGTGTCCCCCTTCTTCCTGGGCACCCAGATCCTCCCGTCGTTCCTCAGGCTCTCGCTCATCAGGGTGAGCTTCGACTGGTACTCGCCGCTCTGGGGGATGCACGTGGGGTGGATCTGCGTGAAGCAGGGGTTTCCGAAGAAGGCCCCCCGCTTGTGGGCCCGCCAGAGGGCGGTGGCGTTGCTGGCCTTGGCCATGGTGGAAAGATAGAAGGCGTTGCCGTATCCCCCCGTGGCCAGCACCACGGCGTGTCCGGCGAGGCGCTCGATGGCTCCCGTGCGGAGGTTCCGCATCACGATTCCGCGGGCCTTTCCCTTCACGAGAACCAGATCCAGCATCTCCCGCCGGTCCAGGAACGTCACGTTCTTCGCCCCGATCTGGCGCGAGAGGCTGGAGTAGGCCCCCAGCAGGAGCTGCTGGCCCGTCTGGCCCCGGGCATAGAAGGTGCGCGACACCTGCGCGCCCCCGAAGGAGCGGTTGTCCAGCAGGCCGCCGTACTCCCGGGCGAAGGGGACTCCCTGCGCCACGCACTGGTCTATGATGGCGCCGCTCACCTGCGCCAGGCGGTAGACGTTGGCCTCGCGGGCCCTGTAGTCGCCCCCCTTGACGGTGTCGTAGAACAGGCGCCACACGCTGTCACCGTCGTTGGAGTAGTTCTTGGGGGCGTTGATGCCGCCCTGCGCCGCGATGCTGTGGGCGCGGCGGGGGGACTCATGGTAGCAGAGGGCGGTCACCACGTATCCCAGATCCGCCAGGGAGGCGGCCGCGGAGGCGCCGGCCAGGCCGGTGCCCACCACGATCACGTGATACTTCCGCTTGTTGGCGGGGTTGACAAGCTTCATGCCGAAGCGGTGGTTGTCCCATTTCTTCTCGATGGGACCGCCGGGAATCCTGGAGTCGAGTGTCATGGAGTGCGTCCTTTAGTGAGCCCAGAAGAAGTAGAGGGGAAGCGCGGCGAACGAGAGGGGAATGATCAGCCAGAAGATCACGCCCGCGGCGTCGATCAGCTTCTGGTAGGCCCCGACCCGGAGGCCAAGCGTCTGCGCGGCCGACTGGAAGCCGTGCCTCAGATGGTAGCCCAGGAACACCAGGGCGACCAGGTAGAAGCCCACCGTGAGGGGGCTCTGGAAGGCGTCGCGCACGATCTTGGACATCTCCCGCTCATCTCCCAGGAAGCGGGTGGATACGAAGAAGGCGTTCACGTGGAGCATCAGGAAGAGGGCCACCGCCAGCCCGGTCCAGAACATGATGCGGGAGGTGAGGGTGCTCGTGGCCGAGGCCCGGTGCAGCTTGTAGGCCGCGGGCCTCACCCTCCGGTTCTCGAGCCAGAGCCACACCCCCACGGCGGCATGCAGCAGGAAACCCCCGAAGAGCACGATCTCCAGGGGACGCAACAGGGGATGCGTGGCCATGAACTCCGCGTACGTGTTGAATTCCTTCCCCTCGTCCGGTCTCAGCAGGAAGAGGTTGACGGTGAGATGCACCACGAGGAAGCTGAACAGGAAGAACCCGGTCAGCGCCATGAGGAGCTTGCGCCCCACCGACGACTTCAGAAACGCCGAAGTGTTGCTCATGGAGTGGACTTTCCGCTAAGGTGAGAAAACAGGAACGGCGAAAGAACGGATCGGGAAGTCGAACTGCGTGCGGAAGAAACGTAAGAACAAAAGAAATCTTCCGCAAGATTCTCCGGGGGGACTCAGCCCGCCCGGCGGGCGATCCGGATGAACCGGGCGACGGAGATGATGCTCCCCAGAAGACCCAGCCCCATGCCGGCGGCGGCCAGTATCAGATAGAACCCCGGCTGCATCCGGATGAAGGAGGCAAAGTCCGCCGACACGAGGGGGGCGGCATACTCCAGGAGGGCGTACAGGACGGCCGAGGCCGCGATGCCTCCCAGAAGACCCTGGATGAGCCCCTCCAGAAGGAAGGGCATCCGGATGAAGCTCCCGGTCGCCCCCACGAGCTCCATGGTGCGGATGATCTGGCGCTTGGCGTAAATGGCGAGCCGGATGGTGTTGGAGACAAGGAAGATGGCCGAGAGACTCACCAGCACCCCCAGTCCCAGGGCCAGCATGTGGGCCGATGCGGTGCGCGCGTCGATCAGCTCCAGGAACTCCTTCCGGTAGATCACCCGGTCCACGCCGGGAAGGGAATCCAGCACCGCCTGGATGCGCGCCGCCTCCCGGGAGGTCTTGTAGCCGTCCTTCAGGCGGACCTTGAACGAGGCGGGGAGGGGATTGAAGTCGGGAAAGACCTCCACGTTGATCTCTTCCCCGAACTCCTCGCGGAAGATGCGCGCGGCCTCCTCCTGGGAGACGTACTGCACCCGCTCCACCCCCTCGATGCGCGTGATGGCCCCGCCCAGGGCCTCCGTCTGCTCCCGCGCGGGGGGCTCCTCCAGAAAGGCCTCCAGCTCCACCCGGTTCCGCAGCTCCTCCACGAAGCGGGAGGCGTTGATGGTGAGGATGGCGAAGGCGCCCAGCAGAAGGAGCGAGAGGGCGATGGTGATGACCGAGAGGGCCGTGGAGAGTTTGGTGCGGGTGAAACCCGACATGCTCTCGCCTATTGTATAGCGGATGCTCACGCCCCTCCCATCAGAAGTTGGACTCGTCGCGCCAGCGGACGATCCTCCAGGGCTCGGCCGGGCTGGTCCGCCGGAATGTCAGGTTGGCGTAGCCGTCCACGCGTTCCACGTCGGTGGGGTTGAATGTGATGGTGAGGTTGAAGCCCCGGATGAGCGTGACCGACACGGAGTCCGCCGCCTGCGAGATGACGTTGTTCCAGATGAGATCCAGCCTCTGGGCGTTCCGGAACAGGCCGTAGGTGGCGCGCATCTCCTCGTCCCGCCCCCAGGTCACGTCCACCCCCCGCTCGTAGTCGCGGTAGATGAACACGAAGTCCTGCGCCAACAGGCGGCCGTAGGCCGCCGTGTCGCGCACGGTGTAGCCCGAGCGGAAGCACTCGAACGCCCCCTCCAGGGAAAGGGGGTTGCAGGTGGCCGCGGCCGGCCCGGCGTCGAGGCCGGGGGCGAAGGGGTTCAAACACCCGGGGGCGGCGACCAGGGCCCAGGCCAGGGCCGGGACAACGGGAAGAAGTCGCATGGCGCTCAGTTGCTGAACTTCCCCTTGAAGAGACTCCAGGTGATGTCGTCGGTGGTTTTGAAGTCCGCCCAGCGTGTGATGCTCCAGTTGTTGCCGGCGTCGGGTGTGAGCGTGAACTGGAGGTTCCCCCGCGCCGCGGCGGGGAAACCGGCCAGGGTGTGCTCGAACCGGAACGTGTAGTCGAAGTTGTAGACAACCGAATCGGAGGCGATCACGGAGTCGCGCGGGGTGAGGATCAGGGTGGAAAAGCCGTTGGGAAGGCCGCGCGCAACCAGGTTCCGGAACCACGCCTGTTCCTCCGCCGTTCCCCAGTCGTCCATCAGGGCTCCGTACTGCTCCCGCGCCTCGGAGGAGGGGAGGAACACGAACCGTCCTCCGCCCCCGAAGCAGGCGGCGTAGGTGTCCACGCATTTCTGGGCCACGGCCGACTGGAGATTGGCCAGCACGGCCGACGGGCGCGTGGGGGGGAGGGGGAAGCAGTTGGTGTCGGAGGGGGGCTCGGGTTCGCGTGTCGAGAACAGGTCGCACCCCCCGCACGCAAATGCGAGCAGCGCCCCCGTCAGGATCGCCGTGCGGGCTCTCTCAGAGCGCAATGCGGCCCTCCAGGGCGCGGGTGAGGGTGGCTTCGTCGGCGAACTCCAGATCGGAGCCCACCGGAAGTCCCCGCGCAATCCTGCTCACCCGCACCCCCAGCGGTTTCAGCAGGCGGGTGAGGTAGAGAGTGGTGGCCTCCCCCTCGACGTTGGGGTTCATGGCCAGGATCACCTCTCCCACGTCTCCCGTCACCCGCTCCAGAAGCTCCTGCACCTTCAGTTCGTCGGGCCCGATGCCGTCCAGGGGAGAGAGCGCTCCTCCCAGCACGTGGTAGAGTCCGCGGAACTCGTTGGTCTTCTCGATGGCCAGCACGTCGTTCGGTTCCTCCACCACGCAGATGGTGCGGCGGTCCCGCCGGGGACCCGAGCAGACGGGGCAGGGGTCCGATTCGGTGATGTTGCAGCAGACGGAGCAGTACCGGATCCTGTCTTTGACGCCCACCAGGGCCTTTGCCATGCGCACCACCTGGTCCCGCGGCTGTTTCAGCACGAAAAGGGCCAGGCGCTGGGCGGTCTTGCGCCCGATCCCCGGCAGCCGGGCAAACTCTTCGATCAGCTCCTGCAGCGCTTCGGAGGTGTGGAGCATGGCCCGGGAGCGATCCTCACAGGCCGGGGAGGTTCAGCCCCGGGATGGGGGGGAGAAGGCCGCTCGTGACCCTGGCCATCTCCTCCTGGGCCATGTGGGACGAGTCTTCCAGGGCCTTGTTGGCGGCCGCCAGCACCAGGTCTTCCAGCATCTCCACATCGGCGGGGTTCACCACCTCGGGCTCGATGTGGACGGCCGTGATGCGCTGCTTCCCGTTGGCGGTCACGCGCACCATTCCTCCGCCCGATTCCGCCGTCACGGTCCTGCCCTCCAGCTCCTGCTGCACGCGGGCCATTGCCTCCTGCATCTTCTGCACCTGCTTCATCATGCCCGCCATGCCGGGTACTCCCTTCATCGCGCCTGGTCTCCGCCGGGGTTTGTGGGATGGGGCTTGTGGCGCCAATATATCCACTCTCTCAGGGAAAGTCAATTTGACACCATGCCCGTTTTCTTGACTTTCGAATACAAAAGAGTTAGATTTTTCGGCGCTTCCGCAGTCACTGCCGCCACAGCCAATCCATCAACGGGAGATTCCCGCCTTTGGCCACAGGCCCACAGCAACCCACGGGGAAAGACAGGATCGTGCAGGAGGGGTTGCGGAGCACCGGTGAGATACCCCGGCACATCGCGATGATCATGGACGGGAACGGCCGCTGGGCCGAGGAACGGGGGCTTCCCCGCATCGCCGGCCACCGGGAAGGCGTGGAATCCGTCCGGGATATTGTGGAGGCCTGCGGCCAGCTCGGAGTGGAGTACCTCACCCTCTATGCCTTCTCCACCGAGAACTGGAAGCGTCCCCGGGAGGAGGTCTCCCTTCTGATGCGCCTCCTCCTCAGGGCCCTCCGGGACGAGACCGACCGCCTGAATGCCTCCAACGTTCGCATCCAGGCCATCGGCGACACCTCCAAGCTTCCCCGGGAGGTGCAGAAGGAGCTCCGGGACGGCATCCGCAAGACCGCGGCCAATACGGGCCTCGTGCTTACGCTCGCCCTCAGCTACAGCGGGAGATGGGATCTCACCGAGGCCGTCCGGCGGCTGAGCAGGGACGTGCGGGAGGGGAAGCTCCATCCCGGCCGCATCGACGAGACCGTTCTGGGCGGGTATCTTTCCACGGCCGGGATCCCCGACCCCGACCTGCTGGTGCGCACGGGAGGCGAGATGCGCATCAGCAACTTCCTCCTCTGGCAGGCGGCCTACTCCGAGATCGTCATCTCCCCCCGGTTCTGGCCCCTTTTCCGCCGCGCCGAGCTGTATGATGCCATCCGCGAGTACCGGAAGCGGGAGAGGCGTTTCGGCATGGTGAGCGGGCAGGTGAAGGCCCGCAAGGCGGCCGCCACTCTGGCGCGCCGGCTGCTGAAGGGCGTGACGGGTTCCTGATGATGAGAACACTCGCCTCAGCGCTCTTGGCGGCGGTCCTTCTGGCGGGCCCGCCTGCCCGGGCGCAGGCACCCCGGCCCCAGGAGATTCTCCGCATCCTCGGGATTGCGGTGGAGGGGAACACCACGGCCGATCCGGCCGCGGTGATTGCCAACGCGGGGCTGAAGGTGGGGGAGGAGTTCGTCCGGTCGGGCGACAAGATATCGGGAGCGGTCCGCCGCCTCTGGGCCCTCGGCATTTTTGACGATGTCCGCATTGCCGTGGACCGGAGGGTGGGAGACGGGGTGTACCTGCTGGTGACGGTGCGGGAGCTTCCCCGCTTTGAGGGCGCGGAGGTCTCGGGAGACGACGAGATGGACGCCGACGACATCCTCAAGAAGGTGACCCTGGAGCGTGGCGAGCCCATCCCGCCCTACGCCCTGGCCCGGATCCGGAGGCAGGTGGAGCGGCTGTATGAGGAGGAGGGGTTTCTGCTGGCCCGGGTACAGGTCACCGCCGCGGCCTCCGACACCGCCCCCCACCGCGCGACGGTGAAGGTGGAGGTGGACGAAGGGCCGGAGGTGGAGGTGGCGCGGATCATGTTCGAGGGGAACGTGGCCTTCAGCGAGGGGGACCTCCGGGGGGAGATGGAGGAGACCTCCGAGAAGAGCTGGTGGAAGTTCTGGACCTCGGCTTCTTTTGACCGGAAGAAGTACGAAGAGGACAAGCGGCTCCTGGCGACCTTCTACCGGAGGAACGGCTTCCGGGACGCGCAGGTGCTCTCCGACTCCATCTGGTACGGGGCGGACAGGGAGGAGATGTTCATCCTGATCCGCCTCTATGAGGGCCCCCGCTACGTGATCCGCTCCGTTGCCTGGGAGGGGAACACCATCTATCCCGACAGCATCCTCGGCGGGCGGCTGGGCATCGCGCCCGGGGAGATCTACAACGCCGAGAAGCTGGAGCAGAACCTGCGGGGGAACGAGGCGCAGACGGATGTGGCCTCCCTCTATCTGGACAACGGTTATCTGACCTTCAACCTGGAGCCGCGCGAGATCGTCGTGCCCCCCGACAGCGTGGACATCCGCGTGCTGGTGTTTGAGCGGAACCAGTTCCGCATCGGACACGTACACATCAAGGGGAACACCAAGACCCACGACAAGGTAATACGGCGGGAGCTCTACACGCGGCCGGGGGATTTCTTCAGCAGGGCCGCCATCGTGCGGAGCGCGCGGCAGATTGCGGTGCTGAACTACTTCAACCCCGAGAAGATCAAGCCCGACTACAACCTGGTGGACGACAAGACGGTGGACATCACCTACGAGGTGGAGGAGAAGTCCACCGACAACGTCAACGCATCCATCGGCTACAGCGGGGCGTTCGGGGTGACGGGGGCCCTGGGCTTCACCATCAACAATTTCTCCATCTCCGAGCCCCTGACCGGAGGGGCGGGGCAGATCCTGAACTTCGAGTGGCAGTTCGGCACCACCACCCCCTACCGGACCTTCACGCTCGGGTTCACGGAACCCTGGCTGTTCGGCACGCCCACCCTGCTGGGCGTGAGCCTGTTTGATACGCGGCAGGCCTACACCTTCGACCTGAAGCAGACCGGCGGTTCGCTCCGCGTGGGACGGCGCTTCCGCTGGCCCGACGACTACTTCCGGGGGGACTGGATCCTGAACGCCCAGCACAACGACGTGATCAACGGGCGTGGCATCTACCTGGAGGGGCCCTCCAGCCAGGTGAGCCTCACACAGATCATCACGCGCAACAGCGTGGACAACCCGGTGTTTCCCACCTCGGGGTCGAACCTCTCCCTTTCCACCGAGCTCTCGGGCGGGCCCTTCCTGCCCGGCACCATCGACTTCCACAAGTGGGAGTTTACCTCCGAGTGGTACCTGCCCCTGTTCGGAAGCAGCAGGGTGTCCCTCTACCTGGGGTCGCAGTACGGGTACATCGGGAAACTCTACGGCGAGACCAACATCCCTCCCATCGAGCTCTTCTTCATGGGGGGCACGGGGCTGGGCTTCGTGGCCACCACGCCCCTGCGGGGGTATGACGATCAGACGATCGGGCCGCGGAACGCCTCGGGCGACGTGACGGGGGGATATGCCATGACCCGTCAGACCGCCGAGTTCCGCGTGGCCCTGGCGCTCAGCCCCATTCCCATCTATCTGCTGGGGTTTGCGGAAGGGGGGAATGTGTTTACATCGCTCTCCCGGGCGGACTTCTTCGACCTGAAGCGCTCGGCCGGCTTCGGGGCCCGACTCCAGATCATGCCCATCGGGCTGATCGGGTTCGACTACGGTTTCGGGTTCGACGACGTGGACCCCGCGGACGGGCGTCCCGACGGATGGCGGTTCCACTTCGTGTTCGGGCGGGGATTCTGAGCATGCGACATGCAGACCACACGACCATAACGACGAGGTTTCCGTGAACAGGACAATTGGTTTTGTATTGCTGGCGCTTCTGGCGGCGGCGCCCGGCCGGGCGCAGGCGCCGAAGATCGGGTACGTGAACTCGGAGAAGATCTTCCAGGAGCTCCCCGAGGCGCAGGAGGCGGAGCGGCGCCTCGGCACCATCGCCGCCC
Organism: Bacteroidota bacterium; assembly: GCA_049587715.1. Lineage (GTDB taxonomy): Bacteria > Bacteroidota > Ignavibacteria > UBA10030 > UBA6906 > JBAVEL01. The sequence continues at coordinate 31,338 of JBAVEL010000037.1, forward strand.
CCGTCCGGCAGGAGATCGAGCGCCGGGAGGGTGAGCTGCAGGGCAAGATCGAGGACTACAGGAAGAAGCAGGGCATGATGAACGAGCCCGCGCGCAAGGCCGCCGAGGACGAGATCGTGACCCTCCAGCAGTCCTACCGCGCCTACGCGGCCGAGAAGGACAGCATGCTCCGGCTGGAGCGCGACCGCCTGACGGCGCCCCTGCGGAACCGGATCCTGGCCGCCATCGAGAAGGTGGCGAAGGAGGAACGCTACTCCTTTGTGTTCGACAAGCTGGAGCAGGCGAGCATCCTCCTCTACGGCGATCCGGCCCACGATCTCACCTTCAAGGTCATCGACCGCCTCAAGCGGGGGAAGTAGCATCGCCATCCAACAGCAACGGACAGAAACAATGAGAACTCTTGTGCTTGCGGCGGCCGCCTTCGTGCTGGCCCCCGCCCTGACGGCCCAGTCGCGCATCGGACATATCAACTCCGAGGCGGTCATGGCCGCCCTCCCCGAAGCGGTGGATGCCCAGCGCTCCCTGGACGCCCTGGTGGCGCAGTGGGAGGCCGAACTGCAGAAGATGCAGGACGACTGGAAGCGGAAGTTCGACGACTACGAGAAGAAGAAGCTCATTCTGACCGACCAGGGGCGGGCGGAGCAGGAGCGCCTGCTCCGGGAGCTGGACCAGAGCATCATCGACTTCCGGAACAGGAAGTTCGGCCAGAACGGCGAGCTCTTCCTGAGACAGAACGAGGTGATGAAGCCGATCCAGAACAAGCTCTTCCAGGTGCTGGACGAGCTGGCCCGGGAGGAGGGCTACGACTACATCATCGACAAGAGCAGCGACGTGCTCCTTTTGTACGCCAACCGGAAGAACGACCTCACCGAAGAGGTCACCCGCAGAATGCAGACCTTCCGGAAGTAGGCGCCGCCATGACCCTGCGCGAGGTGGCCGCTCTTCTGGGAGCCGACCTGGAAGGGGACGGCGGGAGGGAAATCCGCGGCGTGGCCAAGATCGAGGAGGCCCGGGAGGGGGACCTCACCTTTGTTGCCAACGCCCGCTACATCCGCCGACTTGCCGATACCCGGGCCTCCGCCGTGATCGTGGGACGGGATCTCCACAGGGACATGCCCTCCCCGGAAACGGGCCCGGCCCTTCTGCGCGTGGAGGATCCCTATGCCGCCTTCCTGAAGGTACTGGTGGTTTTCCACCCGGTGCCCGACCCCCTCCCCCCGGGGGTGCACCCTTCGAGTGTGATCGCCCCCACCGCCTCCCTGGCCCAGGGGGTGCGCGTGGGTCCCCTGGCGGTCATCGGGGAGCGCTGCTCCCTGGGGGAGGGGGCCATGCTGGGGGCCTGCTCCGTGCTGGGGGACGACGTGCGGGTGGGGGCCCGCAGCGTGCTCCATGCGGGGGTGATTGTGCGGGAGCGCTGCGTGATCGGATCCCGGGTGGTGCTTCACCCGGGGGTGGTGATCGGGGGCGACGGGTTCGGGTTTGCTCCCCGCCCCGACGGGTCCTACGAGAAGATCCCCCAGACGGGCATCGTGGTGATCGAGGACGACGTGGAGCTGGGGGCCAACACCACGGTGGACAGGGCCACCATGGGGGAGACACGCGTCCGCGCCGGGGCCAAGCTGGACAACCTGATCATGGTGGCGCACAATGCGGTGGTGGGGGAGCACACGGTGATTGCGGCACAGGCGGGCATCTCGGGAAGCACCCGGATCGGGGGCCACTCCATGATCGGGGGCCAGGCGGGCATCACCGGTCACCTGGAGATCGCCGAGGGCACCCGCATCGGGGCCCAGTCGGGCGTGCACCACTCGATTCACACGCCGGGGACCACGGTGTTCGGCTCCCCCGCCTACCCCCAGCGGGAGGCGTTCCGGATCCAAGGATCTCTGGCGCAGCTTCCCTCCCTTGCGGAGGCTCTCCGCGTCCTCCAGGCGCGGCTGGAGCGCCTGGAGCAGGAGCTGGAGCGGCTCAGGGCGGGACGCCGGGAGGAGTAACCTCCCCCGGAGCCGTCCCGCCCGGGGCGGCTCCCCTCAATCCACAAACCGCCGCAGATCCTCGATGTTCTTCGTAAGCTGGGCCTGGGCGCTGTTGTACGCGTCCAGGAAAGCGGCGAAGTGCGTCTTGTCGTAGACGCCGGGGAAGTACCCCTCGATCATCATGTCGCTCACCCTGTCCACGTAGAACCGGACGGCCACCGCTTCCACGTTCAGGTCGTTTACGAACGACTTGAAATCGTCCCTGTTGTCGGCCGCGTACGCGTTCCCCTTGTACCAGCTTGTCACCAGCAGTCCGCCGCGGAACTTCCGGATCACGAGGTTCAGATAGCGGGTGTGCTTTGCGATGACCCTGGTGGTGTCGGTGGTGACCTCGTATCCCAGGTACTCCAGATGTTCCACGAGGGCCGGGGTGTTCTCGGGAAGCTCCGCCCGCAGTGGGGCAGGGACCCAGAGGACAATGATGAGAGGAAGCAGCCATGCGGCGTGTTTCATGAGACCTCCCTGTTGATGAAAGGTGGGGGCGCTCCGGGTACGGGGTCCCGGGCGACAACGGCGCGAAACCGGCGGAAATATGCCGAGGGAGGGGGTCAAAGTCAAGCCGCGTTTTGCATCCTTCACGAAATGTTGGTAAGTTCTGCGGGTCGGCGCGGCGGCATGGACCGCCGCACCCCCTTCCACGGCCTGCCCCCGCGGGCCCCCCGGGGCCGGGGGCTCCGCCATCAGCGTACCATCGGGAGTCCAGATGCTCGTACAGCAGCGAACGATCCGAAAGCCGGTTTCCCTGAGCGGCATCGGCCTGCACACGGGAAGCGTATGCACCATGACATTCCGTCCCGCCCCCACCGACTTCGGGATACGGTTCCGGCGGGTGGACCTGGGCGGCTCGCCCGAGATCCCCGCCGTGGTGGACCACGTGGTGGATGTCTCCCGCGGAACCACCATCGCCATCGGAGAGGCGCGGGTGCACACGGTGGAGCATGTGATGGCCGCCCTGGCGGGGCTGCAGGTGGACAACGTGCTGGTGGAGCTGGACGCCAACGAGCCTCCCGTGGGGGACGGAAGCGCAAAGCCCTACGTGGACGTCCTGCTGGAGGCCGGCTTCGAGATGCAGGACGCCCCCAAGGACTACCTGATCATCGACAAGCCGGTGGAATACCACAACGAGGAACGGCAGGTGGACATTGTGGCCCTCCCCACCGACGACTACCGCATCACGGTGATGGTGGACTACCACAACCCGGCCCTCGGGAGCCAGCACACGGGGTTGTTCGACCTGGAGAAGGAGTTCGTCACGGGGTTCGCCCCCTGCCGCACCTTCTGCTTCCTCCACGAGGTGGAGATGCTCCACGACCGGGGCCTCATCCGGGGGGGCAACCTGGACAACGCCATCGTCATCGTGGACGGGGATCTGGACCAGGAGGAGCTCAACCGGATCAGCGAGCGGTTCGGCATCCGGGACTCGGTGATCCTGGGGGCGAACGGGGTGCTGAACAACAAGCCCCTCCACTTCCGGAACGAGCCGGCCCGGCACAAGCTGCTGGACGTGATGGGGGACCTTGCCCTGATCGGGGTGCCGCTGAAGGCCCAGATTCTGGCGGCCCGGCCGGGCCACGCGGCCAACGTGGAATTTGCCCGCGAGATCCGGAAGCTCTACCAGCAGAAGAAGCTCGTGCGGAAATACCAGCACGAGCGGAGAGAGGGCGTCGTCTTTGACATCAACGCCATCAAGAAGATCCTCCCCCATCGCTATCCCTTCCTGCTGGTGGACAAGATCACGGATTTCCGGATGGACGAGCGCATCACGGGGGTGAAGAACGTGACCGTGAACGAGCCCTTCTTCGAGGGGCACTTCCCCGGCCAGCCGGTGATGCCCGGCGTGCTGATCATAGAGGGGATGGCGCAGACGGGCGGGATCCTGCTCCTGAACGGGGTGGAAAACCCGGGAGACAAGCTGGTGTACTTCATGGCCATCAACAACGTGAAGTTCCGCAAGCCCGTCCTTCCGGGAGACCAGCTTGAGTTCCAGCTCGAGATGATGAGCCGGAAAAGCCGCATCTGCGTGATGCGGGGCCGGGCGTTTGTGGACGGCGTCCTGGCGGCGGAAGCCGAGATGATGGCCACCATTATGGACCGGACGGCGGGGGCGGGAGCCCTGCCGGGGGGCGGCGCCCCGCCGGGGAAGGAGGGATGAGCGGTGGCCTCGCTGATTGATCCCCGCGCCGCCATCAGCCCCCGTGCGGAGCTGGGCCGGGATGTGGCGGTGGGGCCCTTCACGGTGGTGGAGGAAGGTGCGGTTGTGGGGGACGGCACCCAGATCGCGGCCTGCGCCCTCATCGGCCGGGGGGCCCGGATCGGGCGCGACTGCCGCATCCACCACGGGGCGGTGGTGGGGCACGAACCGCAGGACCTGAAGTATGCCGGTGAGAAATCTGTGTGCGAGGTGGGGGACAGGACCGTGGTGCGGGAATGCGCCACGCTCCACCGGGGCACGGGGGAGGGGGGGCGCACGGTCATCGGGTCCGACTGCCTGCTCATGGGGTATGTCCATGTGGCCCACGACTGCGTGGTGGGCACCCGCGTCATCATGGCCAACGCGGCCATGCTGGCCGGCCACTGCGAAGTGGGAGACCATGCCACCATCGGGGGCATCACGCCCGTGCACCAGTTCGTGCGCATCGGGATGCACTCCATGATCGGGGGGGGGCTGCGGGTCCCCAAGGATGTCCCCCCCTTTGTGCTGGCGGGACAGGAGCCGCTCATCTTTCAGGGGCTGAATTCCATCGGGCTGCGCCGGCGCGGCTTCACCCCCGCGTGCATTGCCGCCCTGGAAAATGTCTACGCCCTGATCTACGGCTCGGGGATGAACGTCTCGCAGGCCCTGGCCCGGATCCGGGAGGATGCCTCCCTGATCGGCGTTCCCGAGGTGGACGCGGCGGTCCGGTTCATAGAGGCAAGCCGGCGGGGCATCATTGCGGGGCCGCGCCGCTTCAGGCACCGGCAGGCGGAATGACATCCGCCTGGGTGTTTGCCGACGACGGGGCCGGCCCCGGGGGGCTGCACATGCGCCGGGACGAAGAGGCCGCGCTCCGGGTGGCCGGGGGAGGGGGCCCTTCCGTGCTCCGCGTCTACACCTGGCGGCCGCATGCGGTGTCCCTCGGGCGGAATCAACAGGAGGGTGAGCTGGACCTCTCCGCCTGCCGGGTGCGGGGGCTGGATGTCGTGCGGCGTCCCACGGGGGGGAGGGCCATCCTTCATGCGGAGGAGCTCACCTACAGCATCGTGATGCCCTCGCACGGGCGGAGCGTCTCCGAGATCTACCGGCAGGTGTGCGGGGCCCTTCTGCGGGGGCTGGCCGCGTTCGGGGTCCGGGCTGATTTCCGGAAGGCGCAGGCGGACTTTCCGCGCCTCTACGGGCGCCCCTCCTCTGCCGCCTGCTTTGCCGGCTCGGCCCGGCACGAGATCGAGTGGAAGGGGCGGAAGCTCGTGGGGAGCGCCCAGAGGCGGTACGGGAGCAGCCCCCGGGAGGCGGTTCTCCAGCACGGCTCCATCCTCACGGGGCCCTCGCACCGCATGCTGGTGGAGTGCCTGGCGGGGGGGGAGGGCCCGTGGAAAGAGACCCTCCGGAGAGAGATGCGGGAGCATACGGTGGACCTCGGCGAAATTCTGGGAAAGCCCCCCGATCTGGGTTCGCTGGCGGAGTGCATCCGGCGGGGGTTTGCCGGGGAGTGGGGGGTGGAGTTCCGCTCTGAACAGGTTCCACATCCGGGAGATGTCCATGCCTGAGAAGAAACGCGCCCCCGGCGCTCCGGATCCCTCCATGCGGCCGAGGGTCGTGACCACCAAGACGGTCATGACCATGAAGCGCGCGGGGGAAAAGATCGCCATGCTGACCGCCTACGACTACCTTGTGGCCAGGTACCTGGACCACGTGGGGATGGACATCATCCTGGTGGGCGACTCGCTGGGCAACGTGGTGCAGGGCTATGAAACCACCCTTCCCGTCACCGTGGACGACATGATCTACCACGCCAAGGCGGTGAAGCGGGCGGTCCGGAATGCCCTCATCGTGGTGGACATGCCCTTCATGTCGTATCAGAACAGCCTGGACGAGGCCGTGCGGAACTGCGGGCGGGTGATGAAAGAGGTGGGGGTCGGGGCGGTGAAGCTGGAAGGGGGGGCGTACATCGCGGAGCTGGTGCGGCATCTTGTCCGGATCGGGATTCCGGTGATGGGGCACCTGGGGCTTACCCCCCAGGCCATCAACAAGTTCGGAACCTATGAGGTGCGCGCCCGGGATCCCCGGGAAGCCAGGGAGATCCTGGCCGATGCCAGGGCCCTGGCGCGGGCGGGCGTGTTCGCCATTGTCCTGGAGAAGATACCCGCTTCCCTGGCCGCCCGGATCACCCGGGCGGTTCCGGTGCCCACCATCGGCATCGGGGCGGGTCCCCACTGCGACGGCCAGGTGCTCGTGGTGTACGACATGCTGGGCCTGACCGAGGAGTTCAAACCCCGGTTCGTGCGCCGCTATGCGGAGCTTGCCGAGACCATGCGGGGGGCCTTCCGCGGCTACATTGACGACGTGAAGGGGGGGCGGTTTCCCCTGCGAAAGGAGAGCTACTGACGTGGGCTCCCCGCGGGGCCCCCGGCGGGCCCACATTCTGGTGTCCAACGACGACGGGATCGACGCACCCGGCATCTTCGCCCTGGTGCGGGAGCTGAAGACCTTTGCGGACGTGACGGTGGTGGCCCCCGACAGGCAGCAGAGCGCCGTGGGGCACGCCATCACCATGAACTACCCCCTGCGGGCGGTTCCCGTCCGGAGAGGAGAGGAGTTGTTCGGCTATGCGGTATCCGGCACCCCGGCCGACGCCGTCAAACTGGGGGTGCGGTTCCTTCTGAGGCGTCCCCCCGACCTCCTCATGTCGGGCATCAACCACGGCTCCAACACCGCCATCAGCGTGATCTACTCGGGCACGGTCTCGGCGGCCACCGAAGGCACCATTCTGGGGATTCCCTCCATTGCCATATCCCTGACCACGCACGGGGAGGCGGATTTCTCGTACGCCGCGCGGTTCGGAGGGCGTGTGGCGCGGCTTGTGCTCCGCCGGGGGCTTCCGCCCGGCACCCTCCTCAACGTGAACGTCCCTGCCGTGGACGAGAAGAGAATCCGCGGCGTCCGGGTGACGCGCCAGGGGGCCTCCACCTGGGACGACACGTTCGATGTGCGCCGCGATCCGGCCAACCGCGAGTACTTCTGGCTGACCGGGCGTCTGAAGGTGACGGACACGGACCCCGGGGTGGACGAGGTGGCGGTCCGGAACAGGTACGTCTCCATCACCCCCATCCGGTACGACCTGACCGACGTGGCGATGCTGCGGAAGCTGAAGGCCTGGAAGGTGGAGGCCCTCAGGTAGCGTCCGCCGGGGACGGTTCTCCTCAATCCTCCTTCCGGGGCGGGGCGCGGAGGACTTTCACGAAGAAGTACACGGTGACGGCGGTGATGACGGCCATGGTGGCGGTCATCATAACCAGGGCGGCCGTGCTCATGGGCGGGCTCCTTTCTTCTTCCGGCGCCTGTGGGCGGCATACACCAGGGCGCAGATCCCGAGGAACGCACAGCTCAGAAGCACGCGGGCTCCCGTCACCCAGGCCAGTTGGGTCTCGAGGCGGGCGGCGGTTGCCGCATCCGGCGCTCCGGCGATCCTCTCCTTCAGTCCCGTCATGAAAACCTGCCGGATGACCGAGCCGTCATCCAGGGGCCAGCCGTTTCCGTGGAGGAGGCTCTGCCAGGCCAGGCCCCAGTTCCCGCCGAGCGGCGCCACCACGGAGCCGAAGAAGACGAAGAGAAGGAACAGGGGCGTGACGTACCGGATGATGAACCGGTAGGCATCCGGGACCTTCATGTCGGCCCCCCGGGTCAGCTCCTCCCATCCCCTCCGCACGCCGAACATCCAGGCGAAGAGCACCGATTCCGCCAGGGCAAACACAACCAGCGACACGGTTCCCGCCCAGTAATCGTACTCATCGAAGACCCCGTACTGGTAGAGGAAGACGGTGGGGAGCCCCAGCAGCAGCACCACGGCCCCGAACGACCAGGCGGACCGTTCCCTGCTCCATCCGAACTCGTCTTGCATGAAGCCCATCCAGGGTGTTCCCATGGCGAGCGAAGAGGTGATGCCGGCGAAGAACAGGAGCCCGAACCAGAAGACCCCCGCCACGGCTGCAGCCAGGGGGCCCCAGTTCTCGAACAGGAACGGCATTGTCTGAAAGGCCATCCCGAATCCCGCGTTCTCCTTCACCCAGTCCAGTCCCAGGTACCCGGCGGCAATGGGGATGACGATGGAGCTTCCCAGCACCACCTCCACAAACTCGTTCATCCATCCGGCCGACATGGCGTTCAGGGCGATGTCTTCCTTCTCGCGGACATATGCGGCGTAGCAGTGGATGGTCCCCATGCCCACGGAGAGCGTGAAGAAGATCTGCCCGGCCGCGGCCAGCCACACCTTGGGGTTGGCCAGCGAATCAAACTGCGGGTTCCAGAGGAACTCCAGTCCGGCCCACGCACTTGCATCCGGATGCGCGGCAGTGGCCCCCGAGTTGCCGAGGGTGAGGCCGCGCACGGCGAGGAACACGCCGAACAGGATGAGCAGCGGCATCCCGATCTTGGCGGTGCGCTCCACCCCTCCGCTGAGCCCGCGCGAGAGAATCCACGTATTGAGGAGAAGGCAGAGGAGATAGAACAGGGGCGCCTCGAAGGGTATCCCCGTTGTGGTGGTGGAGATGTCCACGTAGTTGGTGAAGAAGGCCGCCACCTCCGTCTGGGAGAGCCCTTCAAAGGTCCTTCCCACGGAGTGCATCACGTACGACATGGTCCAGGATTCGATGTAGCAGTAGTAGGCGGCCACGGCGAGGTTGGTCCAGATCCCGAAGACCCCGAAGTACTTGAGGAGGCGCCCCCGCGCCATGCTGTCCAGAATGAACGGGGTGGAGTGGTTGCCGCGTCTTCCCCCGAAGCGCCCCATGGTCCATTCGATCCAGAGGAGCGGGATGCCCATGACGAGGAAAGACACGAGGTAGGGGATGATGAAGGCGCCCCCGCCGTTGTTCACCGCCTGCACCGGAAAGCGGAGGAAGTTCCCGAGGCCCACGGCGTTGCCCGCCATGGCCAGGACCAGCCCCACGCGCGACCCCCAGCGCTCTTTGGTGTGCGACATCCGGAATCGTGGCTCTGTGTGCGGCTTGGATGATAGCAGAAAAAGGAGGGATGTCAAGGAACGCCGCCGGGTGGGCGCAAGTCATTGCCCCGCAGAGGTTTATGGGCTTCCCTGGATCCCCCTCCCGGGCTTCTCCCGGGGGTCTTGACATTGAATCCGGAATCCCTTTATTAGTGTTCCCTACTTGATCCGGAAGCCCCGGTCTTCCTCCCTGAAGAAAAGACCGATTTTCACTCCGGGCTTCTTGACAACGGCAACGTTCTTTAGTATATTAAAAACCCGCTTCGACAGCGGGTTGAGTTTCTGTTCTTTGAAAAACGAAGTGCATAGCCACAAGTCATTCTTGGCAGAGTTTCTTAACCTTGGCTGAGATGCTTGTCGTCCACAAGTAATCGAAGCCATCTTCAGACTCGACGAAGAAGTTATGAAGATAACTACAACGGAGAGTTTGATCCTGGCTCAGGACGAACGCTGGCGGCGTGCCTAACACATGCAAGTCTACGGGAAAGGGGTAGCAATATCCCGAGTACAGTGGCGCACGGGTGAGTAACACGTAGGCAATTTGCCATCAGGACGGGGACAACCCGCCGAAAGGCGGGCTAATTCCCGATGAAGCAACCGCACCGCATGGTGCAGGTTGTGAAAGGCCCCAAAAGGGCGCCTGTTGATAAGCCTGCGTCCCATTAGGTAGTTGGCGGGGTAACGGCCCACCAAGCCTGCGATGGGTAACTGGTCTGAGAGGATGGCCAGTCACACTGGAACTGAGACACGGTCCAGACTCCTACGGGAGGCAGCAGTGAGGAATATTGCTCAATGGCCGAAAGGCTGAAGCAGCGACGCCGCGTGGAGGATGAAGTCCGTTAGGATGTAAACTCCTTTTGCGGGGGATGAATGTTCCGCCTCGCGCGGAATTGACAGTACCCCGCGAATAAGGGTCGGCCAACTACGTGCCAGCAGCCGCGGTAATACGTAGGACCCGAGCGTTGTCCGGAATTACTGGGTGTAAAGGGCGTGTAGGTGGATCTCTAAGTCGGTGGTGAAATCCTGCAGCTTAACTGCAGAACTGCCTCCGATACTGGGGATCTTGAGTGCGGCAGAGGGAGATGGAATTCATGGTGTAGCGGTGAAATGTGTAGATATCATGAAGAACACCGGTAGCGAAGGCGGTCTCCTGGTCCGTAACTGACACTGAGGCGCGAAAGCGTGGGGAGCAAACAGGATTAGATACCCTGGTAGTCCACGCCTTAAACGATGGGTACTAGGTGCTGGGTCGCAAGGTTCAGTGCCAAAGCTAACGCATTAAGTACCCCACCTGGGGAGTACGATCGCAAGGTTGAAACTCAAAGGAATTGACGGGGGCCCGCACAAGCAGTGGAGCATGTGGTTCAATTCGATGCAACGCGAAGAACCTTACCTGGGTTTGAAAGGTCCGCCACAGTCCCTGAAAGGGGATCTCCTCGCAAGAGGGGCGGATACAGGTGCTGCATGGCTGTCGTCAGCTCGTGCCGTGAGGTGTTAGGTTAAGTCCTGCAACGAGCGCAACCCCTGCACTTAGTTGCCAGCAGGTCAAGCTGGGCACTCTAAGTGGACTGCCTACGCAAGTAGAGAGGAAGGTGGGGATGACGTCAAGTCCTCATGGCCCTTACATCCAGGGCAACACACGTGCTACAATGGCCGCTACAGAGGGCTGCTAAACCGCGAGGTGGAGCCAATCCCAAAAAAGCGGTCTCAGTTCGGATTGGAGTCTGCAACTCGACTCCATGAAGCTGGAATTGCTAGTAATCGCGCATCAGCACGGCGCGGTGAATACGTTCCCGGGCCTTGTACACACCGCCCGTCAAGCCATGGAAGCTGGGGGTACCCGAAACCGGTGTGCCAACCCGTAAGGGAGGCAGCCGACTAAGGTAAAACCAGTGACTGGGGCTAAGTCGTAACAAGGTAGCCGTATCGGA
>JBAVEL010000037.1:47500-105078 GCA_049587715.1 Bacteroidota bacterium
CTTCCAGAACCGGAGCCGGTCCAAGCCGGCCTCCTTCACGCTCCTTCCCGCAGAGACGAGATGAGCACCCACCCCGCCCCCCTGCGGCACCTCCGGGACCTTACCCGGGAGCAGTTCGAGAGCCTGCTCGAGATCAGCCGCCTGCTGAATTCCGCGGCCCGCCAGGAGGCGCTCCTGGAACAGGCCCTGGACTGGATGCTGGGGGTGGTGAACGCGGAACGGGGAGTGGTGGTGAGGCAGGCCGGACCCGACGAAACCCCCGAGCTGGTGGCGGCCCGGAACATCCGCCGCGAGAGCATCCGGGACCTGTCGGAGTTTTCCTCGGGGGTGCTCCAGCAGGTGGTGCAGAAACGATCTCCCGTCCTGTATCACGACGCCCAGACCGACCCGTCGGTTTCCCAGTTCACCAGCATCCGGATTCGGAAGATCAAGTCGGTGGTGGGCGTCCCCGTGTTCCGGGGAGAGACGTTCTGGGGGGCGCTCCTGGCCGACAGCCAGACGGACCGGAGGGAGTTCACCGATGCCAACCTGGTCTTCCTGAGCTTCTTCTCGGGTCTGCTTTCCCTCGCCCTGGACAGGACCGCCCGGCTCGAATCCCTCCAGGACGAGAACCTCCGGCTGGCGAACCGGATTCAGGCCGCCGGGAGCATCCCCTCCATGGTGGGGGAGAGCCCGAAGATGAGGGATCTGGCCCGGCTTGTCCACCGGGTGGCCCGCACCGATGCCACCGTGCTTCTTCTGGGGGAGAGCGGGACGGGAAAAGACCTGGCGGCGCAGGCGATTCACAAGCTGAGTCCGCGCGCCGGCAGGCCGTATCTGGCCCAGTTCTGCGGTTCCATCCCCGACAGTCTCCTGGAAAGCGAGCTCTTCGGGTATCGCAGGGGGGCCTTCACGGGGGCCGTGGGGGACAAGAAGGGGCTCCTGGAGGTTGCCGAGGGCGGCACGTTTCTCCTGGATGAGATCGCCGACATCTCGAGCGCGCTGCAGGCCAAGCTGCTCCGGGTTCTGGAGAACAGGGTAATCATCCGGCTGGGCGACACGGAGCCGCGCGCCATCAATGTCCGCATCATTGCCGCCACGAACAAGAACCTGGAGACCCTCGCAGGGGAGGGAGGTTTCAGGCCGGATCTCTTCTATCGCCTGAATGTCTTTCCCATCACCCTCCCCCCTCTGAGGGAGCGGAGGGAAGACATCGGCCTGCTGGCGCGTCACTTCATCGGGAAGATCTCCTCCTCCCAGGCGCGGATCTCTCCGGGGGCGCTCCGCAAGCTGGAGGCGCATTCCTGGCCGGGAAACGTGCGGCAGCTCATGAACGTCCTCCAGCGGGCCCTGATCCTCTGCGAGGGGGGAGCCGTGGAGGAGGAACACGTGATCCTGGGGGAGGAGCCCGGCGGGGGCAGGTTCACGGGAACCCTCCGGGAATACCAGCAGCTTCTCCTGGCTGAACGCCTCCGGGAGTTCAACGGGAACAGAACCCTGGCAGCCCGCTCTCTGGGGGTGTCCGTGCGGTGGGTCCAGATGAAGCTGAAGGGGAGGGAATCGTAAGGCATGGGCGCAAGTCCTCCCGGCGAGCTTCTTTTCGGGAAGTTCGAGGTCTTCGAGACCCTGAAGAAGGACGATCATGCGGGAGTGTACGTCGCGCACCACGCCTTCCTGGGCAAGCGCATCGTCCTCAAGGTGCTGGACACCCGCGCCCTTCCCGATGAGGCCGTGCTGGGGCGTTTCCGGTCCGAGGCGCGGATCCTGGCCCGGCTGGACCACCCGCGCATCATCAGGGTCCTGGATTTCGGGGTGGAGGCCCACCGGGCCTACATCTCGTTCGAGTACTTCGAAGGACGCTCCCTCCGGGCGCTTCTTCTGGAAGGGGGGCTCTCTTCCCGGGATGCGCGCCGCATTCTGGTGCAGATCCTCGAAGGCCTGGCCTATGCACACGCCATGGGCGTGGTCCACAGGGACATCAAACCCGAGAATATCCTGGTGAGCGGCGGGCTGGACGTCAGAATCGGGGACTTCGGGCTGGCCCTGGCGGCCACCGAGAGCAGGAACACGAGCCCCCAGTCGGTTCTGGGCACCCCCTGCCAGATGGCGCCCGAGCAGATCCTGGGAGGCGAGCTGGGTCCGTGGACCGACCTCTTCTCGCTGGGGATCATCGCCTATGAGATGTTCTTGGGTGTGCACCCCTTCGTGGGAAAGGACGTGAACCAGTCCCTGAACAACATCCTCAACTTCGACGAGGAATCCCTGTTCGGGAACCTGGGCGGTCTTTCTCCCGGGCTCCAGAGTGCAATCCGGGGGCTCCTCCGCAAGGATCCCGCCGACCGGTGGCCCGATGCGGGCGCCGTTCTTCAGGTGCTCGGGGAAGGAAGGGTCGAGCCCGTTCCTCTCCGGGTCCGGAGGCGGTGGCTGCCGTATGCGGCGGCCGGGGTCGGGGTTCTCGCAACGGGGGTTGCCCTGTTCCTTCTCTTCCCGGGACGGGAGGAGGAGCGGGGGGGCGCCGCCACGGCGCCGTCTCCGGATGGAGACACCCTTCCCCGGGACGCACCTGCGGAAGCAATCCGGGTGCCGCCTGAGCCGGCAGAGCGGATCCCGCTCCCCGACCCTGCGCCGGTCTCTGCGCGGGTTGCTCCTCCTCAGGCCCCCGCCCGGGCCGGCACCGGGTACGGCAGTCTGCGGGTGGAGTGCATGCCGTGGGCCGATGTGATTCTGGACTCGGTCAGGGTGGAGACCACCCCCCTTGCGCGGGACATCGCACTGGCGGCGGGGGAGCATGAGCTCCGGCTTGTCCATCCCGGATATCCGCTCTACCGGAGGAGCGTGGTGATCGAGCCGGGCGGTCTGACGGTGATCGGGGTCAACCTGGACACGCTCTTCGGTTATCTGTCCTGCGAGGTTCACCCCTGGGCGGAGGTGGTGGTGGACGGGGAGTCCCGCGGCGAAACCCCCCTGGCCCCCCTGCGCCTCCATCCGGGGGAGCACCTCCTGGAGCTCCGCAGTGCGCGCTTCGGGCGTCTGGCCAGGAGCATCACCATTGCCCGGAGTGACACCCTGCGTGTTCGCCATCGCTTCGGGGATCTCTGAGGCGGGCCCCCTGGCACGGGAGTTGCCCTTCTATGGATGAATGGCCATGAAAAGGAACCTGATCTCATTCCTCATCTGTGTCCTTGCTCCCGGGTGGCTCTCCTCCCAGCCGCCGGGCTGGCACCCCCTGGGGGAGATGCCCTGGAGGGTGGCGGCCGCGGGCGCCGTTTCCACCGACTCCCTGGTCATCATCCTGGGGGGATTTTCCGATTCCCTCTTCGCCTCCGTTCCCTGGATTCAGACCTACAGGCCCTCCACCGGCACATGGGAGAGGGTGGGGTCCATGATGAAGGGAAGGAGGGATTTTGCCGCGGCATCCTGGGGGGATTCCCTCTACTACTGTGGAGGCAACTCCCCCGGGGACTCCTCCGTGGAGGTGTATCCGCTGAGTCTGCCTCCGCAGAGCGCGCCCTTTGCCACCAGCCGGAAGCTGGCACGTCTTGCCCCCGCGGGCGCGGCGGCAGGTGGGATCTTCTACGTCTTTGGGGGCCAGTATTTCGGCGGGCCGAGCGTGCGCCTCCCCTACATCGTGGGGCTCGACCTTGCCGCCCGCGCCATCACCTATCAGAACGACTCCCTCTTCCGCCATGGAAGCCAGGGGGTGGGGCAGATGGCCGCGCTCCTGGACAACACCATCTATCTCTTCGGCGGCGTCTTCAACACCGTCTCCCGGGACATCTACAGGTTCGACATCCATACCCGGCAGTTCACCAAGCTGCCGGTTCTGCTCCTCCAGCCCCGCGCCTTCGGAAGGGCGGTGCGGCTCGGCAACTCGCCCCGGATCATGATCCTGGGGGGGAGGAACGAGACCTCGGCCGCCATGGGGACCACGGAGATCTTCGAAGTGCGCCCTCCTCCGGGCGGATACACGCTGATGCCCGGCCCCCCCATGATGGTTCCCCGGTCCCGGCTGATGGCGGTGGAGCACGGCGGCTCGGTGTACGCCTTCGGCGGCTTCGATCAGTCCCAGAACGTGGTGCGTGTGGTGGAGCGCCACACCTTCCTCACAGCGGTCGGGGATCGGGGGGAGGAAAGGGAGCCGGTGTTCCGTATCCTGGGGAACTATCCCAATCCGTTCAACCCCATGACGAATCTGGAGTTCCGGCTGTCGGAGCCCGGTTCCGTCTCCCTTCGGGTCTACAACCTTCTGGGGGAGGAGGTGGCTCTCCTGGCCTCCGGCCGCTTCGGGCGTGGGACACACACCGTGCAGTGGGACGGCACGAACCACCCCGCCGGGGTGTACCTGGTCCGCCTCCAGAGCGGCAGATCAGCCGAGACGCGCAAGATGATGCTCCTCCGATGAAGCAGGCGGTTGCGGCATGCGCGGCATTCCTCCTGGTGCTTCCCGCCTCACCTGCGCGGGCACAGGAGGGAGGGCCTCTCGGGGAGCTGAGAGAGGCCTACGGATCGTTCGAGTACGGGACGGCCGTGCGTCTGGCCGATGTCATGCTGGCCGGCCGGCAGGCCCTCGGGGCGGAGATTCTCCTGGAGGTTTTTCTCCTGAAAGGGATGTCGCATTTCTCCCTGGGGGAGGAGGACTCGGCACGGGCCGCCTTTCTGCAGATGCTGGACCTGGATGTGGACTACCGTCCGGACTCCGTGCTGGTTTCCCCCAAGATCATTACATTCTTTGAGCGAGTGCGAGGGGAACACCTTCGCGCTTGGGAGTCCCCCCGCCCTGCCGGGGATGCGGAAAAGGATACATCCGCGCGGGTTTCCCCGGGTGCTCCCGCGCCGGGGGGCCTCAGCCGGGGAGCCGTTGCACGATCCCTTCTTCTCCCGGGTCTCGGGCATTTCTCCGCCGGGAACGAAACCAAGGGCTGGGTGCTGACGGCGGCGAGCGGCGCGGTTCTCGGGTCCCTGGCATACTTTGTTCTGAGGACCAACTCCCTTGAGAGGGAATACCTCGGGGAGAGCAATCCTGCTTTCATTGCGGAGAGGTACGACCGGTATAACGCCGCCTACAGGACCAGGAACATCCTTCTGGTCGCGTATGCCGCGCTCTTTACGTATGCGCAGGCGGACCTCCTTCTGGCGGAGACGGCACAGGGGACTTCCCTCTCCCTTCGCGCGTTTCCCGCGGAAGAACCCCGGCTCCTGGCGGGGCTTCGCTGCTCGTTCTGAGTCCATGCGCAGAATGTTCGCCGGGCACGAAGAATCTGCGTAGCCGTGTGAAACCCGGATGAAAACCGGGGGATGGGGGAGCAAAGACCCCGGGGAAGGTGCCTTTTCCTCTTTGTTTTTGAGTGTTTTCCTGCGGATAATGCCACGGGCCGATTCCACGGCTCGCCCCTGTCGGGCACGTGACTTGCATCATGGGTTATCGCCGTGGAACCATTGGAATCGTTTCTCTCCACATTACTCTCACCATTCTCCAGGGAGGTTGATATGAAGTTTCGTACAGTCCTTGCGGCGCTGGTGCTGTGCCTGCTGGCGGCCGGCCTCGCGGCTCAGACACCGCCCCCCGTCCCGCAGAACCTCACGGTTCAGGGAGTCCCGGGGCCGGTCCTGACCGCCAAGCTTCTCTGGGAGGCGCCTCCCGGTCCCTGGGGATTCCGTGTGTACCGTTCCCCCGACGACACCGGCCATTTCCATGTGATAGGAACAACCCCTTCCAGGATGTTCTCTGACAACCACCTGGTGCCGGGGCACACCTATTACTACTACGTCACCTCCTTCACGGGGAATCCCGGCGGAACGATCGAGAGCCCGCCCAGCAACCGGGTGATGTTCACCGCGGTGGCTCCTCCTCCCCCGGCGCGCGGCGCCATCGGGGGCAGGGTGAGCGATGATGCCACCGGGCTGGGGATCAACCATGCCAAGGTGAGTTTCTACCGGATTCCCTCCCCGACGGTTGCCGTCCGCTATGTCTTCACCGACACCCTGGGGATGTATCATGCCCTGCTGGACACGGGGACATACATCATCAAGGCGGAAGCCGGAGGCAATCATCCCGGCACGCCCGGCTATGTTCCCGAGTGGTTCGACAACCAGCCCACGCCCCAGACCGCAAATCGCGTGGCGGTTGCAGAGAGCACGCTGTTCGTGGCGGACTTCGGCCTGAGCAGGCCCGTTCCTCCGCCTCCCCCGGTGCGGGGCTTCATCACGGGCACCGTGGTGGATGATTCCACGCTGCTTCCCATCCGGCACGCGGCGATCAGGTTCTTCCGCCAGCTTGCCCCCTCCACCTGGGGTCCCTGTGTGTTCACCGATTCCCTCGGGGAATACCGGGCGGCGCTGGATACCGGCACATACCTGATCAAAGCCGAGGCCATGTCTCCCCATCCCGGCATACCCGGCTACAGGCCCGAGTGGTTCGACAATGCCCCCGATCCCTCCACGGCAACTCCCGTCGTGGTGGCGGAGAGCTCCCTCTTTGTGGCCGACTTCGGCCTCAGCCGTCCCGCTCCCCCGACGTTTGCCTTCATCTCGGGGACGGTGACCGACACCCTGGGCGTCCCCCTGCGCAATGCGGAGGTGAGCATCCTGAGGACCATGCAGGAGTTGAACTCGCTCTATGCGCTGACCGGAGAACGCCCCGGCATGGGGCCCGAGGCGGGACAGATCGAATCCGTGGGCCACACGCACGGGATCGTCTGGAGAGGCCGCACCGACTCCCTGGGACGGTACCAGGCACGGGTCGTGGACGGCAAGTCGTACCTGGCGATGGCTTCCCGGATGGGCTACCTGCCCGAGTACTATGACAACAAGACGAACCCGGCCGATGCCGACATCATCGTGGTGAACGGGGATGTCCCCAACATCAACTTCTCCCTGGCCGTCCACGTGGTGGTGCCCACCAGCATTGCGGGCCGCGTGCGGGATTCCCTCGGAACGGGCGTGCCCGCCCGCATCCTGCTCTTCCCGCTCCGGAACTCCCCGCACCCGGGTCCGATCGGCGTCCGGTTCGGACACACGGACTCCACAGGGGCGTACCTGATCGGCAACGTGCGGCCCGGCAAGTACTTCGTCCTGGCCATGCCCTTCAGCGCCTATGCGCCTGCATTCTATAAGGCGGGGGCCTACGGGGTGTCCCACTGGCAGGAGGCCGACACGGTGGAGGCATCGGGAGACGTGACGGGGATCGACGTGGGCGTGGTTCCCATCATGAGCGGCGGCATCGCCCGGATCCGCGGACGCATCACAACCTCCGGCGGAACGGCCCTGGCAGGGGTGAGTGTGCTGGCATTCCAGGGCGGGGCTCTGGTGGCCTTCACTGTCACGGATGCCTCCGGCGCCTACATGCTGGAGTCGGTGCCCGTCGGCTCCATTCTGCTTGCTGTGGACAGGGAGGGCTACAACGCGGCGGAGACGGGCGTGACGGTGCCCCCGGCCACCTACACGGTGGAGAACGTGCAGATAAGCATGTCTCCTTCGGTGGTGCTGGAAGTGGGAAGCGGTACGACCGTTCCCGCACGATATGCCCTGGGGCAGAACTATCCCAACCCCTTCAATCCGTCCACCACCATCTCCTTTGCGCTTCCCGTTGCCGGGTGGGTTTCGCTGGCCGTGTACAACCTGATCGGTCAGGAAGTGGCCCTCCTTGCCGACGAGGTGATGCCGGCAGGTGTGCATGCGGTAAGTTGGAAGGCGGACGGCCTGCCGAGCGGGGTGTACTTCTATCGCCTGGCCGTGAACGGGTTTGCAGAGACCCGCAAGCTCGTGCTCATGAAGTAGAGAGCCGGCTCCCGCGAAAGGGGATCGGCCTGCCGGGAGGGCCCGCAGGGGCTCTCCTGGCGGGCTCCGGTGGGATCCCCGGGAGCTTTGTGCGAGCCCCGTCCTGTGCCGTCGCAATCCGGCGCGGGGCGGGGTTCTGTGTTCAGGAACCGTCCTCCGGGGGGGCGTGCGTCGGTCTGCGGGTGTGTGCGCCTCCCGCCTGTCTTGGGCGGGTTCCACTCCGGACCTCGGCCCCCCCACACCCGAAGGCGCTTCCCGGGGAAGGGGTCTTTGCGGGAAAAGAGCGGCACAGAGAAACCGCTGCGGCGGACGCCCGTGACGGGCCTTCCCCGGCGCGGTGTCAGTGCGGGGGTGGGGAGGGCTCCCCCTTTTCCCTGCCCGTGGAGAGAAGCAGGAGCAGGAGGGCGAGCGCCGCATACCCCGCCGCAAACTGCCAGGGGACCTGCTGCGCCAGCCCTCCAAGGTTCCAGGGGAGGTACATCTCCCCGTCGGGACGGGCCGAATGCACGATGCCGAACAGGGTGAACCCCGCCAGGACCAGCAGATAGACGGCCGAGCGGCGGAGCCGCCGGTCTATCAGCTCGGCCAGGAATCCACCCCAGAGCATGGCGGTGACGATGAAGCCGTTCCCCAGTGCGAGGGTCACCAGCATCTCGGGGAGTGCCTTTCCCGGAAGTTCCAGGAGTCGTTGAAACGTCTCGGGGTGGACGGCCTCGGGGTTTCCCAGCTTGATCGCCAGCAGCCGTGCGACGGTGGGGAAGAACGCGAAGGCCACCGCCGGGGCGTGCCGTGCGGGACAGGCGTGGAACGACTGGGCGATGATGTCGAAGGCGACGAAGATGAGGATGGGTGCCAGGACCGCCCTGGGAATCAGCTCCACGATGAACGAGACATATCCCAGCACCCCCCCCAGCCCGATGAACACGGCGGTGATGAGGGTGTATCCGGCCCGCGCGCCCATGTGCTTGTAGGCGGGCTGTCCGATGTAGGGGGTGGACTGGGCCACTCCCCCGCAGAGACCTGCCACGAGGGTGGCTGCCGCTTCCGTCAGCAGGATGTTCCGCGTGTGATAGTCGTCCCCCGCCACCCGGGCGCTCTCGGTGACGTTGATGCCTCCCACCACCGTCAGGATGCCGAAGGGCACCGCGATGGGAAGGTACTTCAGGGCCGGCTCCAGGCCCTTCAGGAAATCCAGGGTGGGGAGGGGAAGCCCGAAGTGGAGTTCCGCCGCAGGGGGCCCCGCATAGGCCCCCCCGGCCAGCCCCGCCGGTCCGAGGGTGTAGTAGAGAGCGGTGCCGAGTGCCACGGAGGCGAGCACTCCCGGAATCCTCCCCGGGAGACGGATGCCCGCCACCAGGGTATAGAGGACGAGCCCGAGGGCCGGAAGCCCCACCAGGGGCATGCCGAAGACGTCCAGAAGGGGCATCATGCCGATCAGACAGAGCCCGATCCCCGCCAGGGAGCCCAGCAGGCCCGCCTGAGGAACCATCCTCTGCACCCAGCTTCCGAGGAACGAGAAGACCAGCTTCACGAGGCCCATGAAGATCATGACGGCCATGCCGATGTACCATGTCATGAGGGCCGCCTCCCGTTCCCCGTATCCCTCTGCCTTCAACCCCAGGAAAGCCGGTCCCAGAACCACCAGGGCTACCCCGATGGTGGAGGGGGTGTCCAGTCCGAGGGGCATGGCGGTGATGTCGGACCGCCCCGTTTTGCGCGCCAGGCGGAAGGCCATCCAGGTATAGACCAGGTCTCCGAAGAGCACCCCGAACGCCGTGCCCGGGAACATCCGCGTGTACACGATGTCGGCCGGATAGCCGAACACGAAGATGAGGATGCCCGCCAGGAACGAAAGCACGGTGAGGTTGTCGAACATCAGCCCGAAGAAGCCGTTCCAGTCTCCGAGCACGAACCAGCGGTAACGCCCCTGTTTGTTCATGGCATCTCCCGATTGTCCCATCAGTCCGCCAGGATCCCGGCGATGGAAGCCGTCATCCAGGTGGCGATGGTGCCTCCCAGAAGGGCCCGCAGCCCCAGGCGGGCGATGTCGCCGCGGCGGCTCTCGGCGAGGGGGCTGATCCCGCCGATCTGAATGGCCACGGAGGAGAAGTTGGCGAAGCCGCACAGCGCGTAGGTGGCGATGACCGCCGCCTTCCCCGAGAGCTTCCCCGCCGCAATCAGATCCGCCATGTTCATGTAGGCCACAAACTCGTTCACGGCCAGCTTCACGCCCATGAGGCTCCCCACCTGGAGGGAATCGGCCCAGGGGACCCCGATCCCGAATGCCACGAACCGGAAGAGGAGCCCGAACAGGAGCTCCAGGGAGAGGGGCTTGCCGAAGGCGGCGGCAAGAGCCGTGTTCCATCCCGTCCAGTCTCCCACAAAACCCAGGACGGAGTTCACCAGGGCGATGAGGGCGATGAAGACGATCAGCATGCCGGCCACGTTGATGGCCAGGCGGACCCCGGCGGCTGCTCCCGAGGCGGCGGCATCCAGCAGGTTGGCATCGGTCCGCTCCACCTCCAGCCGCACGGTCCCCATGGTGAGGGGATCCCCCGTTTCGGGCATGAGCAGCTTGGCCACCACCATCGTGGCGGGCCCCGCCATGATGCTGGCGGCCAGCAGGTGGCCGGCAAAGGTGGCCTGGGAGGCATCCACGGGAGTCCCGTGCGCCGTGGCCCAGGCCAGTCCCAGCATCTGCATGTACGCCGCCAGCACGCCCCCCGCAATGTGCGCGAAGCCGCTTGTCATGATGGTGAAGAGCTCCGAGTTCGTCATCTTCGCAATGTACGGGCGGATGACCAGGGGCGCCTCGGTCTGGCCGATGAAGGTGTTGGCCGCCACATCCAGCGACTCCGCCCCGCTGGTGCCCATCAGGCGCAGCATCACCCATGCAATGGCCTGCACCACCCGCTGCATGATCCCCAGGTAGTAGAGCACCCCCATGAGGGAGGCAAAGAAGATGATGGTGGGGAGGATCTGGAATGCGAAGAAGAAGCCCATGTTCCCCTCCGTCCCGGGCCCCTTGGCCAGGTCGCCGAAGACGAACTGCGCCCCCTGGGCGGCGAAGGAGAACAGCCAGACGAAGAACCTGCTGATGAAGCCGAACACCGCGCGGCCCGCTCCCGTCTTGAGGACCAGGAAGGCGAAGCCGCATTGCAGAAGGATGCCCACGCCCACCAGGCGCCAGTTGATCCTCTTCCGGTCGGCGGAACAGGCATAGGCGGCTGCGGTGACGAGGGCGAGTCCGAGAACGCCCCGAAGGAGGGAAACAGGGTCCATGCCTTGCCTTGCGTGATGGTGGGAGGCCGCCGTGCGTGTGGATGAATATAGAAAACCCCCGCCCGCTTCGCAACGACCGCCTTCCTCGGGGAAACTCCCTTTGGGCGGGCGGCTGCTTGCCTCTTCCCCCCATTCTGAGTATACTCGGCCTGTCGCCCTTCCAACCGTCCAACGCCGCACCGCAAGGAGGAGCCATGAAGCCGCTCTGCTCCGCTCTGATCGTTGCGCTTGCCTGGGGAACTTCCCTCGCCCAGCCGTTCCGATGGCAACACCCCGCCCCCACGGGAAACAACCTGAACGATGCCGTCATCCTCCCATCCGGCGCCTGGGTGCTGGCGGGAGACGGGGGGACGGTGGTGCGGTCCACCGACCGGGGGGCAAGCTGGACATTCTTCCAGCCCGAGACCGCGTACAGCGACATCTATGAGACCATGTTTGCGGCCGAGAACGCCGGGTATCTCTGCACCACCAACGGCTCCATCATGAAAAGCACCGACGGCGGTCTGAGCTGGCGATACCTCACCTCCGGCACCACCTCCTCCCTCTGGTACCTGGACTTCCTGAATCCCGACACGGGCCTCGCCGTGGGAGCCGCAAGCACCCTGCTCCGCACGACCGACGGGGGAGGGGTCTGGACCCCCGTGGGGCTCTCCACCTCCGCGCTTCTCTCCAAGGTCCACTGGGTGAATGCCGCCATCGCCTACATCGGGAGCTCCTCCGCAACCCTGGGGCGGCTCCTCCGCTCGACCGACGGGGGCCTGAGCTGGGCCAATGTCCCCGGCTATACGGGGGGCGGAACCACCCGGGGGATATTCTTCCGCGGCCCCGACACGGGATGGGTCACCAACTCATCCTACCAGATTTTCCGGACCACCGACGGCGGGGCCAGCTTCCCCCAGCAGGCCTCCCTTGGAACGGGAACACTCTATGAGGTGAAGTTCGCCGACGCGGACCGCGGCGCCGCCGCGGGGGCGAACGGGGAGGTCTTCGTGACCACCAACGGGGGGGGAGTCTGGACCCCGTCGGATATCGGCTACAATTCCAATGTCTTCGGGCTCAGTGTGGAAGGCGTTCCGGGGAGGAAGGCGGTGCCCGCGCTGCTTGCAGGAGGGGTGGGAGGTGCGATTGCAGGCAGCACGGACTGGGGGGAGAGCTGGACACCCCACTCCTCCGCACTCGTCCGGCAGGACCTGAGGGAGGTGCAGTTCCTGGACGACAACCTGGGTTACGCGGTGGGGGGGAGCTCCACCTCTGACGATAGTCTCGGCTTCATCATGAAAACCACAGACGGGGGCTCCACCTGGGGTCTGCTTCCCTTCAATCCCAAACACCGGATCTACGGCACCTTCTGGCTGGATGCCGCCACGGGGTACGTCACCAGCATCGGCCCCACGGGCATCTGGAAGACCACGGACGGGGGCGCCAGCTTCGCACAACTGGTCCTTCCCGTGGGTGTTCCCACCAGCATATGGTACAGAGTGCGCTTTCTGAACCACCAGACCGGGTATGTGGCGGGGAGCGCGGGGTATCTCTGCAAGACGACGGACGGGGGCATGAGCTGGTTCCAGCAGACAAGCGGCCACGGGGCCTCTGCCATCTACGACATCTTCCTGATCGACGACCAGACAGCTGTCACAACGGGCGGGTCGGGGAGGGTGTACAAAACGGTCAACGGGGGCGCGTTCTGGTACTCCATCGGCATCGGGGGCACCACCACGGTGTACTCCAGCTGGTGGCACAACGCCGACACGGGTTTTGTGAGCGGCTCGGGGGGAGTCCTCCGGATGACAACCAACGGCGGAGGCGCCTGGACCCCGCTCACGATCAACACCACCGCCACGCTCTACAGAATCCACTTCACGGACCTGCACAACGGCTGGGTGTGCGGCAGTCTGGGGGTGCTCTTCAGGACCACGGACGGAGGGGCCACCTGGAACAGGGCCACGCGCATCGTCTCCTCGGGGAAGACCCTGTATGACCTGGATGTCCGCCCGCGCGGCATCCACGTCGTGGGAACGGACGCGACCATCATCTACGGAGACCTGGCTCCGACGGGTGCGGGAGATCCTCCGGATCCCCTCCCTGTGGGGGTGACCCTCTCCCAGAACTATCCCAACCCCTTCAATGCCGCCTCCGTTCTGGAGTTCCGTCTGCCGCAGGCGGCGCATGTGCGTCTGGCCGTGTACGATCTGCTGGGCCGGGAGGCGGCGGTGCTTGTGGATGAGCGGAAAGAGCCGGGGGTTCACCGCGCGGTGCTGGCATCGCACAAACTCGCAAGCGGCGTCTATCTCTGCCGCCTGGAGTGCGGGGGAGCGGCGCTCGTGCGGAAAATGGTTCTCCTCAGGTAGCCGCCCGCTTCCATGCCCCCCATCCAGGCCGGTTGCTGTTCCCTGCCTGTTTGGCTACCTTGCGTGGGCGCCATCCGGAGCTGAGACGTGGAGGACCTTCAATATCCACTGGGGAGATACGAGCCCCGAATCCTTGACCCGCCGGGGAGGGCCCTCCTCATCCGGCAGATCGAGACCCTTCCCGAAGTCCTTCTGGCCGCCGTGGGGGGGCTCCGCATGGAGCAGCTCGACACCCCCTACCGTCCGGGCGGATGGACGGTGCGCCGGGTTGTGCATCATCTGGCCGACAGCCACATGCAGGCCTTCGGGCGCTTCAAGCTGGCCCTGACGGAGGATGCACCCCGGGTGAAGGCCTATGACGAGAAGAAATGGGCCGAGACGGCCGATGTCCTCGGGGCCGATACCGGGCATTCGATACACATCCTGGCGGGTCTCCACAGCCGGCTCTCCGCCCTCCTCAGGTCCCTCGGAGAGAAGGATTTCACAAGGACGATCAACCACCCCGAGCGGGGGGTGATGAGCCTGGACGACCTGCTGGGTCTCTATGCCTGGCACGGGCGCCACCACGCGGCCCAGATCACCTCCCTCCGGGAGCGGATGGGATGGTAGAACCGCCCCCGGCGGCGCAGACCCCCGCACCGGACGGGCCTCGGGGCCAGCTCACCCCTCCGGCAGCCGAGGAGCTGGGGTACTACTACCACGGGTTCCTGCGGGCGCTTGCCCTCTACCGGAGGGCCGCCTTCACGGGGTGGGCGGTGGCGGCGGCGGGTGCAGCGGGGGTTCCTCTGGTGTGGGCGGGGGGGAGGTTCCACGGAGCGGCGGATCTTGTGCTCTCGGCCGCATGCCTGGCGGCGGGACTCCTTCTGGTGGCGTCCGCGGTGTCGTTCCTCACATCCTACCTTGCGGTTTCTTTTCCCTGTGTGCCCCGGGAGGGATCCTCCGGAGGGGACCATCCCGCCGTGGCGGAGCTCCGCCGCATCATGAAGGATGTGGAAGAGGGGGGATGGCACGAGGCCCGGCGGGCGATCCGGGAGGTGCGGGAGGTGGGGGAGAGGTTCGCCTTGCCCGCGCAACCATGACGACGGAAGACGAAACAGGGAGGAATCCCATGGCCGACAGGGTCGCGGAGTTCCAGGAATTCAGAGCACGCATGAACGACCGCATCCTGGCGGTCGAGAACAGGACCATCAAGCGCTTCTTCGGAGTGGACACCCTTGCCTACGAGCCCTCGGCCCTGGATGCGCGCACCAAGGAGATGCTGGGTCTGGCCGCCTCGCTGGTTCTCCGGTGTGACGATTGCGTGTCGTATCACATCGGGGAGTGCCGTACGCTGGGGGTCACCAACGAGGAGCTGTTCGATGTCTTCAGCGTCGCCCTGGTGGTGGGGGGGTCCATCGTGATCCCCCACCTGCGGAGGGCGGTGGACTATCTGGACGCCTGGAACGCCCGCGCGGGGGGGAACGGGTGACGGCGGGGGCCCCGGGGGCTTCCCGGGCGAAAGGCTGCTGATGGATGCCGGCCCCACCCGGCCCGCGGAGCGCAGGGCCGAGGTTCTTCTGTTTCTGGTGGCGCTTATCTGGGCCTCCAACTACCCCGTGGTGAAGTGGGGCATCCGGGGCCTCGACATCTTCATCTTCAACGCCATCCGCTTCCTGGTGGGGGCGGTCGTCGCCTGGGGCTTCTTCCGCGCCCGGGCCGTCTGGGAGCCCGTGGCGCCGAAGGACCGTCCCCGGCTCCTGGTGGCGGGGGTGGTGGGGAACGTCCTCTACCAGGTGGCCTTCATCGTGGGCATCGCCCTTACCACGGCTGGGAACGCCGCCGTGCTGATGTCCACGGCGCCCCTCTGGACGCTTCTGCTGGACGCGCGGCTCCATCGCGCCCCCGTCAGCCGCTCCATGTGGACGGGCATGGCTCTCTCCCTTGTGGGGGTGATCCTCATCGTGATCGGAAGCGGGAGGAAACTGGAGTTCGGGAGCCACGCCTTTGTGGGGGACCTGGTGGCCCTCCTGGCGGGAGCCCTCTGGGCCCTCAACACCACACTGCAGAAACCCCTCGTGGCGCGCTACCCTTCGGCGCAGGTGACGCTGGTCATGCTTCTGGTGGGGGCCTTCGGGCTTTCCGCCATCGCCCTGGGTCCCGCCCTCGAAACCCCCTGGACCGACATACACTGGAGCCATTACGCCGCCGCGGTGGCCTCCGGGGCATTCGCCATAGGGCTGTCCAACGTCATCTGGTCCCACGGGGTGAAGCGGCTGGGGCCGGGGCGTACGGCGAACGTGGGGAACCTGATTCCGGTCCTGGCGTTTGTCATCTCGTACTTCACGCTGGACGAGGAGATCTACCCCATTCACTTCGCGGGAGCGGCCGTGACCATCCTGGGGGTGTGGCTGGCACGAAGGTAGACCCGGGCGCGGCTCAGGAGAAACCCAGGTACCACACCCAGTAGAGAAGGGGAACGGCCGCCCCGATCAGGGTCAGCCACCATCCCCGCCCCGCAAGGCCGTGCCTTCCCTTCAGGACGAACAGTCCCGTTACCGCCACGAGGATGAGCGAGAAGGCGTAGAGATCCGCCAGGTAGGTCCAGATCCCCTTCGGGGCGTTCAGGTGGAGCTGGTTCATCTCGAAGAGCACCCGGCGCGGCACGGTGCTCTCCTCCATGACATGTCCCGTGGGAAGGTCCACGGAGTAGGTGATGCCCGGATAGAAGAGCTGGATGGTGGCCGTGTCGGGCCGGAAGACGTTCCGGGGCTCCTCCGTGAGCCCGAGTTGCTCCCGGACCGCACGCACGAGCTCCGCACGGGATCCGGGTGCCGGAGGGGTGATTGTCCGGAAGCTCTTCCCGACGCTGTAGCTGGGGTTCCAGTCGGCAACGTGGTTCACGGCGATCCCCGAGATCCCGTACACCAGGGTGAGGCCCACGATCAGGTAGCCGATGTCGCGGTGGAGGATGTTGTTCCACTTCCTCCAGGGAAAGCGCCCGTGTGGCGTCATGGGGAGGGGGCCGCTTCGGGCCCGCTCCGGGCGAGAGGGCGGCATCTAACGGATGACCGCTCCCTCGCCCTCGATGCGCACGACGGTCAGGGGTCCCTCCACGCTGGAGGGGTCGAAAGTGGTGCCGTTCTCCTCCGCCCTGTGTTTTCCCTGCTCGATGAGCTCCTCCACCGTGTAGGTGGTGACGGAGACGATTCCTTCCGCGGCGGCCGTCTTCCCCCGGGCGTCCAGCGGGAAGATGATCACGCCGTCTTCCACCTTGAACCGGATCTTCTCGAAATCCCTGTCCCCTCCAATCATGATCCAGCAGCCCCGCTTCTTGCACACATCCACCACGGGGCCCTCCACCCGCACCCGCTTTCCGTCGTACTTCTCGGGATCGGCCATGATGCTGGAGATGGGTGTGGTTGCCTTGAGCGTGAGGGGTTTGCCGTACCGTTTCTCCCCGGCGGCGGCAGCGGAACCGAGCGCCAGGATGAGCAGAGCGGCAAGTGCGGCGCGATGGATTGTCATGGTCGGCTCCTCTCGATGGTTCGTGTTCGTCCCCACAAGGCGCATCCGGCTACTCCTTGGCGCCGGCCAGCCGGTCCTGTTCCTCCTCCGCCCAGCGGAGGATCTGTTCCTTCTCCTTGGGGGTCAGCTCCGCCGAGGGGTGCATCCACAGGTATGAAGGCAGGGGCATCCCCCCTTCCGCCACCTCGTCCCAGATGCTTCCCAGCAGCGAGATCCTTCTCATCACGGGGTAGGCATTCCACGTCGAGAAATTGAGCCGCCGCCGCCCCTCCTCCACATCCCGCGCCACCAGCCAGGAAACGGGGGAAACGTAGGCATACCAGGGCCACACGGTGCGGTTCGAATGGCAGTCGTAGCAGGCGCGGCGCAACGCGCCGAGCTCCGCCCTGCCGATCCCTCCGCCGGAGTCCAGGCCCAGTTCCGGCGCCGTCGGCGGATTGGACATCTCGGGCCGTATGAGCTGTATGAGGAGGACGCCGGCCCCGCAGACGACGGCGGCCGCCCGGACAAACGGCTTCATGGGCTGCCTAGTGGCCGCGCCGCCTCTCGGGTGCGGCGGGCCTCACGGCCGCCGCGCTTGCCGAGAAATAGAACCTCCCTGCCTCGCGGGCCTTCACCCAGTAGGCGCAGCCGGGGATGAGCTCTGTCGCCTCGAAATACCCTCCGGGGCCGTAGCCGTACCAGGGACTTGTCCTCAGGTCCGGCGGCGAGGCGGGGATGCCCGCCGTATCCACGGTGTCGGAGATGGTGCCCACCAGGTTCCAGCCGGGTGAGACCAGGATGGATTCCGCATACACGGGTGATCCGCCCACCACCTCCACCGTGTCATCGGCCCACTTGCCCCAGTAGCCGGTCCCGTTT
The DNA here is from genome assembly GCA_049587715.1 of Bacteroidota bacterium. Classification (GTDB taxonomy): domain Bacteria; phylum Bacteroidota; class Ignavibacteria; order UBA10030; family UBA6906; genus JBAVEL01. The sequence goes on from JBAVEL010000037.1 coordinate 65,251, forward strand.
TCAAGCCTGAAGGCCGAGACGTACCCGCTGCTGCCCGCGAAACCGAAGGCATAGGGAAAAGCCGAAGAGGGAAACAGCGCCCGCATGGAGTCGTTCGGGGCCGTGACGGGGTTTGCCACCAGGTTCCAGCCCTGGAGGAGCGAAACGGGGATCCAGATGGTGCCTGCAATCACCTCGTCCGCTCCCTTGTAGGGAGAAATCGGGCTGCGCGGTTCGGCGTCGATGTCCATGAGAACCCCGGCGATGGGCTCTCCCTGAAGGTCGGGGTTCCCGATGGACCCGCCCGTGAGGTGCAGGTCCGGCGTCCCGACAAACTCTGCGCCGTAGAAGACGGCGTTGGCCTCGCTCGGAGAGGCCGCCGTCTTGTACGTTCCCAGGTCGGTGTAGGGCAGCGTCGCCCAGACCGCATGGGTGCCCCCTCCCGCAGCGGCCCAGTGGGCGTTCCGGTCGATGTCCAGGATTCCCGCCACGCTGTCCACGGCTCCTCCCGTATGAATCACCCCCGGGGTGCCCCCCGTGCGGTCGTTCCGGAATATGTTGTTCCGGATGTTGCATGCCGCACCGGCCCCGGATGTCCTCTTCACGAGCCCCGCGGAAACCACCCTCCCCGCCGTTCCGCCCGCGTGGGTTCCGCCTATGAGGACGCTGTTGTAGCGCACGTTGGCCGTGTAGTCGTTTAAGCCGGTGAGGAGGATGCCGTAGACAGAGGCGGCATTGGCGTTGTCCTGCACCAGGGAGATGAAGTTGTTTTCAATGGTGAGGACCGATCCCGCCCCCGGACCGCTGAATGTGTGGATGGCCCGGATGGTAAGGGATGTGGAGGTGGATGTGGCCCGGATGTCGTACACCCTGTTCCGGGTCACCGTGGCGGTGTAGGGCGTGGAGACGTTCAGGCTGATGCCCGAGGGGTTGGTGATGTTCTCGCCCACCGCCTGGTGGATGTCGTTGGAATCCAGCGTCATCCCGTCGGTGGCCGCCTGCATCCAGACCCCCGCGTAGCCCCAGTCCTTGATGTCGGAGCCGTACACGAGGTTCCGCCGGTTGGGGTTGGCGGCGGTGCCCTGCGATCCCACACCCGTGCGTCCCCCTTCGATCACGCAGTGGAGAATCCTGTTGTCCGAGTTCCCCGTGATATTCACGGCACAGAGCCCGAATGCAATGTTGCGGGGTCCCGCCGAGCCGGCCGTGCCGTTTATGGTGCGGACATACTGGACCGTGTTGAACGTGGCCCCGTTCAGGAAATGAATGGTGTTGGCCGAGGTCCCGCTTGTATTGGAATTCTGGATGGTGAGCTCCGATGCGGTGCCGGCGCCCCCCGGCCTTCCGTCCAGGATCACGTAATCGGCGTCGTCGAAGCTCAGGACGGCCGTGGTGAGGGCGGCGGTGATGACCTTGCCCGTCACCCCCGCCGCGGGGCGTATCGTCACCGTGTTGACATCGCTGCTCCCTCCCTTCACCCCGAGGACGATCGGGATCGTCTCGGAGGAGGCATTATAGGAAGACTGGAGTTCGATCAGGTACCTCTGGGTCAAAGGATCCGGAACGGCCGCATAGGCGGCACTGATGCTCGGATGCTGGCCCACGAGGGCTCCTCCCCCGTCGTAGAGATGGACGGAATTGGGCTGGGCGAGGGCGGCCGGCCCGGCGAGGAGAAGAAGCAGAAACAGCGCGGTACAGGTTCTCATGGCACTACCTCCCGGAGGTGAGTGGAGGAAAGAAGAGGAAGGGCTCAACCCGAATGTAAGGCCGGGAAGCGGCAAAAGCAACTCCCCCCGGGGCGCTTGACATTGGACTCTCCCTTTGGTAGAATACGCGTGCCTGCCTGCGTTCGTCGGGGCTCCACCTGTCTCGGGAGGAAGCCATGCGATATCGAACCGGAATCCTGCTCTCCGTCCTCTGTCTCCCGACGGCTGTCCCGGCCCGGGCGGCCGAAACGCCTCCCCCCTTCTTCATCTATCACGGGAAACCCTTTCCCCTGGAGCTGGATCCGTCCTCTGTGGCGGTCCTCGTGGAGGGGGGCGGGACTGCGGCGGAGCTCATGGCCTCGCTCCCTCCCCTGGGCCTGAAGAGCGTTGAGCCGGGGGCGGTGGAGGGATGGTTCTTCCTGCGCCTGGCTGCTCCGCTGGAGGGAGCTTCGGGGGTGGAGGAGGCGATCGAAAGGATCGGCGCCTCCCCCGTCGTGGAGTTGGTCTCCCCCGTCTTTCTCCGCCCCCCCGACGGCTGGATGGTTCTGACGCCCGACATCCTCTTGCGCTTCCGGGAGCCGTTCAGGGCTGAAGGGGACAGGATTCTGTCGGAAGCGGCCCCCGATCTCTCCGTGGTTGTTCCAGGGTTCGGGAAGATGGCGGGGGCCTATCTGCTCCGGAGCGGGGAGCGGAACGGATTCCGGGTGCTGGCGGCGGCCAACCGGCTGGCCCTGGACCCCCGCGTGGAGTGGGCCGAGCCGGACGCCATGTTCACGGGACGCGCCGCATACACCCCCAACGACCCCGGCTTCCCGAACCTCTGGGGCATCAGGAACACCCTGCAGTTCGGAGGGATTGCAGGAATGGACATGGACGGGGACCTGGCCTGGGATTACACCTCGGGCTCCACAGGCATCAAGGTGCTGGTCATAGACACGGGAGTGCAGCAGAACCACCCCGACATCCACCAGCTTGCGGGCGCCGACATGACGGGGCAGGGGGGAGGAGGAGGACCCGTCAATGCCTGCGACAATCACGGGACGGCGGTGGCGGGATGCGTGTCCGCCACCATGGACAACAGCCTGGGCACCGTGGGTATCGCACCCGGCTCATACGTCCTCTCGGCCCGGACATTCATCTCCAACCTTCCTGCTCCCTGCTCCGGAGGGTGGACGACCAACTCAAGCTGGACCGTGAATGCCCTCGCCTGGGGCGAATCCCTGGGATGCAGGGTAAGCAACAACAGCAACGCCTACGACGTCCCCTCCAGCGCCATTGAGGCGAAGTATCAGGCCGCCTACGACAGCGGGATGGTGCACTTTGCCGCCGCGGGGAACAACGGAAATGCGGTGATCACATGGCCCGCCTCGCTCCCTATCGTCAACGCCGTGGCGGCTCTGGATCCCGACGGCACCCTCACCGGTTTCAGTTGCTACGGGCAGGGACTGGACTTCTCGGCCCCCGGCATCGACGTCTATACCACCGACCGGACCGGCGCCGCAGGGTACGTCTCGGGGGACTACGTGTACGTCTGGGGAACCAGCTTTGCCTCCCCCTATGCCGCAGGAGTGGCGGCCCTGGTCCTGTCGGCGTTCGGAAGCTACACCCCTTCCGATGTGGAGGCGCGCATGCAGAGGACCTGCAGGGATCTGGGAGCCGCGGGCTACGACACCAATTACGGATGGGGCTTCGTGAACGCATGGCATGGGGTGACCTCCTGGGTGACCTTCCGCGTGGACATGCGGGTGCAGATGCGCTCGGGGAGCTTCCGCCGGGATCTGGGGGATGCCGTCACGGTGCAGGGGACATTCAACTTCTGGGCCAACACCGACACCCTCACCGATCCCGACGCCGACAGCATCTATGCCGCCACGCTCGACTTCACCTCCTACACGGGCCACCTCTACAAGTTCTGGAAGACACTGAGGGGGGCGCGCGGCGGGGAGGCCAGCAACCGGTTTCTGGATGTATGGGACGGAGACAGCACCCTTGCCGCACCCTACTTCAACAACGAGGGCCCTCCTACCCCCGCCGTGTTCGCCTGGAGCCCCTCTTTTCTCTCCTTCGGGAACGTCGTGACGGGGGACTCCCTCGCAGACAGCGTCTGGGTGAAGAACACGGGAGGCTCGGCCCTGGGTGTGAGTTCCGCTGCCTGGGACGACCCCGCCTTCCGGGTGAGCCCGGGAAGCGGCAGCGTTCCCCCGGGCGACAGCCTGCTTTTTCGGGTGTGGTTTGCACCGTCCTCTCCGGGTCCCGCCTCGGGGCATCTGGTCTTCGTGCACGATGCCGCCGGATCCCCCGATACGGTGGGAGGGGAGGGGGAGGCCATGCTTACCTTGAGCTTCCCCGTGCGGAGCGGATGGAACATCGTCTCTGTGCCGCTGAGGATGACGGACTACCGGAAGACCGTTCTCTTCCCGGCGGCATCGGGGAGCGCCTGGGGATACTCGGGAACCTACGGGGCGGAGGACACCCTCTCCAACGGGGTGGGGTACTGGCTCAAGTTCCCTGCGGCGGGCAGTGTGGTGGATACCGGGGGGGTGCGCCTCTCCGACACGCTGGATCTTCCCGCCGGCTGGAGCATGGTGGGGACGTTGTCGGGACCCCTCGCCGCCTCCCCGGTGGTGTCGGATCCTCCGGGTTCTGTGGTGTTCCCCTTCTACGGCTTCGGGGCGTCGGGCTACGAGGAGAGCGACACGCTGCATCCCGGCCGGGGATACTGGGTCAAGCTGGGCGGCGCGGCGCGGGTTTTCCTCTCCCTCCCGTCTTCCCGGCCCCCGGGGCCGGAAGACCTCCCCGGGACGGAGGGGGTCCGGCCCCGGAAGAGCAGAACACAATAGGAGACATCATGTCTTTTTCCGCACGATCCGTCCGCTACTACACGGCCACCGCGCGCGACCAGCCGGGAGAGGGATTCAAGCTTCTCTCGGGCCTCGCCGCCCAGGGGGTGAACCTCATGGCCTTCACGGCCGTCCCCACGGGAACCATGACCACCGTGCTGACCCTCTTTCCAGAGGATCCCGCCCAGCTGGAGCATGCCGCCCGCATGGCGGGTGTGGGAATGACGGGTCCGCACGGGGCCATCCTGGTGCAGGGGGATGACCGGCTGGGCGCCTTTGCCGGCATCCACGAGCGGCTCTTCCGCGCGGGGGTGAACGTCTATGCATCCAGCGGCGTCACGGACGGGAGGGGCGGGTTCGGGTATGTTCTGTACCTGAGGCCGGATGACTGTGCCCGGGCCGAAGAGGCGCTGAAGTCACCCGCGTAAGGACAGGACCGCTCCTTCTAAAGGCCCCCAACAATGCGGGCCTGGCAGCGTGATTGCATGCATACGGTTCCCCCCATCCGGCGCCTGTCCGGGGCTTCGGGGGAACTGCTCCATGGACAAATACGGAGATACCCGCATGAACGGCGGCAGATTGCTTCTTCCGGCGCTTCTTGTATTCCTGATTCCGGTCTCCTCCGAAGCCCAGAAGTTCACTTCCTGGACGGACGCCCCGCCCGAGGTCCGGGCCCGGAAGTCCTTCAAGCGCTTCGAGTGGTTCTACCGCCAGCGCGCCATGCCCGGGCTGGCGATCCCCGAGGGCGCTCTGGAGAGGGCGCGGGAGGCGGAGGAGGCAAGGGATCTCCTGCGCGGTCCCGCCGAGAGACTGCTGGATCTCTCCTGGACCGCCATCGGACCTGCGGGCGTGGTCTCCACATGGCCGGCGCAGTGGGGGGTCGTGAGCGGGCGGGTGCGCGCCCTGGCCATCCACCCTACGGATCCCAACACCGTGTACATCGGGCCGGCTGCGGGTGGGATCTGGAAGACCACCGACGCCGGCTGGACCTGGCAGGACGCGGGGGTGAGCCTGGCCTCCCTCACCTTCGGCGCCATCGCCATTGATCCCTCCAACCCTCAGGTCGTGTACGCGGGAGGGGGGGAATCCATCCACTACTTCAACACAACGACCTACAACGGGAAGGGTCTCTACAAGTCCACGAACGGAGGCTCAAGCTGGACCCAGATCACGAACGGCTTCGGATCCACCACGCATTTCTCGGCATTGAGGGTCAGCCCCACCAGCTCCGGCACCTTGTTTGCAGCCCTGGGCTCGGGCTACTACTACAGCACTCCTGCCAACGAGGGTCTCTGGCGGAGCACAAATGCGGGCGCGACCTGGAGCAACACCCTCACGGCCGATGACGGGTTCGACGTGCTTCCGCACCCCACGACCGCAAACCGCGTCTACGCGGCCACGGGCGGAGCCGTCTCCTCGGCGGGCTTCTATCGGTCCACGAACAACGGCCTGAACTGGACCCATGTGACATCGGGGCTCCCCTCTTCCACGACCATCCGCCGCATGCAGATAGCGCTCTCGACGGGAACCCCCTCCACCATCTATGGCCTCGTCTGGACCACCCCCGGGGGGGCGGGAACGGCTACGCTCTACAAATCCACCAACGACGGCACAAACTGGTCCTCCACAGGGAGCAGTTTCTCCACCGCCCAGGGGTTCTACGACCTGATGGTCGCGGTGAACCCCTCGAACGTGAACGAGGTGTACGTGGGGATGGAGGAGCTCTTCCGTTCCACCGACGGGGGAAGTTCCTTCTCGTACGTGGGGGGGGCCTACTGGAGCCAGACGATGCATGTGGACTTCCACATCATGGGGTTTGCCCCCTCCAACGCGCTCTACCGGTACGTGGGCTGCGACGGAGGCATCTACCGGAGCACCGACGGGGGGCTTTCCTGGGGACAGCTCAACAGCCTGCTCCCCACCCTGCAGTACTACCGCCTGGGGTCCCATCCCACGGATCAGAACACCCTGATGGGAGGGGCCCAGGACAACGGCCTCTTCCGGACCACCAACGGTGGGTCGGGGAACTGGACCCTGGTCAGCACGGGGGACGGGATGGAGTGCTTCTACGATTACGCCACCCCATCCACGGTGTATGCATCCACCCAGAACGGAGCGCTTGTCAAGAGCACCACGGGAGGGGGGTACGGCTCCTTCTCGGGCATTCAGCCCTCCACGGGGGAAGGATGGGCATGGACGGCTCCCTTCTTCATGCACCCCACCAGCCCGCAGACCATCTACACGGCCGCCCAGCAGCCCTGGCGCTCCACCGACGGAGGCGCCACGTGGGTGGGACTGAACGGCGGGACGCTGAGTTCCTACTACATCAACACGATGGCCCAGAGCCCCGTGACGCCGGGCAACATGATCTGTGCGGCCAGCGAAGGCCCTCTTCCCACCTGGCCGGCCACGCCGCCGGTGTTTGTCTCCAGCAACGGGGGGACCGCCTGGACCAACGTCACCTCCAACATCGGCGGGAGCGCCCGGTACATTACCCGCGTGATGTTCCATCCCACCCAGGGGAATACATGCTTCGTGGTCCGCTCCGGCTTCGGCTCGGGGAAGATCTACCGGAGCACGAACCTGGGAACCACCTGGACGAATCTCTCGGGGGACCTTCCGGATGTTCCCCACAACGACCTCTTCATCGACCCCGCCATTCCCTCCGAGATGTACACGGCCAACGACCTCGGGGTCTACCGGACCACGAACGGGGGCACCGGCTGGACCCGGCAGGGGAGCGGGATGCCGTACGTGCCGGTGCAGGATTTTGATTTCTTCTCCTCGGGGGGGGTGCGCCTGCTGAGGGCGGCCACACACGGGCGCTCCGCCTATCAGGCGGCCCTCGCCGCCACGCAGTCGGTGCAGGTCCTGGTCCCCAACGGGGGGGAGGTGTGGCGCATCGGCTCGGCCCAGACGATTCAGTGGAATTCCAGCGGGCTCTCGGGGAACGTGGCCATCGACTTGTCCCGGAACGGAGGGGTGACCTATGAGTCCCTCTTCTCCGGCACGGCCAACGACGGTTCCGAGTCCTGGACCGTGACGGGAGCCGCCACACCCCTGGCCCTGGTGCGGGTCTCCAGCGTGGGAAGCCCCGCCATCCGGGACAGCAGCAACACCGTGTTCAACATCATCCAGACCACCGTCAGCGTCACGGCCCCCAACGGGGGGGAGATCTGGGTGGTGGGAAACCCCGGCACCGTGCAGTGGACCTCCTTTAACATGACCGGGAGCGTCCGCCTGGAAATCTCGCGGAACGGGGGCGCCACCTGGGACACGATGCTTGCCGTCACGCCCGACGACGGGGTGGAGATCTGGCCCGTGGCGGGCGCTCCGACATCCCAGGCCCTCGTCCGCGTGACGAGCATCGCCTGCCCGTGGGTTGCCGATACGAGCGACGCGTTCTTCACGGTAGTCCAGCCCTCGGTCACGGTGACGAGCCCCGACGGGGGGGAGACCTGGGGGAGCGGCTCGGTCCAGACCATCCAGTGGTCCTCTGTCTGGCTGGGGGGGCCGGTGGATATCGAGCTCTCCCGGGACGGAGGGGCCACCTTCCCCGAAATGCTCGTTGCGGGGACGCCGGATGACGGGAGCGAACCCTGGACCGTCACGGGTCCCGCCACCGCTTCCGCCCGCATCCGGGTGACCGGTTCCGCACTGCCCTCCGTGCGGGACACAAGCAACGCCGACTTCTCCATCCTTACCCCCTCCATCACCCTCACGGCTCCCGATGGCGGGGAGCTCTGGCCTGTGGATTCGGTGCGCACGATCCTCTGGTCCTCCACCCTCGTGCCGGGGAACGTCTCCCTCTGGATCAGCCGGAACGGGGGCTCCACATTCGACACCCTCGCATCCAGCACCTCCAACGACGGGGCGGAGGACTGGACGGTGACCGGCCCCCCCACGAGGTTTGCCCGCGTGCGGGTGGCCAGCGTGACGGATCCGACCCTCTCTGTCGAGAGCGCGGCTGACTTCACCATCGCGGGTCTGGCATCCGTCTCTTGGGGGGTGTCGAGCGGCTGGAACATGCTCTCGGTACCGGTCGCCCTTCCCGATTTGAGGAAGTCTCAGGTCTTTCCCTCCTCCGGTTCCCCCGCGTACGCCTTCGATTCCACGGGCTATTTCCGCCGCGACACCCTGCGGTACGGCGAAGGGTACTGGCTGGACTTCGATTCGGCCGGCGCGGTCACGCTTGTGGGCGGGGAACGGGACAGGGACAGCGTGGCGGTGATGCGAGGATGGAACATGGTGGGGTCCATCACGGCGGCTGTGGATGCCGACAGCGTGACGCCCCGTCCCCCCGGGATCGTGCTCACGCCCTACTATGCCTTCAACGGCGCCTCGTACGTGCCGGCCGATACCCTCGAACCCATGCGGAGCTACTGGGTGAAGGTGAACCAGGCGGGATGGCTCCTCCTCGGAAGCGGGACAGCACGGGCGGGGGCTCCCGGGCGGATCCCCCTCCCGGGTGGAGGGGCGCGCCGGCCCTGATGAGCCCCGCGGCGGCGGGGGCGGATTGCCTTTGCCGCCCTTTCTGGGTACATTTGAAAATAGCCGCCCCCCCGGGGAATCGGGCCCGGCGGGGAGCCCCGCAGCCCTTGTGACAGGCCTCACGCGGGGGCACCGGCGGGGGTGTTAGATTTACCTGGAACCCTCCGGGCCCGCGGGATGGGGTATCCTCCCGGAGCGGGGCGCAAGGGGGGGTGCACCGCGGGCGACGCCGCAGGGGACAACGTGCTTCCCATTCCGATCAAGAAGACGAGGAGATGATGAGGAACCTTCGAGCGGGGCTCTTCTGGGTCCTGGCTGCAGCCGGGACGCTCCGGGCGCAAACCTACGACCTCCAGTTCGTGGAGGAGCAGAATACGGGCGCGATCTTCGATGTGAAGATCCAGGTCAAGTCCAACGGGTCCACCTTCAAGGCGGGGAGCGGGAACCTGGTGTTCACCTACGACACCACGGTGGTCCGGCTGGATTCCCTCCTGAGTGCATACAACTTCAGCGGCGTTTTCTATACCCCCATGACGGTGACCCAGCCGGTGGCGGGCCGGGTATCGGTGAACATCGAGCTCCAGCTCAACAACTTCGGCACGACGGTGCCGCTTACCTATCTGGATGTGGCCACCATCCGCTTCGGGATCCTGAACGGGGCGGGGAGCCCCTATCTCCGATGGCGGACCGTTTCTCCGAACGCCACGAACCTCTTCAGGGACGACAACGCCACACTGGTCGCCGCGGGCACTCTCCACAATTTCGATGATCCGCTGCCGGTCCAGCTTGCCTTCTTCACGGCCTCGCAGGCCGGTCCCGGCGCCGTGCGGCTCGACTGGCGGACCCTCGGCGAGACGAACAACTACGGCTTCGAGGTGCAGCGCGCCCTGGGCGCTCCGGCCGGCTTCGTGACCCTGCCCGGCAGCTTCCTCCCCGGGCACGGCACCACCACGGAGCCCCACGAGTATGCCTTCACCGACGGAGACGTCCCCCCGGGTCTCTGGCACTACCGCCTGAGGCAGACGGACCTGGACGGGACCGTGCACTACTCCGACGCGGTGTCCGTGGAGACCGTCACGGGGGTGGCCGGGAGTCCGCTCCCGGAGGCCTTCTCCCTGGAGCAGAACTACCCCAACCCCTTCAACCCCTCCACGACGATCCGGTTTGCCGTTCCCGAGGAGGCGTCCGTGCGGCTGGAGGTGTTCAACCTTCTGGGAGAGCGGCTGGCGGTGCTTCTGGAGGGTATTGTGCAGCCGGGGTACCATGCTCTCCCCTTCCACGGGGAGGGGCTTTCCAGCGGAACGTATTTCCTCCGCCTGACGGCGGGACAGGGCTCATTCCTCCGGAAGATGGTGCTCGCCAAATAGGAATCGGGAAGTCCCCGCAACCGGGGCCCCGCCGCCTGCACGCGGCGGGGCCTTTGCGTTTATGCGGGCCGCGTGAGGGAAATCACAGCGTGCAAGGGGGAATTCACGTAGGATGAGATCGAACAACGGGGGAGGTGTTCGATGAGGGTCTTCAAGCTCGCGGCGCTCTTCGCCCTGGCGGCGATACCCCTCCTCATCGGGAGGAAGCACTCCCGGACCGGGACGCCCGGCCCGGTGGTGGAATCCGATCACATCTTCGACCTGGAGCTCTCCTCGGAGTAGAGTCCGGGTCCCTCAGAAGTCCCTGGTTCCCTTCTTTTCCTCCCCCTCGGGCCACCGCGCGGTGGTGTGGACGCTGCACGGCCCCGGCAGCATCTTCTCCGTGAAGTACTCCGTCATGGTGTGCGGGCAGAAGGGCGTGGCCACCTGCCTGGTCAACTCGCAGATCGTCTCCTGAACCACCCCCTGCGGGGGCTCGAAGTACTCCAGCGGAAGGGCGATCGCAGGGTCCTCGTACACATACTTCATGAACCTGCCCCAGATCGGGGCCGCGGCCCTGCCTCCCTGTCCGTCCCAGTTGGTGAAGTGCACGCTCTTGTTGTCGAAACCCACCCACACACCCGCCACGATCTGCGGGGTATAGCCCACAAACCAGGCGTCCGCGAATTCCTGGGTGGTTCCCGTTTTCCCGGCCGCCGGATAGTGGAAGAAGCCGCGGATGCGCGCCGCGGACCCGTCGTCCACGACCCCCTGGAGCATGGAGGTCATGAGAAAGGCGGTCTCCTCGGAGAGGACCTCCCGGCGCTGGGGGAGGTTTTCCTCGATCAGGTTTCCGGCTCCGTCTTCGATACGCAGAACCGCCATGGGCTCCACGTACACGCCGCGGTTGGCCAGGGCGCCGAAGGCCGCCGTCATCTCCAGCGGGACCACCTCCCCCGATCCCAGTGCCAGAGACTCATAGGGGGGGAGGGGGGAACGGATGCCCATCCGCTGTGCGTACTCCACCACCTGCTGCACGGGGGCAATCTCCATGATGGCCCGGACCGCCACCAGGTTGATGGATGTCCGCAGTCCCTCGCGGAGGGTTGCCTTTCCGCCGAATGTCCCGTCGGCGTTGGAGGGAGTCCAGCGCCTGCCGTCGGCCATCATCACCGTGACGGGCTGGTTCAGAAGCTCGAAGGAGGGGGGGTAGCCGTTGTCCACGGCCACCGTGTACACGAAGGGCTTGAAGGCGGACCCGGCCTGCCGCCGGATCTGCGTCACATGGTTCAGCCCGTACCGGAAACGGCGGAAATCGGAGCCCCCCACCATCGCCAGAATGCCTCCCGTGCGCGCATCCAGAGCCACGAAGCCCACCTCGATCTGCCGGGCCCGCCGCTGCATGGAGTCGATCCAGGCGGGGTCGGCCCGCAGTGCCCGCTCCACGCTGTCGCGTTCGGCCCGCGTGGCCGCCGCCCGGTAGGGAGGGGACGTGCGGATTGCCTGCGTGATCACCTGCCGGAGGGCCTCCGGCTCCTTCTCCCATTTCCAGAGGCCGTTGAACAGCCTCTGGTACTCGGCCAGATGCTCCTCCACGGCCCGGTTGGCGTGGCGCTGCATGCGGCTGTCCAGCGTGGTGTAAACCGCCAGCCCGTCCCGGTAGATGTCGAAGCCGTGCTCCTCCGCACGGAGTTCCAGCTCCCGGCGCACATGCTCGGTGAAATGGGGCGCCATGCCGGTCACGGTTGTCTCCCCGCCGGCGCGGAGCTGCAGTTCGGCGGAGGCCGCCTCCTCCATCTCCTCCCGGGTGACGTAACCGTATTTCAGCATCTGCCCCAGGACCGTCTTGCGGCGGGCGCGGGAGCGCTCGGGGTGATTCAGGGGATCGTAGTAGGCGGGCCCCTTCAACATGGCGATGAGGCCCGCGCTCTCGGCCAGCGTCAGCTCCGCAGGGGTCTTGCCGAAGTACTCCTGTGCCGCCGCCGCAATGCCGTAGGTGCCCCGCCCGAAATAGACGACGTTCAGGTAGAACTCAAGGATCTCCTCCTTTGTGAAGGAGCTTTCCAGTTGCACCGACGTGATGAACTCGCGGAGCTTCCGCGTCACCGTGTCGAAGAAGGTCCTGTCATCATGGCCCAGGTAGAGGTTGCGCGCGAGCTGCTGGGTGATCGTGCTGGCCCCCTCCCGCCGCAGCATGATGACGTTCTTGACCATGGCCTTGACGAAGCGGACAAGGTCCACGCCCCAGTGGTCGTAGAAGTTCCTGTCTTCGGTGGCGATGAGCGCCTCCACCAGGCGGGCGGGGATCTCGCGGATGCCGGCATGCGAGCGGTTCTTGATGAAGAACCGGTCGATGACCTCGCCGTCGGCCGCATAGACGCGTGTGGCAAGCTCGGGACGGGGGTTCTCGATGCTCTCCAGCGAGGGGAGGCCCGAGAAGAGATGGACTCCATAGGCGATTGCCAGAAGCGCCCCGAGTGCCAGCCCTGCGCGGGCGGTTTTCCTGAACGCGGCCGACCGCCGCCTGCCGGCGGTCACCTTGCGCTTCCTGTATGCGGGGTCATGGAAATACCTCTCCATCTCTTCGGCGGAATAGCCCGGGCCTTCGTCTTTGCCCATCCCTCCTATTCCTTCCAGGTGCGGAGGGCGAACCCGCCCTCTTTCATCTCGCCGTATGTGTTGTGCGTGATCCAGTCGCCCAGGTTGGCATACCACCCGGATCCGAAGCGCTGGAGGGACGGCTTGTGGAGGTGCCCCATGACCACCAGATCGGCGCCCGCTTCGATGCGGGCGCGGGCGAACCCGGCCACCCCTTCCTCCTCCCCGTAGTCCTTCCGGGCCGTGTACGCCCGGCTGGTGCGGGAGGATCCCCTGGCAAGCCGGACGCCGATGTCCGGATGGATCCAGCGGTAGAGCCGGAATCCCGCCGGGCTCCGGAGCAGCGGCTTCAGGAGGCGGTACCCCCTGTCGGCGGGGGCAAGGCCGTCTCCATGGTGCAGGTAGACCTTCTTCCCCTGAACCTCCGCCTGGAACGGACTCCGGTGCAGTTCCATCCCCAGCTCCGTCTCCAGGAAGCCGTCGGTCCAGCAGTCGTGGTTTCCGACAAGGTAGCGGACCCTCACGCCCGCGTCGGTGAATGCCTGGAGCGCGGCAAGCGTGCGATGATATCCCCGGGGAATGACGGTGCGGTACTCGAACCAGAAATCGAACAGATCCCCCAGGATGAAGAGCTCTTCACAGGCGGGCCGGATGCCTTCGAGGAAGCGCAGGAGTCGGTTTTCCTTCGCCTTCTCGGCCTCCGGCGGGCCGAGACCCAGGTGTACATCGGAGAAGAAGTAGGCGGCCATCGGAACGGCGCAATCTACGGAAAAGGGTGTGGAAAGTAAACGGCGGGGTTCTCAGGCGCCGGGACGCACGGCCCCGTCCCTCCGGAACGGGTCCTCGACCCGCTGGAGCAGCAGCAGGCCCGCGAGGAAGAACGCGCCGATGCAGAGGATCGCCGTCCGCTGGTCCCCGGTGGTCCAGGAGAGAAAACCGAACAGGAAGGTGCCCAGGACGGCGGATCCCTTTCCGCAGAACCCGTCGTAGAACCCGAAGAACTCCGCCTCCCGGTGGGGCGGGGTGAGAAGGGCCATCATGCTCCGGCTCGCCGATTGCGCACCCCCCATGGCCGCTCCCGCCGCGATTCCCACGGCGTAGAACGCCTCCGCCGAGTCCACCAGCACCGCGGAGACGACGATGCCCAGCCAGATCACCAGGGTCAGCGTGATGGTGTGCTTTGGTCCGATGCGGTCCGCCAGGTGACCCACGAGCACGGAACCTCCGAGAGCGGAGGCCTGGACCAGGGCGAACAGCAGGAGGATATCCTGCAGGCTGAACCCCAGCGTCTCCTGGGCGAAGATGGAGGCAAAGGCGATCACCGTGAGTACGCCGTCGTTGTAGAAAAAGAAGGCGAGGAGGAACCGGGCCGTGTGACGGTGCAGGCGGAGGTGGCGGAGTGTCTGGAAGACCCGATCATATCCGGTCCTCAGCAGGCCTGCGGCCCGCGGCGCCCCGTCCGGGGCCTCGCGCAGGAAGAGAAAGAGGGGGGCGGAAAAAAGTGCAAACATCCCTGCCGCCAGAAGAAAGCTGAGGCGGATGTGGGGGAGATTTCCGGGCGCGAAACCCCCGGCAAAGAGAGGAGCTGCCAGCAGCAGTGAGGCGAGGGATCCCGCATATCCCATGGCGAACCCGTAGCCCGAGACCCGCCCGAGCAGGGAGGGAGGGGCCAGCCCGGGAAGGAACGCGTTGTAGAAGACGATCCCCCCCTCGAACCCCACGTTTGCGAGGATGAAGAGCAGCGCCCCCTGCATCACCATTCCCGGCTCCACCGTCCAGAGCCCCGCGGTGGAGAGCACACTCAGGGCCGTGAAAGAAAGCAGGAACCGCTTCCGCAGGCCTGCCGCGTCGCTCGCCGCCCCCAGCAGCGGCGCAAGAAGGGCCGTGGCCAGCATGGAGACACTGACGGCCAGCCCCCAGAGGAAATCCCCCCGTCCCGCACCCCCGGCCACCACTTCCCGGAAGTAGAGGGAATAGCCCACCGCCACGATCAGGACGGAAAAGGAGGTGTTGGCGAAGTCGAAGAGGGTCCAGACGAAGATGCGGCTCCGGGAGAAGGGCGCCGCAGGGGGACGGGGGGAGGGATGCACGGCTCAGGAGGCCTTCTTGGTCTGTCCCCCTCCGGTCCGGGGTGTGAGGCCGTCGAAGAGGCCGCGCCCCGTTTTGTGGATGTCGCCCGCCGCCTTCAGGTCGTCCAGCACGGCATCCAGCACGCCGTTCACGAACTGTCCGCTCTTCTCCGTGCTGAAGAGCTTTGCAAGCTCGATGGCCTCGTTCATGGAGACCTTGGGCGGGATCTCCTGGAAGTAGATCAGCTCGCAGATGGCCATCCTCAGAACCAGCCTGTCGATGAGCGCGATCCTCTTGAAATCCCAGTTGGCCACCTTGCTCCGGATCACCTTGTCGATCTGCGGCGCATGGTGCACGGTTTCGATGACAAGCCGGCGGGCGAACTCATACGCCTGCTTGTTGTCGTCGAGCCCGTGCACGGTGTGTGCGATGACATGCTCCACGGGGTCGCCGGAGACCTCGTGCGCGTACAGCGCCTGGAGGACACGTTCTCTGATGATGCGTCTTCTCATGGATGCTCCGCCGTCTCCGGTGTGTGCGTGATGGGCCCTGTGCGGCTTGCCGCCGGGGAGTGCCGGTTGGGGGGGGATGCCCCGATGTCCCGGGGCGCACTCACGCGGGGCGGGCCAGAAGAGTGACCCGGGGCGCCGCCCCCCGGGGATGGGCGTCCACCAGGACATCGGTTCCGAAGACCTCGGCGATCCGGTCCCCGGTGAGGACTTCGGAAGGCGTTCCGAGGGCGACCACAAACCCCTCCTTCAGCATGACGATGCGGTCGCTGAAGGCGGAAGCCAGGTTGAGGTCGTGCGACACAGACACTACGGTCACCCCTTCGGAGCGGTTCAGGCGTCGCATCACAGAGAACACGCCCACCTGGTGCGCAATGTCCAGGTGGGCGTTGGGCTCGTCCAGCAGGATCACCTGCGGCTGCTGGGCAAGGGCGCGGGCGATGAACACCCTCTGCTTCTCGCCGCCCGAGAGGGCCGTCACGGGATGGGCGGCGCAGTGGGCAATGTCCGCCGCGCGCATCGCCTCCCGGGCAATGGCGCGGTCGCGTGCATTCTCGAAGACCTCCCCCCGTGAATGGGGGGCCCGCCCCATCAGGACCACCTCGTAAACGGTGTAGGGGAACAGAATCCCCGTCTCCTGGGGGACATAGGAAACCTTCCGGGCGAGTTCGGCCCTCGGGTACCAGGCCAGATCCCGGTCCAGCAGCGTGATGGATCCCTCGGAGGGGAGCAGAATGCGGTCCAGGAGCTTGAGCAGGGTGCTCTTCCCGGAACCGTTGGGGCCGACGACGCTCAGGAACTCCCCCCGGCGGACGTCCAGGGAGACGCGCCGCAGTGTGGGCACAGGCGGCGCATAGGAGAAGGAGATGTTATGAACAGTGAACACGTCCGGAGTCGGAAGAGCATGCGTCCCGGCAATGCGGGGGCGGATCCAATGTACGGAAAAGACCCGCGGAAGGCAAGGAGCATGCCGCGTGCGGGTTGGGAATCCGGCGGCTGCTTCGTATATTCGGGTGTTTCCCGTTTCTTCCCGGAGCGCATCATGAAGAGAGAACCCGGCGCCCCGCCGGTGGAGGGGTTCCCATGCCGGTGATTGCAGCCGTGGACGTGGGGTCCAACGCCATACGCCTGGCCATTGCGGAGGCGGAAGCCGAAGACCGGATCACCGTCCTGGAGAATGTCCGGGACCCGGTCCGTCTCGGACAGGATGTGTTTACCTCCGGTTCCATTGCCGAGGAGACGATGGATCGGGCGGTGGAGACGTTCCGGGGCTTCCGTGTGCTCATGGACAAACACGGTGTCCGCCTCACCAAGGCGGTGGCCACCAGCGCCACCCGGGAGGCCTTCAACAGGGAGATCTTCGTGGACCGGGTGTCCCAGGCCTCGGGGGTGGACATCGAGGCGGTGGGCCCCGAGGAGGAAGCCCGCCTGATCCACCGCGCCGTGTCGGCCCGGATCAACCTCCGGAACCGGCTTGCCCTGCTGGTGGACATCGGAGGGGGGAGCGTCGAGATCACGCTCACCCGCAACGACGAGATCCTCTCCACGGAGAGCTTCCGGATGGGAGCCGTCCGGCTGCTGCAGGTGCTGGAGGAGAAGAAGCACGGGGAGCGCCATTTCAACCGGCTGGTGCAGGAGTATGTGGAGGCGGCCCGGAAGCGGATCGTGAAGGAGGTCGGGGAGAAGCCCGTGGATCTGTGCGTCGGCACGGGGGGGAACATCGAGTCCCTGGCCGACCTCCGCCGGGAGCTCTTTCCCCGGAAGGGAGAGGCCGGGCTCACCCGGGAGGAGCTGGATGCCCTCATCCGGAAGCTCCAGGGAATGAGCTTCGACGGGCGGGTGCAGCAGCTCCGTCTCCGCCCCGACCGGGCGGATGTCATTGTGCCCGCGGCCATTGTGCTGCAGAAGATCCTCCGGCTTGCGGGTGCGGACGCCGTTCAGATCCCCGGGGTGGGGCTCAAGGACGGGCTGCTCCGGGACATGGCGGAAGAGCTCTACGGAAGCCCGCGCCGGATCCGGCGGGACCAGGTCCTCGGCTCGGCCCTCCAGCTCGGCCGGAAGTACGCCTTCGACGAACAGCACGGCCTGACGGTGGCCCGGTGGGCGGTGCGGCTCTTTGACGAGGCCCGCACGCTGCACAACCTGGGCGCCGAACACCGGCTCCTCCTGGAAACGGCCGCGCTCCTCCACGACATCGGGCAGTTCGTGAGCGTTTCGGACCACCACAAGCACTCCCACTACCTGTTGACGGCCGCGCCGGTCATCGGCCTGAGCCGGGAGCAGATGGCGGTGGTGGCCAACGTTGCCCGCTACCACCGGAAGTCCATGCCGAAACCGCAGCATGAGTCGTATGCTCTGCTTCCCTCGCGGGACAGGGTGGTTGTCTCCAAGCTGGCGTCCCTGCTCCGTCTGGCGGATGCGATGGACAACGAGCATGCCTCCCGGGTGAAGGACTTTGCCGTGGAGTTCCGGAAACCACGGTTCACGCTTGCCCTGCAGGGGGAGGGGGACCTGCTCCTGGAGAAGTGGGCGCTCGTGAGGAAGGCCCCGATGTTCGAACAGGTGTTCAGCGTGAAGTTCGCGCTGGTGGAGTAGGGCGTGGGCCGGAAGAGCGCGCCGGGCGGGGGGGAACATCGCGCACTTGAGGCGCACGTGTCCGCCTCCCTGGAGCGCCGGTGGAGGGCCTACTGCAGGGAGCTGGATCGGTGCCGGCGGGGCTTCGCCGAGGAGTCCGTGCACGACCTCCGGGTGGCCATCCGCCGCCTGCTCTCCGCCCTGGACATGCTGGGGGTGCTCTCTCCCGACGGGGGGCTGCGGAGGATGCGGCGGTCTCTCAGGAGGCGGCTGGATGCCTTCGGTCCCCTGCGGGACATCCAGGTCCAATCCCGGGCCGTGGCCCGCCTGGGAAGGGACCATCCGCTCCTGGGGCCTCTTGCCACGATCCTGGCCCTCAGGGAGCGCCGGGCGGTGCGCCGCCTGGAGCGGACGGTGGGGTCCATCACGACCGCGGAGGATGAGAAGGTGCTGCTGCGGGCGCGCACACAGGCGGAGGCGCTCCTTGCGCTTCCCGGCGTGAGCGTGTCGCGGCGGAATGCCCTGACGGCCTCCGCTGCCGCCGCCTTCGCCGCGGCGATCCAGCGGAGGCTCCTGGTGGATCCGGAGGATGCCGCCACCATCCACCTCCTCCGGCTCGCCTTCAAGCGCTTCCGGTACCGGCTGGAGATCCTGGAGGGGCTCCTTCCCTGGGTCACCCGGGATCTGAGTGCCGCCATGCACGCCTACCAGCTCCGGATGGGGGAGGTCCAGGATGCGGCGGTCCTCCTGGAAATGGTGCGGGCCTACACGCCTCCCACCGCCACACGGGCGCGCGCCCAGCTCGGGGATGTGCGGCGGGTGCTGGAGAAACGCCGCTCGGAACTCATCGGGGCCTTCCTCGAGAAGGCCGATGAGCTCTATGGCTTCTGGAAGGGCCCCGTGCATCCATACGTCGGGTGAGGAGCTCAGACGGACCCCCCGGCGGGAGGGTCATCCCGCCGCCCGGCGGGCTTCCACACGGCGCTCCGCCGCATCCACCCAGGCGGCCAGCGTGATGTCCCCCGTGACGTTCACCACCGTTCTGCTCATGTCCAGGATTCTGTCCACACCCAGGATGATTCCGATCCCCTCCGCCGGGATGCCCACCGTCTGAAGCACGATCACCACCAGGGGGAGGGAACCCCCGGGCACCCCCGCCGTTCCCACGCCCGCCAGAATGGAGAGACCGACAACCACGATCTGCTGCACCGGACTCAAGTCCACGCCGTAGAACTGCGCAAGGAACAGGACCGTCACCCCCTCATACAGGGCGGTTCCGTTCTGGTTGGCGGTGGAGCCCACGGTCAGGACGAACTTCGTGACATCCGGACGGATCCCCAGGGTCCCTTCGGTCACGCGCAGCGATGTGGGGAGGGTTGCGTTGGAGGAGCTTGTGGAGAAGGCCGTCAGCATGACTTCCCGGATGTCCCGGAAAAACTCCAGGGGACGGCGTCCCGCCGCCCACCGCACGATGAGGCCGTAGGTGAGAAACTGTTGGAGCGCCAGCCCCCCCAGCACCACCAGCACGTAGCCCAGCAGCGGGGAGAGGATCCCCAGCCCCATCTGGGACGCGGTGGTGAAGATGAGCCCTGCCACCCCCCAGGGAGCCAGCTTCATGGCGAAGTCGATGATCTTCATGGAGACATCGTAGATCCCCTCGATGACCCGCCGCAGGACTTCCACGCGCGGGGGAGCGCAGAGCGTCATGGCGGCTCCGAACACGAGGGCGAGCGTCATGACGGCCAGCAGCCCCCCCCCTTCGTAGCCCGGGTCCAGCGCGCCCGCCATGTCGGCGAAGGGGTTACGCGGGATCAGGTTCAGCAGTGTCTCCACGACCGACGTGGACTTCCCCGCGGCGGCCGTGATGCCGCCGACCGTCGTGTTTCCGGAGAGCGCCTCCAGAAGCGCGGTCCGGTCCGCCTGGGGTATTCCCGCCCCCGGCCGGGTGGCGTTCACCAGGCCCACCCCGATGAGAACGGATACACCCGTGATCACGACCGTGAAGGCGAGCGTCCGGAGCCCTATCCGCCCCACCCTCCGGACATCACCGATGTCGGCCACTCCCAGCACAAGGGCGGAGAAGATGAGTGGCATGATCACCATGAAGATGAGCCGCAGGAAGACCTGGCCTGCAGGAGAAGCCACGTTGCGCACGAACCAGAGCACCGCGGTGTCCTCGGGAAGGGCCAGATTGCACACAAGTCCCGCGGCGAGCCCGGCGAACAGACCGATGAAGATGCGCGTGTGGAGGGGAAAGGGCCGCTTCATGCGCGAGGCGGGGCGATGCTGTTCCTGCGGCTCGGGGGTCTGGTGTGCGGCATGGAGGGGAATATACTCCAGCCGCCTCCCAAGGTCAATGAGTGGCCCGCGACCCCCCCTTTGCAATCCGCCGCAACTTTTGTACATTAAGGTTCGTTTATTGTTGATACACAGGGACTTACAGGGATTCGGGGAGGCGGCATGGGGCTCGACATCAAGGCCATCAACGAGAGGGTCCAGCGCGAAAGCGCCTTTGTGGACCTCCTGCAGATGGAGATTGCCAAGGTCATCGTGGGGCAGAAACACATGGTGGAGAGGATGCTGGTGGGTCTCCTTTCCAACGGGCACATCCTGCTGGAGGGGGTGCCGGGGCTGGCCAAGACCCTCAGTGTGAGGACTCTTGCGGCGGTCGTGCGCGCGCATTTCCAGCGCATTCAGTTCACCCCCGATCTCCTCCCGGCCGACCTCATCGGCACCATGATCTACAACCAGAAGGAGGCCACCTTCCAGACCCGGAAGGGGCCCATCTTCGCCAACTTCATCCTGGCGGACGAGATCAACCGTTCGCCGGCCAAGGTGCAGAGCGCTCTTCTGGAGGCCATGCAGGAGCGGCAGGTGACCATCGGGGAGCAGACCTTTCCCCTTCCCGAGCCCTTCCTGGTGCTGGCCACGCAGAACCCCATCGAGCAGGAGGGAACCTATCCCCTGCCCGAGGCCCAGGTGGACCGGTTCATGCTGAAGGTCCGGATCGACTATCCCTCGCGGGACGAAGAACGGGAGATCATGCGGGCCAACATGGCCGGCATGCCCGGCCTGCCGGGTCCGGTCGTCGGTCCCGACGACATCCTGAAGGCCCGGACCGCCGTGGCGGAGATCTACATGGACGAGAAGATCGAGAAGTACATTCTGGACATCGTGTTTGCGACCCGGGATCCCGCTTCCTACAACCTGGCCAATCTGGCGGGGCTGATCGCGTACGGGGCGTCTCCCCGGGCCACCATCAACCTCGCCCTCGGCGCGCGGGCCTACGCGTTTATCCGGCGCCGGGGATATGTGATCCCGGAGGACGTCCGCGCCATCAGCCCCGACGTGCTTCGGCACCGCGTGGCGGTGACCTACGAAGCGGAGGCCGAGGAGGTGACCTCGGAGCAGGTTGTGCAGGAAGTGCTGAACAAGATCGAGGTGCCGTAGGCCGGCGGGGTCCGCATGGAAACACGGGAGCTGCTGAAAAAAGTCCGGCTGATCGAGATCAAGACCCGGGGGATGGTGAACCAGGTCCTCTCCGGGGAATACCACAGCGTGTTCCGCGGCCGGGGGATGGAGTTCTCCGAGGTCCGGGAGTACCGGTACGGCGACGACATCCGGAGCATCGACTGGAACGTCTCCGCGCGGTTCAACCACCCGTTCGTCAAGGTCTTCGAGGAGGAGCGGGAGCTGACCGTGATGCTGCTGGCCGACTTCAGCCGCTCGGGATCGTTCGGCACCGGGACCCGGCTCAAGAACGAGATTGCCGCGGAGATCTGCGCCGTGCTCGCCTTCTCGGCGATCAGGAACAACGACAAGGTGGGCCTCATCCTCTTTACCGACAGAATCGAGCGGTTTGTTCCCCCGCGGAAGGGGCGCGCGCACATCCTCCGGATCATCCGGGAGCTTGTCTCCTTTGAGCCCCGGGGGAGCGGCACGAACATCCGCCGGGCCCTGGAATACTTCCACCACGTGAGCAAGAAACGGAGCATTGCGTTCCTGCTCTCCGATTTCATCGACGAGGGATACGAGCGCATCCTCACGGTGGTGAGCCGCAAGCACGACATGATTGCCGTGGAGATCTCCGATCCGCGCGAGGAGGAGCTGCCCGATGCGGGGCTGATGAAGCTGAGGGATGCAGAGACGGGGCGCGACCGGTGGGTGGACACCTCGCATGCGCGGATCCGGACGCATTTCCGGCGCGCCTGGGATGAGCGCCGCGCGTCCCGCAGGTCCCTGTTCCTGAGGAACAGGGTGGATTCCATCCCCATCCGGGTGGACCGTCCCTACATCCGGCCTCTGGTGGACTTCTTCCGGCGAAGGGAGCGCCGGCTCTGATGCGGAGCGGGGTCTCTGTGTTGCTCCTGGCGCTCCTCGCCGCGCCCGGGCCTGTTGCCGGAACGCCCCAGGGCGCGGGCTCCGTCCGGGCGCGGACGGATTCCTCGGTGTTCCTCATCGGGGACTGGATCACCGTGCATCTCCACGCGCGCCACCCGGCGGGATGGACCCTCCGGCCGGCCTTCGGGGATTCGGCGGGGCGGTTCGCCGTGATCCGGCACCCCGAGATGCGGCCCATGGAGGACGGCTCCCGCGGGGAGCTGGTGGTGGCCTTCTACGATTCCGGGCGGGCCGTCCTTCCCCCCCTCCCCTTCGTCTGCGGCGCTCCCGGCGACACGGTGGGGCGGACGTTCCTCTCGGATTCCCTGGTGTTTCTGGTCCGCGCCGTGGAGGTGGACACCTCCTCTCCCATCAAGGATCTGAAGCCGCCCCTCTCCCTCCCGCTTACGCTGGCGGAGGCGGCGCCGGTGCTTGCGGCTCTTCTGGCCCTGGCTGCGGCGGCGTGGCTGGCCTCCCGATGGTGGAAGAACCGCAAGGGACGGCCCTCCGAGCCCGCCTTTGTGCCTCCTCCCCGGCCTGCGCATGTGATCGCCCTGGAGGAGCTGGGCCTCCTGAAGGAGAAGCGGCTCTGGCAACAGGGTCTTGTGAAGCAGTACTACTCCGAGCTGACGGAGATCGCCCGGAGGTATTTCGAGAACCGGTTCGGGTTTGCCGCGCTGGAGCAGACGACGGATGAGATCATGCGGGCTCTTGCCGCCTCCGGGGGGGAATCCCCGATCGCCTCCGAGACCGAGCGCCTGCTCCGCATGGCCGATCTGGCCAAGTTCGCCCGGCACCGGCCGGGAGTGGCGGAACATGAGGAAGCCATGCAGATCGTGTACGCCATTGTGGAACGCACCACCCCCCCCACCCATGCCCGTCGCTGACTGGACATTTGCCGATCCGGAGTTCCTGTACGGGCTCGCGGTACTCCCGCTCCTCCTCTGGTGGTACCTGAAGCGGAACCGCGCCTCCGCCTCGGATTTCAGGTTCTCCACCCTGCGGGTCTTCGACACGGCGGCCCCCACTGTGCGGGAACGGCTCCGGCACCTTCCGTTCATACTCCGGATGGCGGTGCTGGCTTGCCTGGTGGCGGCGCTCGCCCGTCCGCAGAGCTCGACGCGGGGCCAGACCGTCTACGCCGAAGGGATCGACATCGCCCTGGTGCTGGATGTGTCGGGAAGCATGCTCGCCGAGGACCTCCGGCCGAACCGGATCGAAGCGGCCAAGGAGGTGGCGGCCCGCTTTGTGGACGGGCGGACCAGCGACCGCATCGGGCTGGTGGTCTTTGCGGGCCAGAGCTTCACGCAGTGCCCCCTGACCCTGGACTACGGGGTCCTGAAGGGACTCCTGCGGGAGGTGGCTCCGGGGATCATCGAGGACGGCACCGCCATCGGCATGGCCGTTGCGCAGGCCGTCAACCGCCTGAGGGAAAGCCGCTCGGAGAGCAGGGTCATGATTCTGCTCACCGACGGAATCAACAACAGGGGGGAGATCGACCCCCTGACCGCCACGCAGATTGCCCAGACCTACGGCATCCGGATCTACACGATCGGAGTGGGAACACACGGGCTGGCGCCCTACCCGGTGCAGACCCCCTTCGGGACCCGTTACCGGAATGTTCCGGTGGATGTGGACGAGAAGACCCTGCGGGAGATCGCCCGGATGACGGGTGCGCGGTATTTCCGGGCCACCGACAACCGTTCCCTCCGCAGGATCTACGGGGAGATTGACGGGATGGAGAAGACCCGGGTGGAGGTGCGCTCCTATACATCCTATGAGGAGCTCTTCTACCCGTGGGCCCTGCTGGGACTGGCTGTGCTGGCCCTGGAGTGGATGCTGTCGCTCACCCTTCTGCGGAAGATCCCATGATAAGGTTCGCGCATCCCGAGTACCTGTACCTTCTGGCCGCCCTTCCCCTCTTTCTGCTGGCGGCGATGCTCGCCGCCCGCGCCCGGAAGCGGGCGATAGGGCGCTTCGGGGATCCGGCAATGCTGGCCCGCATGGCGGAGGGGGGGAGCAATGCAAAGCGGAGGGTGCGGTGGGCGCTCCTTGCGGCGGCCTGGACACTGGCGGCGGTGGGAGCGGCCAACCCCCAGGTGGGGACCCGCATGGAGGAAGTGAAACAGGAGGGGGTGGACCTGTTCATCGCCCTGGATGTCTCGCTCAGCATGAAGGCCGAGGACATCAGGCCGAACCGCCTGGAGAAGGCCCGGCTGGAGATCAGAAACCTCATCGGGCGTCTCCGGGGCGACCGCATCGGGCTGGTGGTCTTCGCGGGGGAGGCATATACGCAGTTTCCCCTGACCACCGACTACGGGGCGGCCGCCCTCTTCCTGGATGCCGTGGACGTGGATGCGGTGCCCGTGCCCGGAACCTCGCTGGGAGCTGCCGTGGACCGGGCCCTGGCTTCTTTCGACTTCGACCTTCCCTCCACCAAGGTCCTGGTCCTCATCACAGACGGAGAGAACACCGAGGGCGATGCCTTCCGGGCCGCTCGGGAGGCGGCGCAGAAGGGGGTCCTCCTGTATGCCATCGGCATGGGATCCCCTGCGGGGGCTCCGATTCCCGTCACGAATGCGGCAGGCGAGAGGGTGGACTTCAAGCGGGACCGTTCGGACAAGGTGGTGGTGACGCGCCTCGACGAGGTTTCCCTCCGGCGGATTGCAGAAACGGGCGGGGGACTCTACGTCCGGGGCACAACGGGCCAGGACGAGCTGGAGGAGATCCATGCGTCCATCAACGCCCTCCAGAAGAGGGAATTCGGGGCCCGGCGTTTCACCGACTACGAAGACCGCTTCCAGGCATTCCTTGCCGGGGGGATTCTGCTGCTGGCCCTGGAGGCGGTGCTGGGCGAAAAACGGAGCCGCCTGCTCGCGCTCCTCAGTCCCATCGGAAGGAGGGAGACCGCCGTATGAAGAAAGCGCTTGGGGGGGGGCTGGTGCTTCTCCTCTTCTGTGCCCCCCCCGCTTCCGCCCAGTCCCTCCGCGCACTCATCAACGGGGGGAATGACCTGTACGAAGAAGGCAGGTTCGCCGACGCCGAGCGGAGCTACCGGAAGGCCCTGGAGAGGGAGAACACGCTGGTGCAGGGCCGCTTCAACCTCGGGGACGCCCTCGCCAGGCAGGGACGGCACGATGAGGCAATCCGGGAGTTCGAGGCCGCCGCGCAAACGGCCGCGGAGCCCCGGACCCGCGCGCACGCCTGGCACAATATCGGCAACTCCTTCATGGAGCAGCAGAAGTACAGGGAGGCCGCGGGCGCCTACAGCGAGGCCCTGAAGCGGAACCCCCACGATATGGAGACAAAGTACAATCTCTCCTATGCCCTCCGGAGAATGCAGACGCAGGCCGGGAACCCCGAGCAGCAGGAAGGCGGCGGGGAGAGCCGGCAGGGGGAGAAGGACCGGCAGGAGGGGCAGAAGCAGGATCAGGGAGGGAAGGAGCCCGAAGAGGGCGGGGGATCAGAGGAGAGGGATGGTCGCTCCCCCGGGGAGCAGGCCGGGGAGAGGGAGCAGAGCATCTCCCGGAAAGACGCAGAGCGCATCCTGGAAGTCCTGAAGAACAGCGAACGGGATGTGCAGAAGAAGATCCGGGCCCGGAAGGCCGTCCGGGCCCGCTCGGAGAAGGACTGGTAGGTCATGAACACACGGAGGGTGTGCGTGTGTGTGCTTGCGGCGGCCCTTGCGGCCGGCGCAACGGTTGCGCGCTCAGCCGATGCGACCTTCGAGGCGAGCGTGGACAGGAATCAGGTGGCGCTCGGGGAGCAGTTCTCGCTCTCCTTCGTGCTCGGCAACGCCGGGATGGGGGGAGGAAAGAACCTGCAGCTCCCCGATCTGAGCCGGTTCCACATCATGGCGGGCCCCAACCAGTCCTCCAGCATGCAGTTTGTCAACGGCGCGGTGTCCTCCTCCGTCTCGTATGCCTATGTGCTCCAGCCGAAGGAGCCGGGCAGGTTCACGATTGGAGCGGCCTCCATCGAGGTTTCAGGGAGCGTGCTGCGGTCGCAGCCCCTCACGATCGAGGTGGTGCAGGGAGCGGGGCGCTCCTCCCCCCCGGCAGGCCCGCAGGGAGGAGGCGGCGGGGCGGAATCCCAGCTGGAGGGGAACATCTTCCTCCGTGCCTCCGTGGACCGGAGCCGCCTCATCCAGGGGGAGCAGGTGAACCTGACCTTCAAACTCTACACCCGCGTCTCCGTCAGCAACTATGCAGTCCAGAAGAACCCCGCCATGAAGGGGTTCTGGGGCGAGGACGTGGAGAACCCCCGGAACATCACCCTCGCCACGGAGACCGTGGACGGCAGGCAGTACCGGGTGGGTGTTATCCGGAAGATGGCGCTCTTCCCCACCCAGTCGGGCGATCTGGAAATCAGCCCCATGGAAGTGCAGGCGACCGTCCAGGTGCAGTCCCGCCGGCTCTTCGACCCCTTGGATTCCTTCTTCCAGGATCCGTTCGGCCGCACCGTCAACACGACTGTCGCGAGCGAGCCCCTGAAAATCCGCGTGGATCCCCTCCCGGGGGGAGCCCCCGCGGGCTTCGGGGGAGCCGTGGGACGGTTCGCCATGAGCACCGAGACCGACCGGAAGACCGTCCGGGCGGATGAACCCGTCAGCCTCCGGATCACGATCAGCGGGGCCGGGAACCTGAAACTCCTGGAGTCCCCGGCGGTGGAGTTTCCCCCCGACTTCGAGCAGTACGCCCCGAAGGTGACCGAGAACATCACCCGCCGGGAGGGGAAGATCGCCGGAAGCAAGACATTCGAGTACCTCATGATCCCCCGCTATCCGGGACGGAAGACCCTGCGTCCGGTGACGTTTGTCTTCTTCGACCCGGCGCGCGGGGAGTATGTCACGCTCCGGTCGGCTCCCCTGGAACTCACCGTGGAGCCGGGAGCCGCCCCCCGGGCGGAGTCTTCCCCGGGAGACCGGCGCGAAGACGTGACCCTGCTCAGCCGCGATATCCGCTATATCCGGCTGGCCGACGACGGCCTCCGGCGGAAGGGGGAGTATGTGTACAGGGACCCGCTGTTTCTTCTTCTGCTCGCCCTGCCGGCGGGGGGATGGGCTGCGGCCTTTGTGGCGGCCCGGAAAAGGAGAGAAGAGCGGAGCGATGAGGCCGGCACCAGGAGCCGGAAGGCCTACCGGACGGCCCGCCGGCGGTTGAGGGAGGCGGGGACGGCGGAGGTCTCCTCTTGTGTGGCCCGGGCGCTCTGGACCTACCTGGGGGACCGGCTGGGGATTCCGCCCGCCGAGATGTCCCTGGAGAGGGCCGCCGCGGAGCTGGAAGCGCGGTCCCGGGATCCGGGGGCGGCTGCGGCACTGAGGGAGCTCCTGGAGCGGTGTGAGCAGGAGAGGTTCGCCCCTCCTGCTTCCGGGTCCGCCGCCGGGCGGCAAAGGACCGATGAGGCGCGCCGGGTGCTGGATCGGATTGAAAGGAGCCTCCCGTGAAGCTTCGTCTTATCCTGCTTCTGATCGCGGCGGCCTCCGGAGCGGTGGCAGGGGCGCCCGAGGATGTCTTCGAACAGGGAAACCGCCTCTACCGGGAGGGGCGCATGGAGGAGGCGCGCGGCCATTATGAGCGGCTCGTGGCGGAGGGGTATGAAAGCGCCTCCCTCTTCTTCAACCTCGGCAACGCCTGTTACAGGATGGGGGATCTGCCGCGGGCCATCCTTCACTATGAGCGGGCCAGACGACTGGCGCCGGGCGACGAGGATATTCTCCATAACCTCCAGCTTGCCTCCCAGCAGGTGCCCGACAGGATCGAAGAGATGCCGCGCCTGGCTCTGGAGGAATACCGGGACGAGGTGGACGCCCGTCTGACGGCCGATGCCCGGACCTGGCTGGCCTACGGGTTTCTCGCGGCCTCGGCGGGCTGCTACGGCGCATTCCTTCTGGCGGGGGGATACCGGACGCGCAGGATGCTCTTCTTCGGCGGGGGGGCGGCCGCCGCGCTGTGTGTGCTGTTCCTCGCCCTCACAATCCTGAAGATCCGTGTGGAGGGCCGCGCCGAGACGGCGGTGGTTACCGCGGGGCTGACCACGCTCAAGAACTCCCCCGAGGAGGGGAGCACCGATGCGTTCGTGCTGCACGGAGGCGCCAAGGTCCGGATCCTGAACCGCGTGGGGGATTGGATGGAGGTTCGCATCGCGGACGGGAAGGTGGGCTGGATGCCGGCAGCCGACGCGGAGGCCCTCTGACGGGGGCGGAATCCATGGAATTTTTTCGCCCCCCCGGTTGTTGGATGGAGGGAGAAAAACGGGGCGGCCGGGACGGAACACACCTGACATGATGGAACACAAAGGCGCCGCACCCTCTCCGGACCCCGTTCCGGAGATGAAACACCTGGATGACCTTGGCCTCCGCCCCGGGCGGGAGACCCTGCTTGGGTGGTACGAGCTGGTGCACCTGGGCCGCATGCTCGACACCAGGGCCGACGGCTACGTCCGGCAGGGGCGGGGGTGGTCGTACCACGCCTCCTTCGCCGGTCACGACGGCATCCAGCTTGCTCTCGGGCTTGCCTTCCGGCAGGGAAGGGACTTCCTCTTTCCCTATTACCGGGACCTGCTCACGTGTCTTGCGGCCGGCATCACCCCCGAAGAGATCATCATGAACGGTCTGTCCAAGGCCGGAGACGTGGCCTCGGGGGGCAGGCATATGAGCAACCACTTTGCCAAGCCCTCCCTGCGGATCCAGAATGTCTCCTCCGCAACGGGCAACCACGCGCTGCATGCCTCCGGGCTGGCGCGGGCGGTGCGGCGCCACGGAACGGACGAGATCGCCTACGCAAGCTTCGGGGATTCCTCCGCCTCCGAGGGATACGTCTTCGAAGCGATTGCGGGGGCGGCCCGGGAGACCCTGGGAGTGATCTTCGTCATCCAGAACAACCGGTACGGGATCTCCGTCCCCATCGAGGAGAACTCGGTCAGCCCCTGTGTGGCCGACAACTTCTCGGGTCTGCGGAACCTCGCCGTCGTCCGCTGTGACGGCACAAACGTGTTCGACTCCCGGCGGGGCATGGAGGAGGCGATGGCCTACGTGCGGAGCGGGTCCGGGCCCGCCATCGTCCACGCAGACTGCGTCCGCATCCACGCCCACAGCAACTCCGACAGGCACGAGTTGTACCGCTCCCCCGAAGAGCTGGCCGCGGCGCGCACACGCGATCCCCTTCCCCGCCTCCGGGCCTATCTGCTGGGGCAGGAAGGAGTCGCGGAAGCCGACATACGCCGGATCGAGGAGCGCAACGGCGCCCTCCTGGAAGAGGCTGCCGCGCGGGCGGAGGCGGGCCCGGATCCGGATCCCGGGACCGTGAAGCGCTTCCTCCTCCCCGGGGAAGTCCTTCCGCGGGGAGCCGTTACAGAACCGCTCTCCCCCCCCGACCTGACCCGCCAGCCCACCCTGCGGGAGGCCATCAATGAGACCCTGAAGGAGGAGTTCCGGTTGAATCCCCGCACCTATCTCTGGGGTCAGGACGTGGCCTCGCGGGAAAAGGGGGGTGTCTTCAACCTGACCAAGGGGATGCAGCAGGAGTTCGGGCGGGAGAGGGTGTTCAATGCCCCGATCGCCGAGGACTTCATTCTGGGCACGGCCAACGGGTTCAGCCGCTATGCGGAGGACATCCGGGTGGTTGTGGAGGGAGCCCAGTTCGCCGACTACTTCTGGCCGGCGATGGAGCAGCTGATCGAGTGTTCCCACGACTACTACCGCTCCAACGGGCAATTCGTGCCCAACATCCTGATCCGCCTCGCCTCGGGGGGGTACATCGGCGGGGGGCTGTATCACTCGCAGAACCTGGAGGCCGTGTTTACCTCCCTGCCCGGACTCCGGGTGGTGGTCCCCGCCTTCGCGGATGACGCAATCGGGATGCTCCGCGCGGCGCTGAGGAACCGGGGTGTGACACTCTTCCTGGAGCCCAAGTTCCTCTACAACCAGTTCTTTGCCAAGGCCCCCCATCCGGGGCCGGACTTCTACGTGCCGTTCGGGAAGGCGCGGATCCGCAGGGAGGGGACGGACCTCACCCTGGTCTCCTACGGTACGACGGTGCACTGGTGTCTGCGCGCGGCCCAGGCGCTCTCGGGAGAAGGGCACAGCGTGGAGGTGGTGGATCTCCGCTCTCTTGCTCCCTGGGACAAGGATACGGTCCTGGCCAGCGTGAAAAAGACGGGCAGACTCCTGGTTGTCCACGAGGACAAGCTTACCGGAGGGTTCGGGGGGGAGGTGGCGGCCTATGTGGGGGAGCATGCCTTCCGACACCTGGACGCACCCGTAACCCGCATCGGATCAAGGGATACGCCGGTTCCCTTCTCCCGGATACTGGAGCAGGCCGTCCTTCTCCAGGAGAAGAAGGTGACGGAGGCCGCCCGGCGGCTTCTCTCATTCTGAGCGGTGGGTCCGATTCCGGTTGACTTTTAACTCTTTGTTTGCTATATGCCTTTAGGTTGCGGCACTTAAGAAAGTGCTTGAGCCCAGGGGGGCACAACCGAAGTCGGAAAACCCTATCGAGGGAGGTTGCCATGCGCAAGAGCATGCAGAAGATGCGCCGGCTTGTCCTCTCAAAGCTCTTTGACCATCTGGAGCAGAACTACTCGGTGGATCAATCCCGGGAGTCATTCCTCTCGGGCAATCCCGACAACCACCTGATCGACATGGTTCTCTCCTTCAAGAGCGACCCTCACCTGGAGGAACTCAGGAGCGCGCTCGACCGCCTGCAGGAAGGGTCCTTCGGAACCTGTCTCTCATGCAAGGGCTGGATAGAGCAACGGCTCCTGGATGAGGATCCCGCCCGGAGACTCTGCGGGGAATGCGACAGGGAGATTGTCCATTCCTCCCTCCATCTCCACGTGGAAGGGATGCACGCATAGGGCTTCTGGTGCGCTGAGTTCCCCGGGGAGGGGGCTCAGCGCGACCTCCGGCGTGTCCCCTCCTGCCCACTATTCTGTACAGGTGGTCTCCCGCTTCACCCCTGTTTCCCCCCTTTTCCTGCACACTCCATCTGGCACATGGGTTGAACTGCCTCTTGTGTGGCCAACAACGAAAGGGGCACAGTCATGAGAAGAATCCTGTGTGCGACCATAGCGGCGGTGGCCCTGGCACTTCCTGCCCTGGCACACCATCCGGGTCCCCGCGGCGGTTTCTCCTTCGGCATCTTCTACTCCTCCCTGGAACCCCACGGAAGATGGATTCCTGTGGAGGGCGGATTCTATGCCTGGCAGCCCATCCGGGTGCACCCGGGGTGGCGTCCCTATTTCGCGGGGCGGTGGATCTGGACGGAGCTGGGATGGTACTGGCTCTCGGAGGAACCCTGGGGCTGGGCAACCTACCATTACGGCAGGTGGCACTACGACGACTACTACGGGTGGGTGTGGATCCCCGGCTCTGAGTGGGCCCCTGCGTGGGTGGAGTGGCGCTTCGGGGACGGCTTCGTGGGATGGGCTCCCCTGGGACCCTACGCTCTCTTTGATTTCGCCGTCGGGGTCCACTACCGGGTCCGGTGGATCACTCCGCATTTCTACTGGTCCTTCGTGGACTGCGGCATGCTGGCTATCCCCTCCGTGCACCATCACGTGCACCGTCATGAGGGGAACAGGCGCTACATCGGCTCCACCCGGCCGGCCGGGAGCGTCGGGGTCTCGCGCGGAAGGGTCCTCCTCCGGGGTCCCGAACGGAGCGCCGTGGAAGCGGCTGCAGGTGCCCCCGTTCCCCGGACATACCTCGTGGATGCGGAGCACGAGGGCGAGAGCCTCGTTCCCGGCCGCTCAGGCGAAGCGGTGCGGGTATTCCGGCCCGAGCTGCGCGCCGTAAAGGACGAGGCCACCCGCCCCGCGGCCCCCTCGGGGGGAAGGAGGATCGTGCTGGAACCTCGCGCCGTGCCGCCCGCACAGGAGGGGAGTTCCCCGTCGGATGCGGGGTCAGCGCGGGAGCCCGAGCGGGAACGGGGACTCGCGTTGCCGGAGGGTCGGTCTCCCGAGCGGAGTCCCGGCTGGACCCCCGGGGACCGGGATGCCGGCCCCGGCGGGAGAAGGCCCGGGGAGACAATGAGAACGCCGCGCCCTGAGCCCCGCGCACTCCCCCCCGCACGGGGGGGAAATCCCCCCTCGGATGCGGGGTCAGCGCGGGAGCGGACTTCGCCGGAGGGTCGGTCTCCCGAGCGGAGTCCCGGCTGGGTCCCCGGGGACCGGGATACCGGCCCTGGCGGGAGAAGGCCCGGGGAGACCATGAGAACGCCGCGCCCCGAGCCCCGGAGTGCAACTCCCCGGGATCTCTCCATGGAGCGCTCGGCGCCGCCCGAGAAGAGCGTGCCGGATGTCCGGGAGGGGGAGAGAGATGCCCGGCAATCGGGAGTCTCTCCCGGCGACAGTCGCTCCGCCCGCCCCGATCGGGCGCCTGAACAACCGCCCCGGCGGGGAAAGAGATAGCCGTCGGCGGGGCTATCTCCCGGGGGAGAACCAGGAGACGTGCTTCAGCACCTGCTCGGCCCGCCAGCTCTGGACTCCGAACCACTGGGCCGAGCGGGAGCTCTGTACGAAGTAGATCCCCGATGCGGCATCGGGGTGGAACCGGATCTGCACACCCGCCGCCTCGATGACGGCACGGAGCGGAGGGGGGGCGGTCACGGCCGTATCGATCAGCCTGTCGGCCTGGAATTTCGCGAGGGCATCCAGCACAGGCTGCACGGTGCCCGGAGCCGCCGGCAGTGAATCCACGCGCCAGACGCTGTCGGTGAGCGCCAGGGTGAAGAGCGTGTCGCCGTACCGGTACCGGACCTCCCGGATGGCCTCCCGCGCAGCCGAGAACACCGTCTTGTCGCGCCACTCCAGGGGAGCGCGACCGAAGGTGTAACCCAGGAGATCTCCGCCCAGGTATACTTCGTCCGTTCCCTCCCGCCGGACGAACGTCTCGGTGAATCCCGGTCCCGGTTTCCCCACGCGGAAGGCGGCCTTCAGGGTTCCCTTCTCGAATACCCGCACGAGCGTTCCCGAGGAATCCACCAGGAACAGGTGCTGTTTGGCGGGGTTGGTGGACACCAGGGCCGTGAGCCGGACAGACCTCCCCTTTCCCAGGGCGGCGGCCACCGCCTCCGGGTCGGCCGGATACCGCACGGGATGCGCCAGCATCCAGCCCCCCGCCGATTTCTCCAGCACCGCCTCCCCCTCCCGCGTGCGGATTTCCAGACGGTCCACGGCGGCGGAGTCATAGAAGGCGAGGAGTTCTCCCCCGGAGGTATCGCTGCTTGTCTCTCCCGGCTGCCGCATCAGCAGCCAGGCCGCCAGCGCCAGTACCGCGATGGCGCCGAGAGTGAAAACGGATCTGCGGGTCATGGTCGGCCCCTCAGCTGATTTCCATTGCCTTCCTGCGCGCCTTGCGCAGACGCCAGCGGAGCAGGCCGAAGAGCATGACCGCCGCCGGCGGGAGAACAAGGTTCCCGTATTTCAGCGCCTTCCGGGCCCCGTCGGAGAGCTGGTCCAGGGGGGGGAGATTCACGTCCTTGGAGCGGATCGTGATCAGGCCGGCGTCGTCGGCCAGGTAGTCGATCATGTTGGCAACGAGGGTGAGGTTGTCCTTGTTGACCGTATAGTTGTCCCGCGGAAAATCCCCGTCTCCGATCAGAATCACACGGGTTTCGGGGCTCTCCTCCTTCACCTCGGGCAGCGGAGCGCCCGGCGTTGTGTCCGCCGGCGCGGGCCGGGACGCATAATGGCTCCGGAAGCGTCCCGTTACTGCGATCCCGAGAGGTATTCCATCCTCTCCGAAATCGGCATCTCTCAACCCCTGCGGGTCAAGTGAGAAGAACTGCCTCTGTCTTCCGCTCTGCCGCGAAGACCTCATGAGCACCTCTCCCTTCAGGCCCCGGGAGGCGAGCTCGGTGGTGTCCACGGAGCTGGCGAAGACAAGCACAACCCCCTGCAGGTCCTTGACCATCATGTTGTCCCGGCTGAACCCGCTGACGAGGGGAAGATGGGGATGGAAGAAACCCACCCGCTGTTGGACGATGGTTACGCGTGCACATTGTGCGTCGTGCACCAGATCGGGATTCAGGCGCAGGCCGTATGTCTCCAGCATGTCCTCGATGTTGAGCTCCAGGGTGCGGCCGAACCTCTGGTCCAGATCCGCATCCACCTTGTTCAACAGGAATGCGATTCTTCCCCCGTGCATGAGGTACTGGTCCAGCCGGAATCTGGCCTTCTCGGAGAAAGGTTCCCGCGGGGCCATCACCACGAGCGCCGCCACGTCCTGCGGAATGGGTCCCTCTCCGTCCAGGTCCACGGAGGTCACCTCGTGCTGGCGGCCCACCGCCTGCTGGATTCTGGTCAGCTCCGTAAGGGGGGGCTCTCCGCGGCCCGAGGAAAAGGCCGCTTTCTTCCGGACCGTGGAGACGAGGCGCCGGATGGTGCTGCTGATATCATACTCCAGCGAGCCGATGTTCTGTACGAGCGGGATGACCTCGCGGCGGTCCTCGTAGAGGAAGACGAGCCCCATGTAGGCCCGCTTCAGCTCAAACTTGTCCTCCTGGATGTCCTGCACCTGCGCCTGCGCGATTCCCTGCTGGGCCGCCTCCTGCTCCCCCTTCTCCCCCGACGGATCGATGAACTGAAACTCGAGTTTGCCCCCCGCCCAGGCCCGGTATTCGTTCAACTTGTCCAGCAGGGCCCGGCGGTAGCTGCTGTAGGGCGGGGGGAGGTCTTCGGTGACGTATGCCCGGACCGTGAGCCGGTCGTCCAGGTTCCGCATCAGCTCCCGGCTGGCCTCGGAGAGGGTGAAGAGATCCCCCCGCGTCATGTCCAGCCGCCCGAAGAGACGGACCGACACGATGTTGGCCAGCACGGCCAGCGCCAGCGCGGCGCCGGCACTCAGGAGGGCCTTCTTCTTCAGCGATGCGTGGCGCATGGCATTCTCACCACTTCCGTCGTTCGAGAGAGAGAGTGGAAAACAGGAGCGCGAGGGTCATCACCGTGGCAAAGTAGACGATGTTGCGCGTGTCGATGACCCCCCGGGCGATGCTCGAGAAGTGATAATCCACACCCAGAAACTCCACAGTGGAACCCACCCCCTCGGGCAAATAGGGAAGAACCTTGTCCGCCATGAAGAGGGCGAAGCAGAAAAGGAAGCCCAGGATGAAGGCCACAATCTGGTTCTCCGTGAAACTCGAGGCCAGAAGGCCCAGGGAGAGATACACGCCGCCCGCCAGGAGGAGCCCCAGGTATCCCGTCACGACCGGGCCCGGATCGATATCCCCGATGAAGAGCATCGTGACCAGGTACAGGAGCGTGGGAACGAGGGCGGCCGCCAGAAGGGCCCATGCGGCCAGGAACTTCCCCGCCACGATCTCCCCGTCCCGCACGGGCTTGGTGGCCAGGAGCTCCAGCGTGCCCGACTTCCGCTCCTCCGCCAGAAGGCGCATGGTGATGGCCGGGGCGAAGAACAGGAACACCAGCGGGACAAGCTCGAAGACCATCCGCAGGCTCGCCACGTTGTCCAGGAACAGGTTCTGGGTGAAGAACCACCCCACGATGGCCAGAAACACCACGATGACCACGTAGGCGATGGGGGAATGGAAGTAGGACCGGAGTTCCCGCCGGAAGATGGGCAGGATCATGCGCAGTGCCGTCATCGAAGGTTGCTCCTTGTGCGCCGCACCCCCACCAAAGCCGGGCGCGGGCGGGTTGCCGGGGGATTCTTCATGATGTCGTGAGCTTGTGGAACACCTCTTCCAGACTCGTCACCGAGCGGTGGAGTTCCAGGAGGGCCCACCCCTCTGCCACCGCAAGCCGGAACAGGGCTTCCCGTGCGTCCGAGCCCTTT
This sequence comes from Bacteroidota bacterium, assembly GCA_049587715.1. Taxonomy (GTDB): domain Bacteria; phylum Bacteroidota; class Ignavibacteria; order UBA10030; family UBA6906; genus JBAVEL01. The sequence continues at coordinate 101,539 of JBAVEL010000037.1, forward strand.
TCCACCCGGATGCCGAAGCGGAAGACGCCACCCTCGTGTGCCAGAAGCTCCACGCCCGAGACGCCGCCCAGGGACCTCAGCCGGGGGGCCATGTTCTCCAGGGGGTCGCTTCCCGGCGCCTTCAGCTCCAGCGTCAGCCGGTCCCCCCCCTGGAACTCCCGCCGGAGCTGGTCGGGTGTGCCGTCCGCCACGATTCCCCCCGCGTGGATGATCAGCACACGGTCGCAGGTTGCCTGGACCTCCGACAGGATGTGCGTGGAGAGAATCACGGTCTTGGCCCGGCCGAGCTGCCTGATCAGGTTCCGGATCTCCACGATCTGATTGGGGTCCAGCCCGCTGGTGGGCTCATCCAGAATCAGTACATCGGGATCGTGGATCATCGCCTGCGCCAGGCCCACGCGCTGCCGGTATCCCTTGGAGAGTTCCCCGATGTCCTTGTGCCGTACGGCCTCCAGCCCGCACACGTGCACCATCTCCTTCATGCGCGAGGGCGTCGCCCGGCGCTCCATGCCGTGCAGCGCGGCGGCGTAGCGGAGATAGTCCAGCACGTTCATGTCCCAGTAGAGGGGGTTCATCTCGGGCAGATACCCGATCCTCCGGCGCACCTCCAGGGAGCGATCCGCGATGCTCAGTCCGTCCACCTCCACGGAGCCCGAACTGGGGGGCATGTAGCATGTGATGATCTTCATCGTGGTGGTCTTGCCGGCCCCGTTCGGGCCGAGAAATCCCAGGATCTCCCCCGTCCGGACGTCGAAGGAGATGTCCTCGATGGCCTTCTGCTCCCCGTAGTACTTCGTCAGGGCGCGCACGGCGATGGACATACGGAATACGGGCGATTGTGAAACAGACGGACCGGAAGGCGTTCTTCCAGCAGGATTCCAATATAGCAGAACAGGGAAAAACAAGCAAGAAGGACTGTTTCCGCCCCCCGTCACCCCGTGGAAGGGCGGCCACCGAGCAGGGCGTCCATTTCCCCCGCCGTCAACCGCCAGAGCTGCCACTCCTTCATGTGCCTGGCTCCCCGTCTCTCATAGAACCGGATGGCGAGCGTGTTCCAGTCCAGGACTGCCCATTCCATGCGGCCGCATCCTCGGGCCCGGGTCTCCCGGGCGGCGGCGAGGAACAGATCCGACCCGAGGCCCGACTCCCGGTGATCCGCGAGGACGAAGAGGTCCTCCAGGTAGAGCGTGGGAAGGGCAAGGAAGCTGGAGTAGGTTTCCAAAAAGAATGCGTACCCCGCCGGCACCCCCCGGGAGAACCCCACGAGGGCTTCCAGCCGGGGGCTCGGACCGAACAGGTCGGCGAGAAGCCGGCTTCGGGCCTCGGCATCGGGGGCCTTGAGTTTCTCGTAGCGCGCCAGCTCCTCCACCAGGCGGAGGAGACAGGGGCCGTCTTCCTGCACGGCCCTGCGGACGAGGGTCTTCTGTTCCATGGGCATGGGCTTCTTCCGGACTGTGGGGGAGGAGGGTGCATGGTATCGGTTTCGGCGCCCATCCTCAAGGGCGCGTTGCTATTCCCTGGTGCATTGGATATATTCACCAGACCATGCTTGCGCCGAACCAGGGCGACACGCGCCCTATCGGGGTCTTCGACAGCGGCATCGGAGGCCTGACGGTCGTCCGGAGCCTCATCCGGCACCTTCCCCGGGAGAACATCGTGTACTTCGGGGACACCGCGCGCGTTCCCTACGGCCCGAAATCCCCCCAGGTGGTCCGGGACTATGCGGCACAGGACACGGATTTTCTGATTGCCCGCGGCGTGAAGATGGTGGTGGTGGCCTGCAACACGGTTTCCTCCGTTGCACTGGATGTGGTGCAGAAGCGGGCGCGCGTGCCGGTGCTGGGGGTGATCCAGCCGGGCGCCGATGCGGCTGCGGCCTCGAGCCGGAGGCGCAGGGTCGGGGTTATCGGCACCCGTGCCACCATCGGGAGCAACGCCTATCTCCATGCCCTCCGGCGGCGGGATCCCTCCCTGGAGGTCTTCCTCCGGGAATGCCCTCTGTTCGTTCCGCTGGCGGAAGAGGGATGGGAGGCGCACGCCGTCACAACGCTCGTCGCGCGGGAGTATCTCTTCCCCCTGACCCTGGAAAAGATCGACACCCTGATTCTGGGGTGTACCCATTACCCGCTGCTCCGGGGGGCCATCCAGGCCGCTGTGGGAGAGGGAGTGGTGCTGATCGACTCCGGGGAAGCCGTGGCCCTGGAGACGGAGCGCATGCTGGACGGGGGCGGCCTGAGGAACCCCAGCGGGGATCAGCCGCACCTGCAGTTCTTCGTCAGCGACATACCGGCCCGGTTTGCGGAGCTGGGGGAGCGCTTCCTGGGCCGGAGCATGGGCCGGGTCCGGAAACCGGAGGCATTCCTGAATGCTCCCTGAAGCGCCTCCCGTCCGGGCGGCGGCCCCAGGCGGCCCCGCGCACGGGGCGGAACCCTCCTACCTGGCGCTTTCCCGGTCCGGAGAGCTGGCCCGCCGTGCCCTGCTCCTGGAGGAGATGCTGAGCCCCTGCTGTCTCTGTCCCAACATGTGCGGCACCGACCGGCGGCGGAACCCCGGGGCATGCTGCGGGGCGGGCCTGCGTCCGATCGTCTCGGCGGCCACACCCCACATGGGGGAGGAACCCCCCCTGTCGGGAACGCGGGGGGTGGGGAACATCTTTTTCGGACGGTGCAACCTCCGCTGTGTCTACTGCCAGAATCACCTGATCAGCCAGGGGGCCGAAGGAGAGGGGGACCGGGAGGTTTCCTCCGCCCGCCTGGCGGAGCTGATGCTCTCCCTCCAGGAGCGGGGTTGCCACCTCATCGGATTTGTTTCTCCCACGCACTTTGTTCCCCAGGTGGTGGCGGCCCTGGATCTGGCCGCCGCGGGGGGACTCCGCCTTCCCCTGGTGTACAATACGAACGCGTACGACTCCCTCGAAGTGCTCCGGCTCCTGGATGGAATCGTGGACGTCTATCTTCCCGACCTGAAGTACATGGACGCCGATGCCGGGTTCGCCTACTCGGGCGTGCGGGACTACCCCCGCCATTCCCGGACGGCGATACGGGAGATGCACCGGCAGGTGGGGGGGCGCCTCATCCCGGGTCCCGACGGAACAATCCGGCGCGGCCTCATCATCCGGCACCTGGTGCTTCCCAACGACCTGGGGGGAAGCCGCGAAGCCCTCCGCTGGATCCGGAAGGAGCTGGGGGCGGAGGTGCCCCTCAGCATCATGTCCCAGTACTATCCCGCCCACAGGGCTGCGGAGTTCCCCCTCCTGGCGCGGGTGCTGAGGGAGAGCGAATACGAGCGCGTGGTGGCGGTCCTGGATGAGCTCGCCTTCGCGGAGGGTTGGATCCAGGAGTACGGCGCGGACCGGATCTACAGGCCCGACTTCACAGACAGGGACCGGCCCTTCCATGATGAGCCCGGGATCACCCCGTAGGATGCGCGTGCAGGCAGGGCGCACCGCGTTCCTCCTGGCGGCTTGTCTGCTGGAGGCGGCTCTCCTTTGGGCCCAGGATGCGCCGCATGCGCCGCCCGGGGGCCGGGACGGCACGGGAC
>JBAVEL010000038.1:0-9225 GCA_049587715.1 Bacteroidota bacterium
ACTGCACGAGCGATGAGCAAGACATACCGTCCGTACGAACCAGACCAGATGTTCCTGATGCCTCCCTCGCTGATCGACTGGCTGCCGAAGGAGCATATGGTGTTCTTTCTCAGAGAGGTTCTCGAGAAGATTGACCTGAGCCCCATTACGAGCGTCTATGAGCGTGAGGAACGGGGCTATCCGCCGTACCACCCGAAGATGATGACGGGGATCCTCATGTACGGCTATGCGAACGGCATCTGGTCTTCGCGGAAGCTGGCGAAGCGTTGCCAGGAGGATGTCGCCTTCCGGGTGTTGGCAGCCAACAATGGGCCAGACTTCCGAACGATCAGCGAGTTCCGCAGACGACACCTGGAATCGTTGAAACACCTGTTTGCCGAGGTCCTTACCCTCTGCCGGAAGGCAGGACTGGTGCACTTCGGCAACATCGCGCTGGACGGGACGAAGGTGAAGGCCAACGCGTCAAAGCACAAGGCCATGAGCTATCTGCGCATGCAGCAAGAGCAGAGCCGTCTGGAGCAGGAGATCGCCCGCTTGATGAAGGAAGCAGACAGGACCGACAAGCGGGAAGACAAGAAGTACGGACCTGACAAGCGGGGCGATGAGCTGCCCGAGGAACTCGTCCACCGTGAGACCCGATTGGCCAGGATCCTGGAGGCCAAACGGGCCCTGGAGGAAGAAGCCAGGCGCAACAAGGATGACGATCCTCCCGCTGGTCCTCCGATGGCCAAAGCAAAGAGCGTGAAGGACCCCAGGACAGGGAAGCAAACGCCCCCGGACCGTGCGCAGAGGAACTTCACTGATCCCGACTCGCGGATCATGCCCTATCAGAAGACGTTCATACAGGGCTACAACGCTCAAGTTGCCGTGGATAGCGGACATCAGATCATCGTAGCAACGGATGTCTCGAACAGCCCCACGGACGAGTCTCAACTCAAGTACATGGTCCGCCAGCTTCCTCGCAAGCCGCGTGTCTTCACAGCCGACGCGGGATACGCAAGCACGGAGAACCTTGCCTACCTGAAGAAGCGAAGGATCGATGCCTACATCGCCTGCAGCAGAGAGCGTCATGGTCTGCCGGATGGTCCCCCACCCCGGGGGCGGATCCCGAGTGGTCTCACTCTCCGGGACCTGATGAGGCGGAAGGTCCGGACCCTCAAAGGCAGGCGAGTGTACGCCAGACGCAAGGCCATCGTCGAGCCCCCCATCGGTCAGATCAAACACGCGCTCGGGTTCAGGCAGTTCAATCTCAGAGGTCATCCGAAGGTGCGAGCCGAGTGGTTCCTGGTAAGTACGGTGCACAACCTGAGGAAGTTGTTCAAAGCATGCCTCCAGGACCCAGAGAGACGGAACCTCATTCTGGCCACCTGATCAAGCTACGGTCGGTTGTCAATGAACTGAGCCCGTGATCCGTACTCAGCAGCGCTTCACGGGAATCCAACTCAATAGAACTGCTTACTCAGACGGTCACCTAGCAACGATCTTGCTGGATGAGTTCCGGTTGTAAGCTCGTGCTCCGTAATATGCTGGGTTTTCAAGGATGCTCCTGATCGTCCCTGAACTCCACTTCTGGTCTTTGTTACGCCACTTCCCTCTCCTTGCACAGGCAGTACCAAGGTCGTTCAGCATCTTTGCGATGACAACATAGGCTATCCCCTTCGCGCGCCGTTCGAAGATGAACCGAATGGTGTCTATCTCTCCCGAATCACCAAGCACCCAGTAGACCTTTTCCTGTTTCTTCACGCACCAGTCACCGTCCCGCAGGACCCTCTCTACCCCAGACTTTAGATTGACGGCAACACGGTGGTAACCGTAAGGGGCTGTACCACCGGAGGAGAACCTCCCGTTGCTTAGCTGACCGCGCAGAGTCAATTCCGCAGGATCAAGGGATGTCGGTACATGTCTGTTCTGGTCGCGTCCCTGGAGAACTACCACAAGCGGGAGATGCAGGCAGCCTAACTCACAACGGCCGTCCGAACCTCAGGATGCTCGTCTGCCAAGATCAACTGAGAATGGGACATCCCCCCCGTTCGGCCTACCCCTCGAACTCGCTCGCGGGCAATTGCGACTGGCGGATTGTCGATTTGAGCGGTCCACGCTTGATCTCAGCGTGGTTGGGGACGGGAACTGTCATGGTCGAGCCGGGAACCCTCTTCTGCGTGACAACGTGACTGCCTCGTTGTCGCACCTCCACGAAACCGTGATGGGAGAGTATCTGACAGGCGTCTCGGCCGGAGAGTATGCGGAGTTTAGGCAACGGCTATCTCAAGGCGGGTGATAAAGATCTCATCATGAAGCCGTTCACGAATTTCCTCAGGAGAAGCAGCTTCGAAAAAGAGCTCTATCGCTTCCTTGAGGTTCAGGCGCGCAGCTTCAACGCTTGCTCCCTGGCTCGCGATGTCGAGTTCGGGACAAAGCGCAATGTAAGAATCGTCTTCCCGCTCAATGATCGCCGTAAACTGGCGTGCTGTTGCCATCGCAAGCCCTCCTCTCGATCGTTCCCTCTGCTATTGCACGTAAGCTACGGGAAGAGATAATCATTCTCCACAACGAAGAAGAGGCCGATTCCCAGGTGCAATCACTCATGTTGCCATCTCAAGAACCCGGCGCTCTTGTGTGAGTGTTCTCCTGTACTGGCTCTGATTGTCCTGCCTGCCCCGACGTAGTATCGTTTTGCAAAGACGGAGTCGGGGGGCAAGGTCCCATTTGGAGTACGCCGGTGAATTGCGTATTGTTCCAGACCCGGAACTTCTGCGCAGCCATCATGACCTGGGTTCCCATCCTGTCCACCCTCAAGCTGAAGACCAAGCTTCAGTTGTCTTTTCTGCTGATTGGGTTGCTTGCGATTGCCGTCACGGGCTGGCAGGCGTTCGAGAGCGCCCGCGAGGCGATCGAGAGCATTACCTTCGACCGTCTGACGTCGATCCGTGAGACCAAGAAGCGGCAGATCGAGCTCTACTTCCAGCAGGTGCGGAATCAGGTGGTGGCCCTCTCGGAAGACCGGATGGCCGTTGATGCCATGAGGGGGTTCGTTGATGCCTATCGGCGAATCGCCCGGGAGGATCGGCGTATTCTGGCACGTTCCGTCGCCGGGTCCGCAACAGAGACGGGTGGCGGGGTTGCCGCCTATCGTCGCATGTTCGAGCGGTACCATCCGTTGCTCGAAAGCTATCGGCGGCGTTTCGGATACGACGATCTGTATCTTGTGGATGCGGAATCGGCACAGGTGGTCTATTCCGCGCTTCGCAGGCCCGATTTTTCCACCGACCTGGTTTCGGGGCCGTTCCGCACAACCTCGATTGCCGAGGTGTTCTCGCGCGTGCGCGGGGCATCGAGGACCGACACGGCGGCGCTGGCGGACTTCGCCTCGTATCCCGCGTCCCCCACCGCTCCCCCGGTGTCATTCATCGCCGCCCCGGTTATGGATGACGGGCGGATACGAGGGGTGCTGATCTTTCAGATTCCCATCGCGCTGGTGAACCAGGTGATGACCTCGGCGAACAACTGGCAGGCGGAGGGGCTCGGAAAGACCGGGGAGACGTACATCGTCGGATCGGATTTCACCATGCGGACGGATTCGCGGTTCTATATTCAGGAGCCGGAAGAGTATTTCCGGCGGTTGCGAAAGACCGGCACCGATGAAACGCTGATCGAGACGATCCGGCTGCGCCGGACCTCCATCCTGCTCCAGGAAGTGCGCACCTCCGCTGCCATCGAAGCGCTGCGCGGGCAGACCAATACCACCGTTGTTCACGACTACCGGGGAATCCAGGTTCTCAGCAGCTATGCTCCGTTGCACATACCCGGCGTCCGGTGGGTTATCCTTGCCGAGATCGACGCCAGCGAAGCGTTCCTGCCCGTGCTGGCTCTCCGTGAGAGGCTCATCCTTCTGGGGCTGGGCATCCTCCTCCTTTCGGCAATCGTTGCGGTTGTCATTGCACGCACGATTTCCGGGCCGATTCTGGCGCTGGCCGCAGCCACGGAACGGTTCGGGAAGGGGGATCTGGCTTTCCGCGCCGAAGTGGCCACGAGAGACGAGATCGGGATGCTCGCCGCGACATTCAACAGCATGGCGGAGCGCACCATGCTCCATACCCGCGAGCTCCAGTCGGAGGTGGCGGAGCGCCGGCGCGCGGAAGTGGAACTGCACCTCTCACAACAGCGACTGCGCAGCCTTTCTGCGCACCTGCAGACCGTCCGGGAGGAGGAGCGCAAGGGGCTGGCCCGGGAAATCCACGACGAGCTGGGCCAGGCGCTGACCCTCCTGAAACTGCACCTCTCATTGCTGAGGAACGATCTTCCCCCTGAAGACACCCGGGCGAACGCCACGATTGGCAGCATGCTGACCCGCATCGACGGGACCATCAGATCGGTAAAGCGGATGATCACCGCGCTGCGCCCGCGCCTCCTGGACGATCTCGGCCTGGCTGCCGCGATCGAATGGCAGGCGGAGGAGTTCCAGAACCGTACCGGCATCCGATGCGGACTCACCATCGTTCCCGAGGAGATCGCCGTTGATCCCGACCGGTCCACAGCGATCTTCCGGATCTTCCAGGAGACGCTGACGAACGTGATGCGGCACGCGGAGGCCACGGGAGTGGACGTGCGGCTTGAGGACACCGGGGAAGAGGTTGAATTGGCCGTCATGGACGACGGCGTCGGCGTGCGGGAGGATCAGGTGAACAACCAGAGGTCTTTCGGCCTGATCGGGATCCGTGAACGCGCCTCGTACTGGGGTGGAACCGTGATCATCGAGGGAAGACCGAACGCGGGCACGCGGGTGATTGTCCGCATCCCACACCGCCATGAGGAACACCATGATTGACATTCTGCTGGTTGACGATCACGCAATGTTCCGCGAGGGCTTGAAGCAGATCCTCGGCCGTTGGAGCGATCTCCGCGTGGCCGGCGAAGCCGGGAACGGCGTGGAGGCCCTGGAAATGGTCCGCTCGGACACCTTTTCCCTGGTCGTGCTTGACATCTCCATGCCCGCCCTGAGCGGCTGGAACGTCCTGAGCGAGATCAAGAGGGAATTCCCCTCCCTCCCGGTGCTGATCCTCAGCATGCACCCCGAGGACCAGTACGGCATCCGAGTCCTGAGGGCGGGCGCGGCTGGGTATGTATCGAAGGAGAGTGCCGCCGAAGATCTCATCGCGGCGATCCGGAAGGTGGCAGGCGGCGGACGGCACGTCAGTCCGGCGCTTGCGGAGCGGCTGGCCGCCGAACTCGATCCGGCCGCCGGGCAACAGGCTCATCAGACCCTCTCCAACCGGGAATTCCAGGTCATGGGAATGCTCGCTTCCGGAAAATCCCTAGGGGAAATCGCAGACGAGCTCTGCCTCAGCGAGAAGACGATCACGACCTATCGTGCACGCATACTGGAGAAACTCCAGCTGCGGAACAACGTGGAACTCACCCATTACGCCATCGAACACCGCCTGCTTGACTGAGCGCCGCCGGATGTAGGGAATCGCCTACACCGGAATCAGCGATTCACGACTACCGTCCAACCCCCCGACATCGTACCCTGCTCCGTGTGTGCCATCGCGGGCGCGGCAGCGAGGATGCCGCCGGCCGCAGGCGTTCCCACCATTCATCCTCTCTTTGAAAGGACAACACATGGAGATAAATACCGGCGATACCGGCTTTATGCTCCTCTGCAGCAGCCTTGTCATGCTGATGACGCCCGGACTGGCGTTCTTTTACGGAGGACTCGTCGGCCGCAAGAATGTCCTGGCCATCATGATCCAGAGCTTCGTCTCGATGGGATGGACCACCGTGATCTGGTACGCCTTCGGCTATTCGCTCTGCTTCAGCGGCGATGTGGGGGGAATCATCGGCAATCTCGACATGGCGTTCCTCCGGGGGGTGGACCTTTCCACGCCGTCTCCCGTCAATGACGGCATTCCGCTCATCGTCTTCGTTGCCTATCAGATGATGTTCGCCATCATCACGCCTGCCCTGATTTCCGGCGCATTCACCAACCGGGTGACATTCAAGGCCTACATGTTGTTCCTGACCGGCTGGCTCATCTTTGTGTACTTTCCCTTCGTCCACATGGTGTGGGGCGGGGGCATACTGCAACAGTGGGGAGTACTGGACTTTGCCGGCGGCATCGTTGTGCACAACATCGCCGGGATGGCCGCCCTCGCATCCGTGCTCTACGTGGGGAAACGCAGCGTCGCCGACAAGGGTCCGCACAGCATCCCCCTGGTTGCACTGGGGACGGGGCTGCTCTGGTTCGGCTGGTACGGATTCAATGCCGGGAGCGAATTCCGGGTGGACGCCATCACGGCCAGCGCGTTCCTGAACACCGACATCGCTGCATCGTTTGCCGCGGTGACGTGGCTTGCGGTCGACTGGATGACATCCAAGAAGCCGAAGTTCGTCGGACTTCTCACGGGCGCGGTCGCAGGTCTTGCGACCATCACGCCGGCTGCGGGATTTGTTTCTCCCACCACGGCGGTCATCATCGGTATCATCTCCGGCTTTGTCTGCTACTTCGCCGTGGCACTCAAGAACAAGCTGGCACTCGACGACGCGCTGGACGTCTGGGGAGTCCATGGCGTCGGCGGATTTCTGGGGATCATTCTGCTGGGGGTATTCTCCTCCGTAGCGTTCAATCCGGGAGCGGGGACCGACGGCCTGCTGGCGGGCAATTACGATTTCTTCTTCAAACAGGTGGTTGCCGTGCTGGTCTCTTCCGTGTGGGCGTTCGGATTCACGTATGCCATGCTCGCCCTGATCAATATACTCACTCCGGTTCGCGTCGAGGAGGGGGAGGAGAAACTCGGCCTTGATGAAGCGCTGCATGGCGAACAGGCATATCTGGAGGAGCGGTAACATGCATAACAGACTGCACGCAGCAATCGTTGTGCTCGCCGTGAGTATGGTAGCGGCGGGGCAGGTCTCGTGCCAGGAAGTCGGGACGGAAGCATGGTATGACGACGTGGCACTGAACGTCTTTCTCTCAGCGGGCTACAGCTACAACACCAATCGGCCCGACAGTGCAACAAACCTTTTCCGGGTGTTCGACAGCAAGGACAACAGCTTCCAGATCCACGTGATGGAGCTCTCGCTCAAGAAGGACCCGGCCATCGCCCCCTGGTCAACAGGGTTCCGGGCCGACATCACGGCCGGTTCCTCCATTCCCCGGGTCAGCCGTTCCGCTGGCCTGGAGAGCGGAGACCTCGACCTGCAACAGGCGTTCGCGAGCTTCGTGGCGCCGATCGGCAGTGGTATGCGGTTCGACGTCGGCAAGTTTGTCACCCCGCTCGGCTCTGAGGTTATCGAGGGATACGACGGATACAACGACAACGGCTCGCGTTCGTTTCTGTTCGGCTATGCCATCCCGTTCACGCACACCGGACTGCGCGCAACGTACTCCTTCAGTGCGGCATTCACCGGAACCCTCTTTGCCGCCAACGGAGGGGACAATGCGGTGGACAATAACCGGGGCAAGAGCTTCGGAGCCCAGCTGGGCTGGACACCGGTGGAAGGGGCAACCATGCTCCTCGGCGCGGTAACCGGGCCGGAGCAACCGGACAACGCGGCCGATCGCAGGACGGTTATCGACTTCGTTGGCACGGTTGCCGTGCTGCCGGAACTCACGCTCGGACTCAACGCCGATGTGGGCGCCGAGGAGCGTGCAGCCCCCGGAGGCGGTACGGCCAAGTGGGGCGGCCTCGCCGTCTATCTTCGCTGGCACTGCTGCGAACCGTTTTCGCTCTCCCTCAGAGCTGAACAGTTCGAGGATCTGGATGGTGCGCGTACGTTGCAGGCGCAGATTCTCCGGGAGCTCACACTCACGCCGGAAGTCCGCCTGGGCGACCATCTCCTGATCAGGAGCGACCTCCGGGTCGACAAGTCCACAATGCCGGTGTTCCAGAAGGGCGGGGACTGGAGCGACATGCAGTCGACGGTAAGCCTGTCGATGCTGTTCGTGTACTGACCGAGCGAAGGGGGAGACGTTTCGCTCCAACTCAGGTCACGGTCTGGCGGACTTCCTGCACCTCCACAGTGGTCCGCCAGGCCGGGCTCCATCAGCCGTCCACAAGGCCAGACGCCCAGAGATCTCGCCCCGCGGATCGTGTCCGGTGTGAGCCGCGTTGGTACACCATGGCACATCGGTAGCTGACGAAACCGGAAGTATCAACGGTCTGAGTCTGATCGTTGCTTTCTACGTACTCGAGTGCTCCTGCATTCGTCCAGAAATCCTCAAAGCCTGCAAGCATCGCCTCCCGTCCGGTGATGACACCGGAAAACCCCCGAAGGACCATTGTCATCCCGGGATACAGGTGCGGCGGCGTCTCCCGCGAGCGGAACTCGCTCAAGGCCTTGTCCAGAAAGGAAACGGGCGTCGGTGAGGCCGACCCCGCGGATGCTCAACGTCAACCACCGATCGCCCAGCCAAACGGGTGGCGACTCATCTGACCCCGATACCGGGGAACGCAGTTGGATTGCAGAATGCGATTCGAGTTCCTATATTGTTCCGAACCGAGCTCCGGGTGCGAGGGCCCGAGGGCACGCAGAGAAGGGCCAAGAGCGTGAAAAGAATCAAGATTTTCCTCATAGAAGACAATCGCATATTGCGCGACGGCATCAAGGCGTTGATCAACGCGCAACCCGATCTCAGGGTGGTGGCTGCTTCTGGAGGAAGTCACGACGCGTTGCTGCAGCTCCGGACTGCCAGGCCCCAGGTGGTTCTCATGGACCTGGGACTACGGAATGACAACGGCCTGCGCATTGTGGCCGGGGTGGCGAAGGAGCTGCCACACACCAGAGTGATCGGGATGGGCCTCATTCCTTCACAGCGTGACATCATTGAGTGCGTGGAGGCCGGGGCGGAGGGGTTCATCCTCAAAGACGCGACAGTCGAGGATTTCCTGGGAACCATCCGGTCGGTGGCGCGAGGCATGAGGGTTCTCCCTCCGCCGCTCACAGAATCGCTGTTCACCCATGTGATCGAACAGGCGCTCCGAAAAGGGAAGGGCAAACTGCCCGAGGCGGTCCGAATGACGAAGCGGGAGCGTGAAATCACCACCCTGATTGCTGAAGGGATGAGCAACAAGGAGATCGCACAGCGCCTGAACCTTTCCACGTACACCGTCAAGAGCCACGTCCACAATATCCTGGAGAAGATGGCACTCCACAGTCGCCTGCAAATCGCCACGCGCTTCCGCGAATAGAGCGGCCCTTAAGTCCGCTCGCCGTTTTTTCCCGGCC
>JBAVEL010000039.1:0-30747 GCA_049587715.1 Bacteroidota bacterium
AAAGCATGCCTCCAGGACCCAGAGAGACGGAACCTCATTCTGGCCACCTGATCAAGCTACGGTCGGTTGTCAATGAACTGAGCCCGTGATCCGTACTCAGCAGCGCTTCACGGGAATCCAACTCAACAGAACTGCTTACTCAGACGGTCACCTAGAGGAGACCGCGGCATGGCGCAAGCGCAAGGGTTTGCCTGGGTGACCATACCATGCTCGCAGTGAAGCCAAGCGGACAATTGATCCCGTCGCACTTGATGGCGGCATTGTATGCCCTTTGCCCGCAACGGCAGCTAACACCGAAAAACTACGCCGCTCGTTCATTTGGTAAGTCATCACACATGCTCACGCACGGCCTTGAATATGGAACTCGCTCAACGCCTCACTCAACCACAAAAAAGCGAGGAGTTTGGCGTTGCGTACTTTTCGGAGACTGCCTGCTCAATGTCAAGCCCCGTCATGAGCTTGTGTCGCGTTCAGGTGGTTGGCAGCTTGGCGTGGCGTGTTGTTTCTGACCTGATTCAGCCAGCCGGTCTCCGCCGGGACAGAGTGGTCCCTCGGCACGAAGCCGAACGTTCGCACAAGTAGAGGGTCCACCGGAGCCGGCTAGAGAGATCTCGGCCCCGGGGCGTCAGGACATGTGCCTTCGAGCATACCAATCCGGTTCTCTGGAGCGCCGATCACTGTGTGGGACGCCCCGCCGCTCTCCTGCCCACACACCGCACGATATGTGCAATTGCCCCTTCGATGATTTGCGAGAAAGGAGCTAACATGTGTGTAACCTCGCCACATTCTCAATCCTATTCTTGCTCTCAATATTCTTCGCAAGCACACTCACTGCCCAGTGGGTACAAACCAACGGATCAAACGGCGGCACAAGGGTGGCGAGCGTGGCTCTTAGGAACAGCCGGAACGTCGGTCAGTCCGATCGAATGATTGGACCACTCGCAGATACTACGTTCCAGAAGATAACGAGGGGACCTGTCTCGCTTCACGAGAGTATGGAACAGAATCTGTCGACGCTCTCGCCTGTTCTCCGCGTGGCAGAGATTGACTCTTTCATCAACAACCACATGCAAGTAAACCGGATTCCAGGACTTGCGGCGTGTGTTGTGAAAGGAGGGACAATCGCCTGGGAAGGGTACTATGGTCTTGCAAACATAGCACAGCAGGAATCCGTGCGGCATAACACGATCTTTATGCTGGCATCAATCTCGAAAACGGTTACGGCAACGGCGCTGATGGAACTGTGGGAGCGCGGGAGATTCGGTCTCGACGACAGCATCAATGCTTACCTGCCGTTTCCAGCACGCAACCCGTCATTCCCCGGCGTTCCCATCACATTCCGCCAATTGCTCTGCCATGTGTCATCCATAAATGACACATGGAGCCTTATGCCATACTTTGTTGGAGATCCGCCGCTGGCACTCGGGTGGTACCTGCAGGAGTATCTCACGCCCGGTGGGAGCTACTTTTCCACTACCAACTATGCCGGGAGTCCACCGGCCACTCAGTTTGCATACTGCAACATTGCTGCGGCATTGGCCGGCTATCTGGTTGAGACTATAACGGGGATCCCGTTTGATCGCTATTGTCGCGACAGTATCTTTGTGCCACTCGGCATGAGCAATACAGCCTGGTTCCTGCGCGACCTTGACACGACGCTGATCGCAAGACCCTATTGGTGGAACGGAACCTACCATGATATTGGACTATACGGTTATCCCGACTACCCGGATGGACAACTTCGGACCACAGCCCGCTCGCTTGGAAGATTCCTGGCAGCCTACATTGATTTCGGTGTGGTTGATGGTATCCGAATCCTGGACAGCACAACCGTACAGTTGATGCGCAGCATTCAATACCCCGCCTTGAATCTTTCCCAAGGCCTGATCTGGTATCGGTCGGTAGTTGGAGGCAGAGCCCGATGGGGGCATGCGGGAGGAGATAGAGGCGTTCAGACATTTATGTACCTTGATGAGACACAGAGATATGGGGCGATTGTTCTTACGAATTTCTCGCCACCGTCATCGACGCTCCCCGTTGTAGCGGCCCTTCTTGCAATGGCGGAAACACTAACGGTCAATCCGGGCACAGTAACAAATCACTACGCTGTGAACAATGGCTGGAACATGGCGTCACTTCCTTTGACGGTATGGAACCCAAGAAAGACCGTTGTGTATCCAACGGCCAATTCTTCTGCCTTCGCCTTTGACCGGACTGCCGGATATGTTGTTCGAGATACACTGAACTACGGGGAAGGGTACTGGCTGAAGTTCCCGTCGCCGCAGAATATCCCGCTGACTGGCTATCCGATCCTGGGGGACACGATCAACGTGACGGGGGGGTGGAACCTTATGGGGTCCATCAGCCAGCCCGTCCAGGTGTCAGCAGTCTTGCCAATCGGAACCTCTATTCAATCTCCATTCTATGGATTCACTCTCACAGGATATGCACCAGCGGACACCCTCGTACCGGGCCGTGGATACTGGGTGAAGGTCAATCAAGAAGGACAGTTGGTCATCGGCTCTCCTGCTGTTTTCAATCTCATGAGCAAGACCAGATAGCCATGGTGTACGAAGATGTGCTGCCGGCGAAAGAGTAACATGGCTCAAACGAGCGGGCAACTGCACATAACATGAATGAGCGTGTCGTCGCCCACACTGACGGGTTCAATGTCTACTTCAGCAGAGGAAACAATGCTCAGAACCCCGGCGCTTGTTCTGTTGGCTCTCGCGTTTCAGGTCCAGGCAGCATCGCCACCACGGAACGAGAGTCGCCGTCAACTTGATGAGACCATTGCATCATTCTACAGCTCCATTGAGCGTGGAGATGCCCAGGCGCGCGTTGCCCTGCTTGATCCCGAGGTGATCCTGATGCCCAACGGCTCCACCATGATTCGTGGGAAGGAGAAGGTAGCAGAGGTGTTCCAATCCGGTGCGACAGCCTTCGTGTTCCGCCTGAAGGACCGGAAGATGATCGAATGTGTCTTGAGTGATAGCCTGGCGTATACGGTGAACTCCTACTATTACACATGGCACAAGAGGGGTGATCAACCCGCCTGGAGGAAGACCAAGAACGTGCACATCTGGCGGAAAACCCCGGGCGGGACGTGGAAACTCCGGGTTGATATCTGGAACAGCGACTCCAAGATCACCTTCCCGGGAGAGTAACGTTTCGCAGGTCCTGGTACTCACGGCAGGCCTCCGCGGGGGAGGTCACCTGCACGGATGGGGGTCGGCCTTCGCCGGATGGCGATGGTGAACCTGCTCCGGCCCCCCATGATAGACCCTGCCCTGCCTGCAGACCGTCCAGCCGCCTTCCCGCCCAGCGAGTATTTGACTATATTCCATGAAGGATGGGTCTCAGGCGCCGCATGCTTCCATCGGCCGGGCATACGCGGAAAGAAGTCATGAACACAACCGGGGTCTTCCCGGACCATGCAGGCAACAGGATGAGAACACTCTTGCTGTTTCTCCTCGCATGTCCATACACTCACGTCCATGCTGCGTATGTGGACACTCAGATCCCGTCATCGGCGGCCGGGTCTGCCGGCCTCTTCACGCGCATTCATGTGCCAGATACGATGCGTTACGCGTGGGGCGCGCCCATCGTGATCTGGCTCCCGGGTGGGAACAGCACGGGGGGTGTCGGCCCGCGAAGTCACTTTTCACGCCACGGCTTTCTTACCGTTCAATTCAGTTTTCCCGGCGGATTCAACAGTGGAGGAACGTACGACAACAGGGGCCCGAATTGCATCCTGGCCCTGCGGGATATCATCAGATTCGCAGGCGGCCAGATTGCGAATGTGAGCGGTCAGACACTCCAGCAGTTGATCCATCCGAAGATCCCCCTCTCTTCCAATGTAGGGTTGGTGGGCTCTTCGCACGGAGGCAATATCAGCATTGCCGTTGCAGGCGTTTACGGTACAGAAATCCCGATTGCATGGGTATGCAACTGGGAATCACCTGTGGGGGACGGCATGCCGGGCGCGGAAGCCGGGGCACGGAACCCGCAGAACGGAAATCCCTGGAGAAACCCCGCCTACAATGACACGACGGGGACATTCAACTATGCGCAACTCAGGTACAGCGATACATTGAGGCTGACGCCCACCACTCCGGTCGGCGGATTCTATTTTGACATCGACAGCGACAGTATTCCCGACCGCGGCGTGGACTTTGTCATCAACGGTTTCGGGGCGGCAGGAAAGCAGTACACATCCACCGCTCTCATCCGGGAGGCAGTCAATCGTGGAGTGTGTCCCGCACAGCCCCCCTCCCATATCGCCTCATTGCCCCAGACGCGGGATTTCTGGAGGTGGAGAGACGGCGATCTGTGGATTGACTCCGCCCGAAGCAAGCTGCCCGACCTCCTGTCCATTGTCATCGCCACGGACACCGATCACGTTCAATCGGCCAGAGACCATCCGCACATATACACGCAGTATGAACGCTTCCGGTCTTCGGGCATACGATTCACCCGCCTTAATCCTGATCGTGCCTATGTGGAACACTGTCTGGGACATGCCCAGCCCGCGGCGAAGGACAATGCTGCATTTGTGGAATATACGCGGCTGACAATCCGGGAGAGACTGGAACCTGAAATCATACCCGATTCCATCCTGTCGATGGGTGCCGCGTGTGAACTGGCAGACAGGACCTGCGCGAACGACATCACACCCAATCTGAACGCTGTCATTCAGTGTCACTCCACGGACGTCCCACGGGGCGCCGGCAGCCTTCCGACGGACAGACAGCTCCTTCAGAATCACCCGAATCCATTCAATGCGAGCACGTTGATCTCATTCGGCCTCCCAGAAATGTCCTTTGTGTCACTCAGAGTATTTGATGCATTGGGAAGAGATCTGGCAACCCTCGTCGCCGAAGAATTGCCTGCCGGAACATACCTGGAGAGGTGGGACGCACGGGGTCAGGCAAGCGGCGTGTATTTCTACCGTTTGCAGACGGGCTCATTCGTGGAAACCAGGAAGCTCCTGCTGCTGCGATAGCATCAAATGATAGTATGGGGATACCCCCGTTGAGTGGACACGGCGTCAAGCCGGCGCCCGCAGATTCGTTCATCCGCCTGATGCCGGAGGATCGGAGAGTGGCGGAGGTGGGGAATGACCCGACCCTGGAACCGGCCAATCATGTGACCCTGCAAGGGGGGAATCGGGTGACCCCGGCGTGCCTTCCGCTGGCAGATATGCGCGGAATCCAGCACTTTCGGGGGGGCTACCCGGATGGGGAAAGGGGGCCGGCCCCGCCCGGGAGAAACAACCCAGTCCTGAGGGGGAAGTCGTAGATCGGGATCTCTTCCCCTTGAAATCACAGTCTGTGACTTCAAGTCGGAGGGGACCGAGAGGGCACTCCATCTCCCGGATTGTAGACAAAGGGAAAAGGCGGTATCTTCCCATATGCAATGTCAATGCCGGTGGCCCGCGAGCGGGAATGGCCCGGCCCCCAGGCAGGCAAACGCCCGAAGGCCTTCAGAGGGCTTCCCCCGCGTATCCGATACCCCATGAACCTGGCGGACCTCGGTTTTGACGGCTGGTTTCGAGCCCGGCTTGAAGAGGCGGGCCCATCGGACCTTCAACCGGCCCGTGTCACGCGGGTGGACCGCGAGAGATATCTGATCCGGAACGATCAGGGCGAGGTGCAGGCGGAGCCGACGGGAAAGCTCCTCTTCGCCGCGGGTTCGGCGCAGGAGCTCCCCTGTGTGGGGGACTGGGTGCTGGCCCGGTACCACAACGAGGGCGCTCTTGCGATCGTCCACGAGGTCCTCCCCCGAAAGACCCGCCTCCGCCGGAAATCCCCCGGCAGGCAGGTGGACCACCAGATGATCGCCGCGAATATCGACGTTGCTTTCATCGTGCAGTCGTGCGACCGCGATTTCAACCTGCGCCGGCTGGAACGATACCTCGTCATGGCGCACGAGGGTGGTGTGGAGCCCGTTTTTCTCCTCAGCAAGAGCGACCTCCCCGGCCGCGAGGAGCTCGAAGAGAGGATCGCGGAAGTCCGCCGGGCGTGCGGGGACGCACGCGTTCTCTCATGCAGTACTGTCACCGAAGGAGGCCTCGCATCGCTCACGGAAACGCTCCGGAAGCGCACCACATACTGCCTGCTCGGGTCCTCGGGCGTGGGGAAGACCACGCTCCTGAACCGCCTCCTGGGCCGGGAGGAGTTTGAGACGCGCCCCGTGCGGGAGAAGGACGGAAGAGGAAGGCACACCACGGCGCGGCGGGAGCTGATCATCCTGGACGGCGGATCCCTTCTTGTGGACACACCGGGCATGCGCGAGCTGGGAATGCTGGCCGCGGGGGAGGATGTCGGGGAGAGCTTCACGGAGATCGGCACGCTGGCCGGGGAATGCAGATTTGGAGACTGCACCCACGTAACGGAACCCGGCTGTGCGATCCTGGCGGCCGTGCGCGAGGGGGTTCTCAGCGAGGAGAGATACGAGAGCTACCTGAAGCTCATGAAGGAATCCGCATTTCATGACTCGTCGTACGCGGAAAGACGCCGCAAGGAGAAGCAGTTCGGGCGCATGGTGAAGACGGCCATGGACCAGTTGAAAAAGCGGAAGCCCCAGGCCTGAGGCATTGATCCAGTCACAGGGGGATGAGCCGGGATTGCCACTCTGCCGGCCCGGGACAGGAGGAGAAAACGCGTTTGCCGTATGAAGCGGGTGTCCCCCGTCGCAGCAATCGGTGGGAGGGCGGTGGAAGCAGCCGCAGAGCGGATAGGAAAACAGAGCAGACAGATGGACCACTGATACGGTTTCATCATTCACCAGAAGGGCGACGCGGCACGGGGCGGGGAACGGTCCACCCGTCCGGGCGGTGAGCGTCCGGGGAGGCATCCTATGAAACGCACAGGCTTTCTTCTGCGCGGTTGGGAGATGCGGTTTCTCGCGGGGGCGGCAGTGATCCTTACGGGTCTCCTCCTCGGGCGGGGCGCAGCGGCCCAGTCGCTTTCCATCCAGACCACCTCTTCGCTTGAGATCACAGTGTGCGACGGCGCGGGATCGGGGGTGCTGGAGCCGGACGGAACGATATCCCTTGCGGGGGCATTCGGGGTCCCGGCGGAGTTCCTTATTCAGGGGCAGCCGAACACGGCTCTGGCACTCGACTTCCTCCTCCCGCAGACCCTCCCCTGCGGCAACGGCCAGACGGTGGCCATCTCGTTCTCTTCCACGGCAGGGCTGGTGCACGGGACGGGAGCGCGCTTCAACCCCGGAGGGGTCGTTCCCATCCTCCTGGGCGCGAGCGGCCAGGAGCGGGTCTCGCTCGGCGTGACATTCTCGGCCGCGCTCTCAAGCCCCTGCCCCGTGTGCACAGCCACATTGGTGGCGTACGGTGCCTACCCCCTGGCCTCGCCTCCCCACGCAGCTCAGACCCTCTACGATTCGGCTCAGGCGGCGGTCACATTCTCCTGCGGGGAATGCTGCGGAGGAGGCGGCATCCGGGGGTCGAAGTTCATAGACAAGGACTCCGACGGAATCTGGGATCCGGGTGAGCCCACAAAGAGCGGTGTGGTTATCCGGCTCGAGGGGCCCACCGGCGGGTCGCTGCCGGCCCCCGGAACTTCCCTTGCCTCCCCCACCATCGCGGCGGGCCCGGGCTACGGGCGGGGTATCGCATTCGACGGCACGCACCTGTACTACACCCACGAGGGGAGCAAACGCATCTACAAGATGCTCCCGAACGGAACTCCCGTCACCACCTTTACCACCGAACGGCCGATCGGCGCCCTGACGTGGGATCCCGACGAGGGAGTGCTCTGGGCCTCGCAGTACAACGACGAAACGGCGGACATCTGGAGAGTGAACCCCTCCACAGGGGCAAGGATCGGTCCGGTGGTGGATCTCCAGGGCATCTTCGGAGGTGGCCATGTGGGCATGGATGGTCTCCAGTATGACTGCCGGGACCAGACGCTCTGGGGGAGCGGCGATGGGGACTTCATCGTGTATCACTTCACGAAGACCGGAACCCTGCTCGGCTCCTTCCTCACCCCGCAGGGGCGGTGGGGGAGACTGAACAATACGGGCATCGCTTTCGACGGGAACAACCTCTGGCTGGCCCTTCTGGGAACTCCGATCGATGGTCCGGTTTCCCCCTCCTCCCTGGCAAAGGTGGCAGATGACGGAACCGTCCTCTGTTTCTACACCGGATTACCCGAGGCCATAGAAGATCTCGACGTGGATTTTGTCACCTTCGCGCCCGACATCGCCCTCTGGTCGCACAACGCGTATAACACCACCAACCGCATCGTCGCCTACTCGATCGGGAACTCGGGGAACGGTGGCGGCTCGATCATTACCACAACGACCGGCGGGTCGTACGCCTTCACCCACCTCCCGCCGGGGACCTACACGGTTTCGGAAGCGGTCCCCCGCAACTGCAATCAGACATTCCCCCCTTCGGGGACGCACACGGTCACGATTGCCGCAGGCCAGGTGGTATCGAATGTGAACTTCGGGAACTGGTGCGACTCACTGGGATCCATCTGCGGCACGAAGTTCAAGGACCTGGACGGAAGCGGCACGAGGGACGAGGGGGAGCCGGGCCTCGAGAACTGGCAAATCAACCTGACGGGCACCGCCTCGGCCACGGCCTGGACCGACACGGGGGGGCACTACTGCTTCGACCAGCTTGCGCCCGGGAGCTACACGGTGTCAGAAGTGCTTCAGTACGGATGGCGGGCGACCACGCCGGAGTCCCGGAACACCACACTCACATGGGGGGAGGACGTCCGGGTGGACTTCGGGAACTGGCGCTACAAGGCATTCGGCTGCGCGACGTTCGACTCCACGCTTCAGGAGTGGAGCGGGGTCAACGTGGCGCTTACGGTCCAAAGCGACGGGACAGGGGGTGGATACCTCCTCTCTCAGGACCTGGACAGCGCCTCCATGGTGTTCGCATCCTCCGACTACCACGGCGACTGGTCTCCCGCGCCGGGTCTCTGGCCGCGGGGCTGCCGGGTCTTCTACTATGACATCAGGGTGTTCGATGACGGGGAAGCGGGCACCGTACCGTATATTCCCGGATTCATGATCGCCAACAACACGGGACTCCGGGCCTCGTTCACCGCGAATTTCGAGATAACCGAAGACGGGGGCGCAAAGCCCGGCTGGCACAGGGTCTATGCAAAGGTCCGGACCGGGACAGCACCGCCCTCGGGCTGGACCATGGTGGCTGGGCTCCCGGGAGACTGGAATACGCTGATTGCGGGGGTCACATCCGTGGAGTTCGCCTATGACCCCACGCCCACGCCCGCTGAGCGGTTCGGGCTGGACAATGTCTGCCTCACCGATACCCTCTGCGGCATCGAGGTAGGCTTCGACGACTTCTGGAACCTGATCGGCATCCCCTGTCGGGCCGTAGATGCCCGATACGGCCTGGCCTTCCCGAGCGCGATATCCCGGCCATTCAAGTACGCTTCCGGGTACGTCGTGGCCGAGACTCTGGAGGTCGGGCGGGGCTACTGGCTCAAGTTCCCATCGGCGGGGCAGGTGACGGTGGCCGGCGCCCCCGTGCTGACTCTGGGAATGAGCGTCACTCCGGGCTGGAACCTGATCGGATCCCTTTCGGCCGAAGTGGATGCGGCGGCGGCGGTGTGGTGCATTCCGCCGGGCATCGTTTCTTCTCCGTTCTACGGGTTCCTGGGCTCGGCGGGGTACGCGCCCGAGAGCAGGCTGGCTCCCGGCGCCGGATACTGGGTGAAGGCAACGGGCACAGGCGAAGTGGTAATGAACTGCTTCGGCCCCATCTCCAAACCGGGCGGGACGGCCTGGGAGGATGTTCTGGCCGCCCTCAACAGGATCACCATAGCGGATGAGGCGGGAAGCGCGCGGCACCTCTATTTCGGAGCCGGCCTTCCGGAGCCGGGTGAGATGTTCGAGCTGCCGCCCCCTCCACCCGAGGGGATTCTGGATGTGCGCTTTGCGTCGAACCGCCTGGCGGAAGCGGCGGGGGAAGACAGTCGGGGCGAGTTCCCGCTTCTGATCACATCCGCACGATATCCCCTGACGATAACCTGGGATGCGGGCCTTCAGCCGATGGAGGC
This sequence comes from Bacteroidota bacterium, assembly GCA_049587715.1. Lineage (GTDB taxonomy): Bacteria > Bacteroidota > Ignavibacteria > UBA10030 > UBA6906 > JBAVEL01. The sequence continues at coordinate 10,065 of JBAVEL010000039.1, forward strand.
CGCCCTCAGGATAGGCGAACGGGAAGCACCCCTTGCCGGAAGGGGCTCGGTGGCGGCGACGGATCCGGGTGAGCGCATCATCCTGAGGCTCGGCGGGGGAAGGGCGCAGGTCCCGGCGTCGGTGTCCCTGCTTCAGAACTTCCCGAATCCGTTCAATCCGGTGACCGTCATCAGGTATGAACTTCCCGAGGACATGCAGGTCCAGATCCGGGTCTACAACGTGCTCGGACAGGAGGTGGCCACGCTTGTGAACGACAGGCAGGAGGCGGGATACAGATCCGTGAGGTGGGATGCGGGACGCACAGCCTCGGGTGTCTATTTCTGCCGGCTGCAGGCGGGGGATGTGACACAGGTGAAGAAGCTGATTCTTCTGAAATAGGCCCGGTGTGGACCACAGGAGGCACCCTCTCGGGGGGGATGAGCGTGTCGGGGGATCCTCATGTGCCCGTGAGGAGGCCGCGATGTGACGGTGTTTGCGGGAGAGGGGGCGGTGCAAGAGCCGCGAGAAAGGGAAGCCGGAAAGACAGGGGCCTCGCGGAAGGGCATTCCATATGATAGACACAAGGAGACATGATGAACCAACCAGATGAAGAAACCGGGAATCGCTCCCGCAAGGATATGGGAATGGGGCTTGCCCTGGGTATCGCCATCGGGGTGGCGCTGGGGGTGGCCATGGACAATCTGGGAGCGGGGATTGCCATCGGCATCGCACTCGGCGTGGCGATCGGGGCCGCCCGGAGGCGGGGGAAGAACACAGACAAGGAGAAGACATGAAGAAACCCCTCATGATGCCCGCCCTCTTCATGCTGTTTGTCGTGGGGGGGATGATCTCCGGCGGGATGGCCTCCTCTGGAACAGCCGCCGGTGGAACGGCCTCCGCAGGAAAGGACCATGTGACGCTCAAGCCCGAGCGCCCAAAGGCGGGCGAACGGGTGGTGGTGGCATACGATGCGGGGTCGGAGAAGGCGGTGCTCGGAAAGTCGGGGGCCATCCTTCTTGAAGCCATCATCCTCCGGGATGGGGATGAGCCCCTCGTGCGGGAAATCCCCCTTACTCCCTCCGACGGACTCTGGAAGGGGGAGATTGCCCTGGATGTGAAGAAGCCCCTCTTCTGTGTCTTCAGGTTCCGGGACCGCGATCGGGTGGATGACCGGGAAGAGGCATGCTGGGATTTCCCCATTCACGGCAGGAACGGGAAGCCGGTGGAAGGGGCCCTGCTACAGCGGGCGATCTCGCACCAGCGCGCCTCGTTCCACGGTTTCGCCCGGGCCTCCTCGGGCCGGGCCGTGCGGGAGAACCTGGGAGAGGAGCTCCGGCTCTATCCGCACAATGCGCGGGCGCGGAGCTTGAGGTGGACACTCCTCAGGAAGGAGAAGGGGGAGGAGGGAGCGGCGGAGATCATCCGCTCCGAACTGGGGAGGGAATATACCCTGAACGCCTCTTCGGAGGAGGCGGTGGCCGAACTGCTTCCCTGGTTCGAGCGCACGGGACAGGCGGAGCGGGGAGAAGCCATCCGGAAGGATGTGGTGAAGCGGACCCCCCGCGGACCCATCGCCCGGAAGAGCCGCATCACAGAGATGGAGGCGGAGAAAGACCACCTCCGGCGCGCCGCTCTCATACGGAAGTTCCTGAGGGACTTCTCCCCCCAGGGAGCCGAGAGGGAGCGCCTGGAACAGGACCTGGTGGCCCGCTTCGTGCGGGCGGAAGCCTGGGACAGCGCGGCCACCGCACTGGAGGGCTTCCGCAGCCCCTCCTCCTCAAGCTACAACATGGCGGCCTGGGAGCTCGCCCAGAGAGACGCGGATGTGGAGCGGGCCATCCTGCTTGCGAAGAAGGGAGTGGAAAGGGCGCGGAAGGAGGAGAAACCCGCTTCCAGCACCACTGCGGACTGGGCTGCGACGCGGAAGCGCTCCCTGGGAGCGGTGCTGGATACCTATGCGTACGCACTTCTGAAGGCGGGGCGTTCGGAGGAGGCGGAGCAGGCCTGCGAGGAGGCCTATGCGCTTCTGGAGGGGGACGACCCGGAGCTGAACAACCGGCTGGCCGAGTGCCTTCTCAGGAACGGAAAGGCGGAGAGGGCGCTCCAGGTGGCCGTGGAGTCCGTGCGCCGGAGCAGGTCGGATTCGGCCATCGTGGGGCATCTGGAGGCGGCCTACAGGAAGAAGTACGGGGACACCCAGGGGCTGGAGGATCTGCTGGAGAACACACGCGCCGAGGCGCGAGCCGAAGCCCGCGAGAAGGTGCTCAGGTCCCGGATCAGCCGGGCGGCTCCGGATTTTGCACTCGTATCCCTGGACGGAGACACGGTCCGGCTTTCGAGTCTGAGGGGGAAGGTGGTGGTGGTGGATTTCTGGGCCACCTGGTGCAGGCCCTGCATCAGCTCCTTTCCCACCCTTCAGAAGGTGCACCGGGCCATGAAGGAGAACCCGGACGTTATGATCCTGGCCGTGAATACCTGGGAGAGAAACTCGGGGAAGGAGAGAGATGCCGGCGTGCGGAAGTTCATCCGCACCAACGGCTACACATTCCCCGTTCTTCTGGATGTGGAGAGCGTGGAGGAGTACCGGGTGGAGGGGATCCCCACCAAGTTCGTGATCGGCAGGGACGGGAGGATACAGTTCAAGAGCGTGGGATTCTACAGCCCCGAGGAGATGGAGCAGGAGCTGGGGTTCCAGATCGAAACACTTCTGGCGGAAACACCGGGCGGCCGTTAGGCATGCGCGGCCCCCGCGGGCACCCTCCGAAAACAGGGCGGGGACGGCATGCGCCGTCCCTGCCCGTGTTCCATCCGCACGCGGCTACCGCTTCGGTCCCGCCTGAATCACCTCCGGCGGACAACCCGATTCGAAGTTCTTGAAGTTCTCTATGAAGCGGGCGGCCAGCTCCCTGTACCGGGTCATGTAAAGGTTCCTGTCGGGCCAGGACTCGGCGGGGTTCAGGATCCCGTCGGGCACCCCCTCGCAGGTCTGCGGCACGTCGAAGCCGAAGACAGGATCCCGCACGAACTTTGCCTTCAGCAGCTTCCCGCTCAGGGCGGCGTTCAGGAGGGCGCGTGTGTAGCGGATGCTGATCCGCTTGCCCACCCCGTACGCCCCGCCGATCCAGCCGGTGTTCACCAGCCAGCAGTGGACGTTGTGGCGGAGGATCTTCCTGCGCAGGAGGTCCGCATAGAATCCGGGATGATGCACCATGAAGGGGCCGCCGAAGCAGGCGCTGAACGTCATCTCGGGCTCCTTCCCCAGCCCCACCTCCGTTCCTGCAATCTTGGAGGTGTATCCCGAGATGAACTGGTACATGGTCTGCTCGGGGGTGAGCCGGGCCAGGGGGGGCATCACCCCCGAGGCGTCGCAGGTAAGGAGAATGATGTTCCGGGGATGCCCTCCCCGCTTCTCGGGCATCGCGTTGGCGATGAACTCCAGAGGATAGGAGGCGCGGGTGTTCTCGGTGAGGGTCTCGTCGTCCAGATCTATCTTCCGGCTCACCGGATCGTACACCACGTTCTCCAGGATGGAGCCGAACATGGAGGTGGTGGCATAGATCTGGGGCTCGGCCGTGGGAGAGAGCCGGATCACCTTGGCGTAGCATCCCCCCTCGAAGTTGAAGACCCCCTCGTCGCTCCAGCCGTGCTCGTCGTCGCCGATGAGGCGTCGCGCGGGGTCGGCCGAGAGGGTTGTCTTCCCCGTGCCCGAGAGGCCGAAGAAGACGGCCACATCATCCTGCTCCTGGCCCATGTTGGCCGAGCAGTGCATGGACATCACCCCGTCCAGCGGGAGGAGGTAGTTCAGGATGGTGAAGACACTTTTCTTGATCTCCCCCGCGTAGGCGCTGTTTCCGATGATGCAGAGCTTCTGCGCAAAATTCAGCGCGATGAAGGTGTTTGTAGCCGTGCCGTCGATCTGCGGAATCCCCTTGAAGGAGGGAACCGCGATGATGGTGAACTCGGGAACGTGGCGCCGGTACTCCTCGTGGGTCTCCGGCAGGATGAACATGTTGCGCGCAAAATGGGCGTGCCAGGCAAGCTCCGTCACGATCCGGACCGGAACCCTGTAGGCGGGATCGGCGCCCGCATAGCAGTCCTGCACGAACACGTCTTTCCCCTGCAGAAACCCCTGGAGGCGGTTGTAGAGATCGTTGAACTTGTCGGGGCTGAAGGGGCGGTTGTACTGCCCCCACCAGATCCGGTCTTCCGTGGAGCCCTCGCGCACCACGAACTTGTCGTTGGCCGAACGGGCCGTGTGCTTGCCCGTGTTGGCCACCACGGCGCCCCCCCGGGTGATGCGCGCCTCTCCGCGGAAGGTGATTTCCTCGTAGAGGGCCTCGGTGGGGAGGTTCCAGTAGGCCATCCGCAGGTTGGAGAGCCCGTGATGCTCCAGGCCGAAATCGCTCTTCACGGCCCCGGCCTGATCCTGCGCCGGGGTCCTGATGTTCAGAATGTTGTTCATAGCCAGTCCCGTATCAGTTTGCGTTCGCCGATATAGATCTCGCTGGGCGATGTCGGATCCAGCGCCCACTTGATGCGGGCAACACCCTGCGTGATGTCCTTGATGGTGGTGGCGTAGCTGAGCCGCAGATGCCCCTCCATGCCGAACTCCTTCCCGGGCACGGTGACCACCAGGGCCCTCTTCAGGAGGAACCGCGAGAGCTCCACCGAGTTGCCGTTGTAGGCCCGGAAATCGGGGAGGCAGTAGTAGGTGCCGTCGGGTTTGGTGACCTTCACGCCGCTGAAGGCATGAAGCTCCTGCATCATCACGTTCCGGTTGTTCTCCAGGGTGAGACGCAGGCTGTCCACGGCGCTCTGCAGGCCCGTGAGGGCCCCCTCTGCGGCCGCCTGGAGGAGAAGGGACGTGCACGAAACGGTCTGGGCCTGCACGTTGGCCATGATCTCCACCAGCACCCGGGGGGCCACCGCCCATCCGATCCGGAACCCGGTCATCCCGTAGAGCTTGGAGATGCCGTTGATCACGATGACCCTGGAGGACTCCGCATCCTGCTTTGTGAAGCGGTAGGGACTGATGGGCTTCCTGCCGTCGAAGATGAGGCGGTGATAGATGTCGTCGAAGATCACGTAGATGCCCTTCTTCTCGCAAAAGGCCACGATCTCGGCGATGAACTCCTCCGGATACATGATCCCGGAGGGGTTGTTGGGGCTGTTCACGATGACGGCCCGGGTGTACGAGCTGACCGCCTGCTCGATGTCTTTCATGCGCGGGCGGAAGCTGCCGTCCTCGGGCGTGACCACCACGGGCACCCCGTAGACCATCTTGATCATCTCGGGGTAGCTCACCCAGTAGGGGGCCAGGATGATCACCTCGTCCTGCGGGTTGAGAATCGTGAAGAGCAGGTTGAAGAGGGACTGCTTGGCCCCCGCCGAGACGATGACGTTTTCGGGGGCGACCACCCGGTCGTAGTTCTCCTCGGTGTAGCGGATGATGGCCTTCCGGAGGGAGGGCACGCCCTCGGTGGGAGTGTACTTCACGTCGCCGGCGGTGAGCTTGGCGGCGGAGCTGAGGATGGCGGCAATGGGGGCCCTGTTCTTGGGCTCGCCCGCCCCCAGGTGCACGACGGCCTCCCCCTTCTCCTTCAGGATGCGCGCCTCCTCATTGAGACTGAGGGTGGGGGACGCGGCAATGGCTCTTGCCAGTTGGCTGACACTCATCGGGAACTGTCACCTCCTTGAATGCTGTGTGGTTGCTGGGTATCTCGGTGGACGGCGGCGAGCAGCGCACCGCCGGGCAGTACACGGGGAAGTATGCGAAAGAGCAGTGCATCAATCTACGCAAAAGGGAATCATCAAAGCAAACAAGGGGGAGGAAGGGGAATGCACGAAATCCCCCCAATTCCTTGATTTTCTGGGCGTTTCTCTTAGATTGCATGGAACTCTCGCCTCGCAGAACGTCCACCCCCGTTGCCATGATCCTTTCCGACACACGCATCCTCCAGGAGATGGAGAAGGGCACGATCGTGATCGAGCCCTTCGACCGCTCCTCGCTGGGCTCCAACTCCTACGATGTCCACTTAGGCAGGCATCTCGCCCTCTACCGGAGCGACATCCTGGATGCCCGCGTCCACAACGAGGTGGACCACATGGAGATATCCCCCGAGGGATTGATCCTGCTCCCTCACCGGCTCTATCTGGGGGTCACGCGGGAATACACCGAGACACACAGGCATGTGCCCTTCCTGGAGGGGAAGTCGAGCGTGGGCCGGCTCGGGATCGACATCCACGCCACGGCGGGAAAGGGGGATGTGGGGTTCTGCAATACATGGACCCTGGAGATCTCGGTCAAGCAGCCCGTGCGGGTCTATGCCGGCATGCCGATCGGACAACTCATCTATTTCGAGATTGCGGGGGAGGTGGGGACCCCCTACGGGGCCAAAGCCACGGCCAAGTACGGGGAGCGGACGGATCGCCCCGTGGAGTCCATGATGTGGAAGAACTTCAAGACCTGAGGACACGATGAAAGACCTGACACGCCCTGTGATGCTGGCGGCGGCGTTGCTGGCGGCTTCGGGGACGACGGCCGCGCGACCCCTCGAAACGGAGGACCTGTTCCGGGCGCGGCGCATATCCTCCCCCGCCCTCTCACCCGACGGCAGGAGCGTGGTCTTCACCCTTGCCACCCCCATCCCCGCCGAGAACCGCACGGAGACCGATCTCTGGACGGTTCCTTCCGCCGGAGGGGAGCCCCGGCAGCTCACCGCCCGGGCCGGGACGGACGGGTCGGCCGCATGGTCCCCCGACGGACGCTGGATCGCCTTCGTCTCCTCCCGCTCGGGGGAGCAGCAGATCTGGATGCTGCCGGCGGGAGGCGGAGATCCCTGGCAGTTCACCCGCCTCTCCACGGGGGCCACCTCCCCCGTCTGGTCACCCGACGGAAGGGCCGTGGCTTTTGTCTCGGAGGTGGCGCCGGAGTTCTCCGCCAGGCCCTTCGGCGAGGCGGACAGTCTGAACAGGAAGAAGCTGGAGGGGGCGCTCGCCAACCCCGTGAAGGCACGGGTGTTCAACTCCCTCTACTACCGGCACTGGAACAGCTGGAGCGAGGGGCGCCGGGCCCACATCTTTCTTCAGAGCTTCGGGGGCCCCCACCACCAGGCGGAGCCCCGCAACCTGACACCGGGGGAGCGGGACGCGGTGCCCCGCTCGTCCACCTTCTCGGGGGGCATCGACTTCGGCTTTTCGCCCGACGGGAAGGAGCTGGCCTACACCGCCACCCCCGTGCCGGTGCGGGAGCAGGCCTGGCGCACCAACCACGACATCTACACGGTCTCCACCGAGGGAGGAGAACCCCGGGCCGTGGCCCCGGGCCCCGGGGCGGAGGGCACCCCCCGCTATTCCCCCGACGGGCGGTTCATCGCCTACCGGGCGCAGGCGCGTGAAGGATACGAAGCGGACCGCCGGCGGATGATGCTGTATGAAAGAAGCACGGGAAGGAGCAGGTGCCTCACCGGGAACTTCGAGGAGAGCGTGGGAACTCCCGTGTGGAGTCCCGACGGAACGGGGATCATCTTCGATGCGGAGAGCCGGGGAAGGGTGTCCCTCTACGCCGTCACCCTGAAGGGGAACGACGTGCGGGAAATCGCAGGGGGGGGAACCCTGCACGATGTCATCCCCTTCCCCGACGGGAAGCGGATCCTCTACACGGGACAGAGCGCCGTGCGTCCCGTGGAGCTCTTCACCATGCCGGCGGGAGGAGGAGAGCCGTTGCCCATCACGCACATGAACGATTCCCTCTTCGCCCACATCGAGATCCCTCCTCCCCTCGAGTTCACCTACCCCGGAGAAGGCGGTACGCCCGTCCACTGCTGGATCCACACACCGCCGGAGATGAAGCCGGGCCGGAAGTACCCCCTTGTTCTCTTCGTGCACGGGGGGCCGCAGGGGGCCTGGACGGACGGATGGCATTACCGCTGGAACCCCGCCCTCTGGGCGGCACAGGGGTACGTGGTGGCCGCCCCCAACCCCCGCGGCAGCACGGGATTCGGGGAGCGGTTCAAGGAGGAGATCAGCGGGGACTGGGGGGGGCGCGTGTTCACAGACCTGCTGAAGGGACTCGACGCCCTGTGCGCTCTTCCCTATGTGGACAGCACCCGGAAGGCGGCGGCAGGGGCTTCCTTCGGGGGCTTCATGATGAGCTGGTTCCAGGGCACGATCGGAGAGAGGTTCCGGACGCTCGTCACCCACGCGGGAACCTACAACTTCGAGAGCATGTACGGCACCACGGAGGAAATCTGGTTCGACGAGTGGGATCACCGGGGTCCTCCCTGGGCCCATCCGGAGGAGTTCCTCCGGTTCTCCCCCCACCGGCTGGCGGGGAACTTCCGGACCCCGAATCTGATCACCCATGGAGAGCTGGATTTCCGCGTGCCCTACTCGGAGGCGATGCAGCTATTCACGGCGCTCCAGCGGCAGGGGGTGCCCTCCCGGCTTGTGCTCTTCCCCGACGAGGGGCACTGGATCCTGAGGCCCGCCAACAGCGCCTTCTGGCACCGGACGGTGTTCGAGTGGCTGCGGGACTACCTGGGGACATAGGCGGCGTGAACGGAAGGGCGCTGCATGTTGTTGTACGGTCATGCGGCAGGAGAGATGAGACAAAGCACATCCGGCGGAGACGGGACGTGAAGACCTCCCCTTCGGGGGAGGAGGAGAGACACCCCCCTTTGCGGGCCGGCTGACCGGACACATCAGGGAACAACACGGAGCATTCCGCATGCAGGAACAGGGCATCGGCGCGGCGCACCTGGCACAGATGGGTCTCAGAAACCTCGGGACCGTCTACTGGAACCTCTCCACCCCCGCTCTTTACGAGGAGATCGTGCGGCGGCGCGAGGGCTGGATTTCGCACCTGGGTCCCCTGGTTGTCCACACGGGACACCACACGGGCCGCTCCCCCAATGACAAGTTTGTTGTGCGGGAGCCCTCCAGCGAGGGAGCCATCGCCTGGGGGAAGGTGAACAGGCCCATGGAGGAGGCCCGGTTCGACGCCCTGTACGCCAAAATGTGCGCCTACTTCCAGGGGCGCGACATCTTCGTGCAGAACCTGTACGCGGGCGCCGATCCCGCACACCGGGTGGCGGTGCGGGTGGTCACGGACTACGTGTGGCACAACCTCTTTGCGCGGAACCTGCTCATCCGGCCCCCCGAACCGGTGATCCACACAGACCCGGGGACCTTCACCATCATCGACTCCCCGCGGTTCCACGCCTCCCCCGAGGTGGACGGCACCAACTCCGAGGTGTTTATCGCCGTGCATTTCGGAAGGCGGCTGGTCCTCATCGGGGGGACAAGCTACGCAGGGGAAATCAAGAAGAGTGTCTTCACGATCCTGAACTACCTCCTCCCCGCGCAGGGGGTCTTCCCCATGCACTGCGCGGCCAACGCAGGAGAGGGGGGGGACGTCGCCCTCTTCTTCGGGCTCTCGGGCACGGGCAAGACCACCCTCTCGGCGGACCCCGCGCGGCGTCTCATCGGGGACGACGAGCACGGGTGGAGCGATGACGGCGTGTTCAACTTCGAGGGCGGATGCTACGCCAAGGTCATCCGGCTCTCGGAGCAGGCCGAGCCGGAGATCTACGCCACCACCCGGATGTTCGGCACGATTCTGGAAAACGTGATTCTGAACGCCGATTCCCGGCACATCAACCTGGACGACGGCACCCTGACGGAGAACACCCGCGCGGCCTACCCCCTGAGCCACATCCGCAACATCGTTCCGCAGGGCACGGCGGGGCACCCGCGCAACCTCGTGATGCTGACCGCCGATGCCTTCGGGGTAATGCCGCCCATCGCAAAGCTCACCCATGAGCAGGCGATGTACCACTTCCTGTCGGGTTATACGGCCAAGCTGGCGGGAACCGAAAAAGGGCTGGGGAGCGAGCCGCAGGCCACATTCAGCACCTGCTTCGGCGCGCCCTTCATGCCCCTGGCCCCCGCCGTGTATGCGAAGCTGCTGGGGGAGAAGCTGGCCCGGCACAAGGTGCAGGCCTGGCTCGTGAACACGGGCTGGACCGGAGGCCCCTATGGGACGGGATCCCGGATCCGGCTTGCCGATACACGAGCCATGATCAGGGCGGCCCTGGAGGGAAGCCTGGACAAGGTGTCCACGGAACGGGACCCCGTGTTCGGACTCCACACGCCCGCATCCGTTCCCGGAGTGAGCGGAAGTCTGCTCCGCCCCCGGACCACCTGGAAGGATGCGGGCGCCTATGACGCCCGGGCCCGGGAGCTGGCGGGGAAGTTCCGGAAGAACTTCGAGCAGTTTGCCCCCTTCGTCGCGGCCGGCGTGGCGGCGGCAGGGACCGAGTAGGAGAGGGACGATGCGCAGGATGCTCCCCGGCGCCCTTGCGGGGGCGGGCCTCGCGGCCGCCCTCCTCCTCCGCGGGACAGCGGATGCAGCCACCCCACAAGCCGGAAGGAAGCCCATGCACCCCACCGCCGCCGCACAGGCCACATTCGGATCCGGCTGTTTCTGGTGCAGCGAGGCGGTGTTCCAACAGCTCCGGGGGGTGCGAAAGGTGAGATCGGGGTATGCGGGGGGGCACACCCCCAGGCCCACCTACGAGGAGGTGTGCACGGGTGAGACGGGACACGCGGAGGTGGTGCGGGTGGAGTATGATCCCGCGGTCATATCCTACGAGGAGCTCCTGGAAGTGTTCTGGAGCTCTCACGATCCAACGACGCTGAACCGCCAGGGGGCGGACACGGGCACCCAGTACCGCTCCGTCATCTTCTTTCACGACGCGGCCCAGAAGCGTCTGGCCGGGGAGTACAAGAAGAAACTGGACCGCTCGGGGACGTTTGAGAACCCGATCGTGACGGAGATCTCCCCCCTCGCGGAGTTCTTCCCGGCGGAGGAGTACCATCAGGACTACTACGAACGGAACCCGACGCAGGGGTACTGTCGGTTCGTGGTGCGCCCCAAGGTGGAGAAGATGCGCTCGGTGTTCCGGGAGAAGGTGAAGCCGTGATGAAAGAGCCCCACCCTCCCCCGAGGCAGGCATCCCGGGCCCTCTTCCACAGGATCATCCCTCCCCGCTCCCCCGACCCCGCAGGCCGCCCTCCCGCCATCCTGATGCTGCACGGTCTGGGGGCGGACGAAGAGGACCTGCTGGGCCTCGCCCCCTTTCTGGATCCCCGGTTTCTCATTCTTTCGGCGCGGGCCCCCTTCCCCTACGGGAGCGGCTTCATGTGGTACCAGTTCGACGCCGTAGGGAGTCCCCATCCCGGCATGTTCCGCACGAGCTGCGGAAAGCTGACCGAGTTCGTGCGGGATGTGCGGGAGAACGTCCCCCTGGATGCAGGGCGCCTCTTCCTCTTCGGCTTCAGCATGGGAACGGCCATGTCCCATGCGCTGGCGCTTTCCGCTCCCGAGCTTTTCCGCGGGGTGGCGGCCAACAGCGGGTATGTGCCCGAGGGAACGGACCTGAAGCTCCGGTGGTCCGACACGGGGCATCTGGGGGTGTTCATCACGCACGGCACGGAGGATCCCGTGCTTCCCGTGCAGATGGGAAGAAGGGCCCGGGATCTGTACGCGAGCTCCCCCGCCTCCACCGAGTACAGGGAATACCCCATGGGACACGAGATCGGAGAGGAGAGCCTGCGGGACGTCTCTTCCTGGCTGAGCCGCATGATGCAGGCACCGGGGACGCCCCATGGGTGAGAACGCCCCCCTCCCCTTTCTCCTCTTCGGCGGGTTCATCCTGCTGCTCCTGGGGTTCGACCTGGGAGTGCTCCAGAGACGCGCCCGGCACATGCGCATGCGCGAGGCGGCCGCATGGAGCGTGGGCTGGGTGACCCTGGCCCTCCTGTTCAATCTCCTTCTCTACTATCTGTACGAAGAGGGCATCCTGGGGCCGGGGGGCGGCGGAGGGGGGGAGGCGGCCCTCCAGTTCCTGACCGGCTATCTGATCGAGCTGGCCCTCTCGGTGGACAACCTGTTCGTGTTCCTCGTGCTCTTCTCCTACTTCGGGGTGCCGGAGCGCTTCCAGCACAAGGTGCTCTTCTGGGGGATTCTGGGGGCAATCCTGATGCGCCTGGTGTTCATCGTTTCGGGGGCCATGCTGGTGTCCCGTTTCGAGTGGATCCTGATGGTCTTCGGCGTCATCCTGGTGTTCAGCGGATGGAAGATGCTGACGCACAAAGAGATGGAGGTGCATCCGGACCGGAACCTCTTCATCCGGCTGGCCCGCCGGCTTTTCCCCGTGACCTCGGACTTCGACACGCCCCGGTTCATGGTGCGCCGCCAGGGGCGGCTGCACCTGACCCCCATGCTGCTCGTGCTGATCACGGTGGAGACCACCGATGTGGTGTTTGCCGTGGACTCCATCCCGGCCATCTTCGCCGTGACCCGGGACCCCTTCATCATCTTCACCTCCAACATCTTCGCCGTGCTCGGACTCCGGTCCCTTTACTTCGTGCTCTCGGGCGCGATGGCGGGCTTCCACTACCTGAAGACGGGCCTCTCGGCAATCCTCATCTTCATCGGACTCAAGATGCTCGCGGCGGACCTGGTGCACGTCCCGGTCATCGTCTCCCTGACGGTGGTGGTCAGCGTGCTCTCCGGCTCCGTCATCGCCTCGCTCATCAGGCGCCGGCGAGCCCGCCGGCCTTGATTCTTCCCTCTCTTTTCGGTATACTCCGCAAACAACCAACGACGTTTTGTTCACCGCCAAGGGGACACCGGATGTTCGGAGCGTGTCCGCCCGGCCCGGTCCTTCACCCGTCGGATCACGGGCTGCAGCGGCGGCCGCAGAGTCCCCCTCCCACCCCCCGCGTTCCTCCATTTGCGCAGACCCCCATCCGCCCGTGAGCGGAACAGGCCCGGGTGCGACCCGGGGAGGGGGGGTCCGGGCATGAGCAGGATTGCGGGAACGATCCGCTTTGCGATTGCGGCCGCAGGTTCCATGGCCTTTGCGGCGCTGGAGCTTGCGGGGATCGCGCTCCGGCTGGGGGACCGCGTCTTTCACGCGCTGGCCCGCGCCTGGGCGCGCACCACGCTGTGGATCTGCGGGGTGCGGGTGGTGGTGCGGGGCCTTGAGAAGCTGGCCCAGGGGCGGGGCTACGTCTACGTTTCCAACCACGCGAGCATGTTCGACATCCCGGTGATCCTGGCCTCTATCCCCGACCAGATCCGGATCATGTACAAGCGGGAGCTCCACCGGATACCCGTCTTCGGGTGGGGACTCAGGTTCGGCAGTTACATCCCGATCGACAGGGGGAGCGGGCCCGGCGCCGTGCGGAGCCTGGAGAGGGCCGCCGCCAGGATCCGGGGAGGGGCTTCGGTGCTCCTGTATGCCGAGGGAACCAGGACGGAAGACGGCCGCCTGCAGCCCTTCAAGCGGGGGGCGTTCCACCTGGCGGTGAAGGCGGGGGTGCCGGTGGTTCCCCTCACGGTGAACGGGAGCTACGGGATCCTTCCCAAGCGCTCCACGGCCGTCCGCCCCGGGACGGTGGAGCTGGTGCTGGAGCATCCCATCCCCATCCGGGGAGAGGGGAAGGAGGAGGAACGGCGCCTCATGGAGGAGGTGCGCGCAGCCATCGGGAAGCACTACAGGAGCCAGGAATGACCGGGCCCCACGTGCTGGTCATCATCCCTGCCCGGTACGGGTCCACCCGCCTGCCGGGAAAGCCGCTGGCGGACATCGGGGGAAAGAGCATGATCCGGCGGGTGTACGAGCAGGCGCGGAAATCCCCCGTCGTGTGCCGCGTGGCCGTGGCAACGGACGATGAACGGGTGGTCCGGGAGGTGGAATCCTTCGGAGGGGAGGCCGTCCTGACCCCCCCGGGCATCCCCACGGGAACGGACCGGGTGGCCCTGGCCGCACGGTCCCTCCCGGAGGCGGAGTTCGTGGTGAACGTGCAGGGAGATGAGCCGCTCCTGGAGCCCGCCATGATCGGGGAGGCGGTCTCGGCCCTCGAGGCGGCACCCGAGGCCTCCTGCTCCACGCTCGTCCGGCCCCTTACGGACGGCTCCGATCTGGAGAACCCGTCGGTCGTAAAGGTGGCGCTGGATGCGCAGGGAAACGCCATCTACTTCTCGCGCGCTCCGATCCCCTTCCGCCGGGACACTCCCCGCTCCCGCTGGACGGAAGGACACATCTACTGGCGCCATGTGGGACTCTACGCCTTCCGGCGGGAGTTCCTGCTTCTGTACCCCTCGCTCCCCCGGGGGGTCCTGGAGCAGGCCGAGGAGCTGGAACAGCTCCGCATGATCGAGCACGGCCACCGGGTGCGGTCGGCAGAGACGCGCTTCGACTGCATGCCCGTGGACACCCCGGAGGATCTGGAACGGATCAGGAAACGGATACGCACATGAACGACACACGCGCGGGATTCTGGCCGCAGCTCCGCGCCGCCTTCCTGCGGGGGGCCGCGGTCATCATCCCCATCGGGCTCACCTACTGGTTCTTCCGGGCCCTGTTGAACGCCATTGACGGCATCCTCTCCCCGGTTCTGGAGAGGTGGATCGGAAGGCCCGTGCCGGGGCTGGGGTTCATCAGCATGCTGGTGATCATCCTGCTGGTGGGCTTCCTCTCCCGGAACATCGCAGGACGGATCCTGTTCGCCTGGTTCGAGACCCTGCTTCGCTCGGTTCCGTTCGTGCGCTCTGTGTACGGGGCCATCAAGGACCTGGTGGGGGCCTTTTCCCCGGGGGGAAAGGGGAAGACGTTCCGGGAGGTGGTGCTGATCGAGTACCCCCGGAAGAACCTCTACTCCATGGCCTTTGTGACCAACGAGATGACATACACGCGGGCCGACGGAACCATGCTGCACCTGGTCAACGTCTACATCCCCAGCCCGCCCAATCCCACCTCCGGGGTGCTGATTCTGGTGCCGCGGGAGGAGGTGCACCCCCTCACCATAGGCGTCGAACAGGGGTTGAAGCTGGTTCTCTCGGGCGGCATCGTGGTGCCCTGCGGGATCACCGAACGCCCCGAGGCCCGACCATAAGGAGGAACCGTGGCCCGTCCGCACAAGGTCAAGTACATCTTTGTCACCGGGGGAGTCGTCTCGTCGCTGGGAAAGGGCATCGCCTCCGCCGCCATCGGACTTCTCCTCAAATCCCGCGGCCTGCGCGTGACCATCCAGAAGTTCGATCCGTACCTGAACGTGGATCCGGGCACCATGAACCCCTTCCAGCACGGGGAGGTGTACGTGACCGACGACGGAGCGGAGACGGACCTGGACCTGGGCCACTACGAGCGCTTCCTGGACATCACCACCACACGCGCCAACAACTCCACCACCGGCCAGATCTACCACGAGGTGATCACCAAGGAGCGGCACGGGGACTACCTGGGCGCCACGGTGCAGGTGATCCCGCACATCACCGACGAGATCAAGAAGCGGTTTGCCGCCCCGGGCGCGGGGGGAGAGTACGACATCATCATCACCGAGGTGGGAGGCACGGTGGGCGACATCGAGAGCCTTCCCTTCCTGGAGGCCATGCGGCAGTTCATGTTCAGGGCCGGCCGCACGAACGCGATGGCCATTCACGTGACGCTGGTTCCCTTCATCGGATCCGCGGGAGAAACAAAAACCAAGCCGACCCAGCACAGCGTGAAGGCGCTCCTGGAGCTGGGGATCCAGCCCGACATGCTCATCTGCCGCTCGACGGGGCCGCTCTCGCGGGAGGTGCGCGAGAAAATCGCCCTCTTCACCAACGTGGAAACGGAGTGCGTGATCGACGGCCGGGACGTGTCCACCATCTACGAGGTGCCGCTCACCTTCGCCGAGCAGGACGTGGACGAGATCGTGCTGGAGAAGCTGGACCTGACCTGTCCCCGCCCCAACCTGCGGGAGTGGAAGAAGTTCGTGGAGCGGGTGAAGAACCCGGAATCCAGGGTCACCATCGGGATCTGCGGAAAATACACCGAGCACAAGGACGCCTACAAGAGCATCGTGGAGGCCTTCGTCCATGCGGGGGCGGCCAACAACGCCGCCGTGGACATCACCTGGATCCGGGCCGAGGACGTGGAACGCAACGGGGCGGATGCAACCCTCGGGGGGATTGCGGGCCTCCTGGTGGCGCCGGGGTTCGGGGAGCGGGGCATCGAGGGGAAGATCCAGGCCATCCGCCACGTGCGGGAGGGGAAGATCCCCTTTCTGGGCATCTGCCTGGGGCTCCAGTGCGCCGTGATCGAGTTCGCCCGGAACGTGTGCGGACTGGAGCAGGCCAACAGCACGGAGTTCAGGCCCACCCCCCAGAACGTGATCGACCTGATGCTGGAACAGAAGAAGGTGAAGGACTACGGGGGAACCATGCGCCTCGGGTCGTATCCGTGCCGGATGGAAAAGGAGACCCGGGCCTTTGAGGCCTACCGGAAGGAGCTCGTGCACGAGCGGCACCGGCACCGGTACGAAGTGAACGACGCGTTCCGCAAGGTTCTGGGGGAGCACGGCATGGTGTTCAGCGGCATCTGCCCGGAGAACGGGCTGGTGGAGATGATCGAACTGGCCGATCACCCCTGGTTCGTGGCGGGACAGTTCCATCCCGAGCTCCGTTCCCGGGCCACCAATCCCCACCCCCTGTTCCGCGAGTTCGTCAAGGCGGCCATCGCCCACGCGGGGAAGCGGAGCCAGGCCCGTTTGCAGGAGGCACCGTGAACCTCCTGGCGCGGATGCTCACCAACGCAGGGCTGATCCGGCACATCACGCGAATGGCGCGGCCCCTCTACCGCCAGATCGGCATGCTCTACCCCACCTTCGATCCCCGCCTGCACGGAGAGATGTTCCTCTACAGGGACTACATCCGCTATGTGACCATCGGCCTGGCCCTCCGCCGCATCGAGGCGGAGGGGACACCGGGCGCGCTGGCCGAGCTGGGGGTGTACCGGGGTGAGTTGAGCAGGTTCATCCGGGCCATCCTGCCGGAGCGGACATTCTATCTGTTCGACACATTCGAGGGCTTCGCCCCGGCCGACCAGGCGGGCACGGCGGAGGACCGTCGCTTCCGCGACACAAGCGTGGAGCGGGTGCTGGCGCGGGTGGGGGATGTTTCCCGCGTGGTGGTACGGAAGGGCGAAGTGCCCGGGACCCTCCGCGGGCTGGAGGGGGAGCGGTTCGCGTTCGTGCTCCTGGATATGGACAAGCATCGGCCCACCGCGGCAAGCCTGGAGTTTTTCTACCCCCTCCTCTCCCCCGGCGGATACCTGCTCGTCCACGACTACAACAGCCCCGAATCCGACGGGGCCTGTGCGCGCGCCCTGGACGGTTTTCTGCGGGGGAAGCCCGAGAAGCTGATCGAGGCGGCGGACCGCTACGGCAGCGCCCTCTTCCGCAAGATCTGACCCGGGCCGGCTCCCGAGGGGCCGCCCACACCGAAGGGATCATCATGCGCGAACAGCACGGCTACCACATGAGTCCCGAGGAATTCCGCCGCCACGCGCACGCAGCGGCCGACTGGATCGCGGACTACTACTCCCGGGTGGAGAAGTTCCCCGTGCTCTCCCCGGTCGCGCCCGGACAGATACGGGCCTCCCTTCCCCCCGAGGCGCCCGAGCAGGGCGAGCCCTTTGAGACCGTCCTGG
The DNA here is from genome assembly GCA_049587715.1 of Bacteroidota bacterium. GTDB lineage: Bacteria > Bacteroidota > Ignavibacteria > UBA10030 > UBA6906 > JBAVEL01. Next base: position 27,591 of record JBAVEL010000039.1, read on the forward strand.
CAGACCTGGAGCGGATCATTCTGCCCGGCATCACCCACTGGCAGTCCCCCTCCTTCTTCGCGTACTTTCCCGCCAACTCCTCGGGCCCCTCTGTGATCGGGGACCTGGTGGCCTCGGGACTGGGGGTGCAGGGCATGCTGTGGGCCACGAGCCCCGCCTGCACGGAGCTGGAAACGCACATGATGGACTGGCTGGCGGGGATGCTGGACCTTCCCCCCGCGTTCCGCTCGGAGGGGCCCGGCGGGGGCGTCATTCAGGATACCGCATCCAGCGCTCTTCTGAGTGCGCTCATTGCGGCCAGGGAGCGGGCCACCGGGGGAACGAGCAACGAGACGGGATGCACGGGGAAGCTGACCGCCTACTGCTCCACGGAGGCCCACTCCTCGGCGGAAAAGGGGGCGGGTGTGGCGGGGATCGGGAGGGGGAACCTCCGGCGGATCCCGGCGGACAAGCATGCCGCCATGCGGTGGGACCTTCTGGAGGAGGCGATGCGGCGGGACGAGGAGGCGGGCCGCACCCCCTTCTTCGTGTGTGCCACACTGGGAACCACATCCTCCCACGGGATGGACCCCCTCCGTCCCATCGGGGAGTCGTGCAGGAGGCGGAAGGTCTGGCTGCACGTGGACGCGGCCATGGCGGGAACAGCCGCTCTGTGTCCCGAGCACAGGCGGATGCACGACGGGCTGGAGCTGGCGGACAGCTATTGCTTCAATCCCCACAAGTGGATGTTCACCAACTTCGACTGCAGCTGCTTCTGGGTGGCGGACCGCTCCGCCCTCATCCGGGCACTCAGCATCCTGCCGGAGTACCTGCGGAACGCGCCCACCGAGACGGGCGCGGTCATCGACTACCGGGACTGGCACATCCCGCTGGGGAGGCGCTTCCGGGCCCTCAAGCTCTGGTTCGTCATACGCTCCTACGGGGTGGAGGGTCTGAGGCACCACGTCCGGCAGCACATCCTCGCGGCGGGGCGCTTCGCCGGCCGGGTGGCCGCCTCGGAGGAGTTCGAGCTGGCCGCGCCGCCCCCCCTCAACCTGGTCTGCTTCCGCCACAGGAAGGGAGACTCTTTCAACCGGCGTCTCCTGGAGCGGCTGAACGCGAGCGGGCGGCTCTACCTGACCCACACCGTCCTGGACGGACGCTTCACGCTCCGGCTGTGCGTGGGACAGACCCGCACGGAGGAGCGGCATGTGGCCGCCGCCTGGGAGGAGATACGGGACACCGCGCAGGCAATGAGCCGGGAGGGGGAGTAGGGCGCGCCGCCTGAAGAGGGGCGCTCAGCGGGGGGAAGACCCGCCGGCAAGGGCCTCCAGCTCCCGCAGCAGGGGAAGGCCCGAGGGATTCCTCAGGGGACTTCCCGCGCAGGTCTCCATGCCGGGGAGGATGGAGACCAGGGGATGTGTCTCCGTGCCCGCAAGATCCCCGGTGAGGGGGAGAAGGGCCCGGAGCAGGGTGATGCGCCCGCGCAAGGGGTTCTGGAAGGTCCGGGGAGACGCATAGACAACCTCCACACACCGCTCGGTCCGTTTCAGGGTCTCCACACGGTCTCCGTCCAGGTAGAGGCGGAGGGTCCTGTCGGCGCCGGCGAGAATCCCGGCGAGCAGACGATGGGCTTCGGCGGCCCCATCCCCCTCCAAGACCACGGAGCGCGCGGCTCCTTCCTCATGCAGGGTGAGGGTCACAGTCTCTCCCCCCCCTCCGCCGCACTCCAGCAGGGTGAAGACACACACGAGGGCAATGGCATGGGGCACAGGTAATCCTCCTTTGGCCGGCCGCCGGGGGCGGCACCTCCCGCAGGAGGGGTCCGCCTGAGGCAGACCCCTCCCGCGGAAGACGGCTCTCAGTTGACGGTGATGTCGTCCAGCAGAATCGCCGTGTCGAAGACGCTGTCGCCCACGTCCCCCGCGCGCAGGATCAGGGTGACGCGCTGCCCGGCGAAGTTCGCAATGCCGAAGGAATTGGTCTGCCAGCCGGTCATGTAGACGCCTCCCCGGTCAAACACGATTCCGGGGGATACGCTGATCAGGTTTCCCGCCGTGGAGTCGGTGGCCCCGAACTCCGAGGCAATCATGTCGATTGTCTTGCGCATCAGCACCACCTCGGATCCCGCCTGCGGGCGCAGCACCACTTCGAAGTAGTCCTGGTACTGGGAGCCGATGTATTCCAGGAACTCCTCCGAAAGGAAGTTCCACTTCAGCCGCAGGGTGGCCTGGCCGGGGCGGATCCGGAAGGTCTGGAAGATCCGGCCCGTGGATGTGGTGAAGCCCAGCCCCGTGGAGATGATGCCCATGTAGCTTCCGCCCGTGGGGGACTGGGAGCCGAGCTGGCTGATCACCCGCCCGTCCCCCTCCTTTGTCCATCCCGTGATGGTGCCCAGCTCGAAATCCCCGTTGATCAGGGAGTCCGGATAGTGCAGATCGGTGCGCCCCTTCAGCTCGATCACGGCGTTGGGGGGATTGGGATCGGAGCCGGGGATGTAGGCGTCTCCCGTGTTCCTCAGGTCCGCCGCCAGACGCCGGGCGATCGTGTCGGCGTTGGTGACGCAGTAGTCGCTGTTCACCACCAGGGTGTACCCGTAGTAGGCCTTCGCCCCCTTGTTGATGAAGGCGTTCCCCAGGTCCGGGTTCATCGTGCTCTCGCAGGAGTTGTTCAGAATCACGCTGTTGGGGAAATTCCCCGCCAGGTCCGCCACGAACGGGTGGCGCACGGCATAGATGTCGGCCGTGCTGCTCACCGCTCCCGCATTGCTGATGACCATGTTCGTCCAGATGGCCAGCTTCTGGGCCTTCAGCATGGCTTTGTAGCTGGTCTGGTACACGGCGAGCGTGGTGTCCACCACCTCCCCCGTGGCAAAGGAGTTCCCCTGGGAGCCGTGGGTGGCCAGCAGCACGAAGCCGTAGTCCGTCAGGCTGGAGAGGGAGGCGATATCGGCCTGCTGGTTCCGCAGGTAGGTAATGGAGAACTCATACCCGGAGTTCTGGAGGATTGCCTGCACCGAGGGGCCCTCGTTGTCGGGGGCAAAGGCGGCCTCGAAGGGGGCGTAGATCATGACGTTCCGGTTCCCGATAATAGTCGGGTCCAGGTCGGTGCCGATCTTCTGCAGGCCCGCCGGAGCCGGGAGAACGGTGCCCCGCGTCTGGTTGGGCACGGGCACACG
>JBAVEL010000040.1:0-16693 GCA_049587715.1 Bacteroidota bacterium
GGACGGGAGCAGGCCCAGGCGGAGCCGGCCGCGCAGGCCGCCGGACCCTGGGATCCCGCCGAGTTTGCAATTCCCGCGGCCGAAGGAAGGGTCCGCTTCCATGACCTGAATCTGCCCGCTGAGGTCATGCGCGCTATCTATGACCTGGGATTCCAGTACTGCACGCCCATCCAGGCGGGGGTCCTGGCCCAGACCCTCAAGGGATCGGACGCCAGCGGGCGGGCTCAGACGGGAACGGGAAAGACAGCCGCCTTTCTCATCACCATCCTGACCCACTTTGTACGTCATCCCACTCCGGGGAAGAAGGGCACCCCCCGTGCCCTGATCCTGGCCCCCACCCGGGAGCTGGTCCTCCAGATTGAGAAAGACGCGAAATCCCTCGCCCGGTACCTCCCCTGCAAGGTGGTGGCGGTGTTCGGGGGGATGGAGTACAAGAAGCAACAGCAGCTTCTGGGGGAGGGGCCGGTGGAGATCGTCGCCGCCACCCCGGGGCGCCTGCTGGATTTCAAGCGGAAGGGAGTCATCAACCTGAGCGGGGTGGAGGTCCTGGTCATCGACGAGGCGGATCGGATGCTGGACATGGGGTTCATCCCCGATGTCCGGAGGATCATCGAGAGCACTCCCTCCCGCTCGCAGCGGCAGACCATGTTCTTCAGCGCCACCCTGACCCCGGAGGTGACCCGCCTGGCGGACGCCTGGACCCGCACCCCCGTGCAGGTGGACGTGACCCCCCTGCGGGACATCACCCTCTCCACCATCGACCAGATGGTGTACATTACGACTGATGAGCAGAAGTTCACCCTTCTCTACAACCTGATTACGAAGAGGAATCTGGAGCGGGTCATGGTGTTTGCCAACCGGCGGGATGAGACCCAGTACCTGAAGGACCTGCTGGCTGTCAGGGGCGTACGATGCGGGCTGCTCTCGGGGGATGTCTCGCAGGACCAGCGCGTCAAAACCCTGGAGGCCTTCCGCAACGGGCGCATCAAGGTGCTGGTGGCCACCGACGTGGCCGCGCGCGGTTTGCACATCGAGGCGGTAAGCCACGTGGTGAACTACTGCCTCCCCATGGACCCGCAGGACTATGTGCACCGGATCGGACGCACCGGCCGGGCGGGGGCGAGCGGGATCTCCGTGAGCTTCGCCACGGAGACGGAGGCCTATGAGCTCCCCGAGATAGAAAAGTTCATCGGACGCGCCCTGACGGCCGTCCATCCGGAAGAGGATCTGTTTTCCCCCCTGCCCGCCCTGGCCGAAGGAGTGGTGGAGCCGCGCAAGCGTCCCTCGCGTCCCCAGCAGGGAAGGGGGACCGGCAGGAGGGGCGGGAGGCCCCGTCCCCCCCGCCGGTAGTCTTCCCGGATCACACCCCCCGTCCCCTGATCGTTGTCCCCTGGCAGGTTTTCCTCGGCGCAGGTGCAGCCCTGCGGCCCTCGGGCGTTTCTCGCATCAGCAGAAGTGTGCGCGTGCGGGTGATGCCACGAGGCGGCACAGGCAGGCTCCGCCCGCCATGCGCAGGGCCCCCGGCCCTACAGTTCAACCAGTGAGGTGCTCCCGCTCCAGTTCATCAGGGTGTGGGAGAGAGGCATGAAGGAAGGGGGGGGCCGCATGCAACACCTTGCCGGGCCGGAACGGGGGAGGGGCGGGATCTCACGAATTCCAGTCGACAGACTCCCACGCTGCACGCCAGCGCCTGATTTGAGATTTCGGCTTCAGGAGCTTGGACCCGGTTTCTGCTCGGAGTAACGTCTTTCACCCGGCGTAGGAAAACCACGCAGGTCCACGAGACGCCGATCATCAAAACACGTTCTTCCCCTCGCACAGGTTCACAAGCTCGCCAAGGACGTATACGGTGCCTCGCCTCCCCGAGCCGAGTCTGACCACTTTCAGGACTCTGCCCTGGTGAAGAGCGCGCAGCATGTTCGTAACGGCTGCCCGCGTGGGGTTCGGTTTTTTGAATCTCAGCTGACTCCCGGAAAAGACCGGCTGATTGAACATCGCGTCCAGCAACGGGATGCTCCATTGAGATCGAGTCAGCCGGATGATCTCGTCTTTCAGCCGGCCGTAGAGCTCGAGGATGCCCCGCGAAATCCTCACGTTCTTCTCCGCCTGGCTTTCGATGCCAAGGAGGAAGAAGCGTACCCATTCGCTCCACCCCCGAGCGGTCTTCTGGATCGTACGCAGTCGATCGTAGTATTCACGTCTGTGAGAGTCGAGCCATTCCGACAGGTAGAACATGGGGGATGCGAGCACCCTCTTCTCAAAGAGGAAGAGGGGGATCATCAGCCGCCCAATCCTTCCATTCCCGTCAAGGAAAGGGTGGATGCTCTCGAACTGCGCGTGGAGTATTGCGAGCTGGACCAGGGGGTCCGGGCGGTCCATGTGATAGTACTTCTCCCAGTTGTCCATATACTGCATGACTTGCTCCGGGCCAGGGGGGACGAAGAATGCCTGTTCCATGGGGGTCCCGTGTGGACCGATCCAGTTCTGGATTCTGCGGAACTCGCCGCGTCCCTTGTCCCTGCCCCGGACCGAATCCAGGAGGATTCCGTGCAGGCGTCGCAATAGATTCAGGCCAAACGGTTTCTTTGCGAGCTCTCGTTCGGCTTCGCGAAGAGCGCGCCGGTAGTTCAGGATTTCTTGGATATCCGCTTCGCGGCTTTCCTGTTTCGGTGTTTCTCCCGCCTCAAACTTCAGTACGTCGCCCAGGGTGGCCTGCGTCCCTTCGATCCGCGATGAAAGTACGGCTTCCTGCGTAGTCAGGGGGGAGAGCAGGAGTTGAGGATTCGTGAGAGCGTCCATGATTCCCGAGTACTTTGCGACCGCGCGGTTGGCTCGACCCACGAGCGGGACGAGAGATTCCCAGTCCAGACCTTCGATGGGAAGTGTGTTCAGGTTAGCAGGTTGGGTTGTCATGCCTCAATAAACGGAAGAATTGTTGTGTAAAGCAAATACTCATTTCACTGTACACAAAGGATCTTGTGTCAAATCGGCTATACACAAACCGGGCGGGGAGATCCTCTGCGGCTCGCCATCCATCGGTGTACCGGAGGTGTTGGATGCCGGAGGGGGACATGGTGCGGTGTGAAGGTGTCCACCGGACTCCGTGGGTCTCTGGCGCGGGGCCGAGAGTCCGCTCCGTGTTCTGTCGGGGGCTTCGCCGGCGGCGTCCATGGAAGATCGGGCATACGCTCATGGGGATGGAAGGCATGGAAAGCGGTCGCCCCGGGAGCCCCCGCCCGATCGGGGCATCCGGTCGGGACGGGCAGCGCGTTGTGCCACCCTACAGTTCAACCAGTGAGGTGCTCCCGCTCCAGTTCATCAGGGTGTGGTAGAGAGGCATGAAGGAAGGGGGGGCCCCGGCCGGATCCAGGTACAGTTCCCCGAGCATCTCCCGGAACCGGAGCAGTTCCCGCAGGCCGCCGCGCCACTTGGGATCCATGGCGCACAGGTCCAGAAGCTCGAAAGCCCTCTCCCAGCACTGCAGGACTTCTTCGCGCACGCCTTCCCCGAGCAGGTTCTTCGCACGGGCGAACTCACTCCCGATCATCAGGATCTGCCTTTCCCGGGGGTATCCGTGCCATTTCCCCGGCGTCATGGATTTGTGCCAGACCGTCACGGGAGGTGCACCCACCGGCGCAGAGTGTCGCCTACGGCCGAGCGGACCGGCTCGGATCGGATTTCCAGAGAGCGGTTCCCGGTCGAGGGACGGATGTTGATCAGGGAGCTGTACTCGATCCGGGGAGGATGCTCCCACGGCCAGAGGTTCCCCCCCCAGAGGTCCGCCTGATCGGAGCCGGCCTTGAGCAATGCCTCCTCGGCGTCCGCATGCATCTCACCGCCCAGGGCGACCAGGCGGAGGCGGATGTCCGCCACAAACTTAATCATGTTCTCGAAGGGTGCGTTGCGGAACCGTTCCAGATCGGAGATCTGGAGGCGCTCTGCGGGAATGAGGATGGTCTGGCTCACGGGTGTTCGGATGTCCTCTTGTGCGCCATCCAATGTAGCCGGATGGGCCCCCGCATGCAATAGCTCCGCGCACCCCGCCCCCGAGAATCCCTCCGGGGCGAGGTCCCACGGGGCACTTCCGCCCCGGCGGGGATGTTGCATCGGTAAGCCGGGGTGCCGTCGCCTCGGGGGTTCTCGCGATCATCCATCAGGTGACATGCCATGAAACGACTTGCAGACGTCAGTTCCGCGCTGGCAGGCGACAGGCGCTTCCATTTCTGGACGCTTGCCCTCATCATCCTGAACGGCCTCCTGATGGGGCTGGAGACCGTGCCGCAGATCATGGCCCGGCACGGGGAGATGCTCTTCCTCCTCAACGACCTCATCCAGGGGCTCTTCGTTCTGGAGATCACAATCCGGGTCCTGGCCTTCTGGCCATCACCGTTCCGGTTCTTCCGGGACGGATGGAATCTCTTCGACTTCGCGGTGATAGCCCTGTCGCTGCTCCCCGTCGGAGGGCAGTTTGCCACGATCTCGCGTCTGGCGCGGCTTCTCCGGGTAACCCGGCTGGTCTCTGTCAGCTTTGAACTCCGGCTGATCGTGCAAACCATGCTCCGCTCCATTCCCTCCATGGGGCATGTCTCGCTTCTTCTGGGTCTCCTGATCTACATCTACGGGATCGTGGGCTTCTACCTGTTCGGTGCCACGGATCCCGCCCACTGGGGTTCGCTCGGCGTGGCCATGCTCTCGGTGTTCCAGCTCCTCACCCTCGAAGGGTGGGTGGAGATGCAGCGTGTGCTGATCCCAGTCCATCCCTGGGCGTGGCTCTATTTCGGGTCGTTCGTTGTGGTGGGCGTGTTCATCGTCATCAACCTGTTCATCGCGATCGTCCTGAACAACCTGGAGCGTGTCCGTGCGGAGGAACGGCTCGCGGGCTCCTCAACGGAGTCGCTGCAGCGCGCCGTTCTGGAGCTGAAAGAGCAGCTGGCGCGGTTTGACGGGATGCTCGAGTCGGAAAAGCGACGGGCATCGAATGCTTCACAGGGAGGCTCCTGACGGATTCGCACCCGGCCGGCCACGCGCCGGATCTGGCGGACCCCTGGTGGCGGGACCGTCCACTGTGAGGAGCCGGGCTGCGATGCCTGTACCAGAAGGCTGCTTCTGACCATTCCGGTTGGTTCCGCCGTGCGTGGCATACGCCATCACCAGGAAAGGCCTGAGGGTCATTCCGGTGATTGACACAATTCGCAGTTACGACCCCGAGCTCATGCGGGATGGGGGAATTGCTGCGAGCGCAGCCCGCGAGACACCCCCGAAGAGGTGAATTGGTGTGATGGTGTCAAGGGTGAACAGGGCGGGGGAACCGGCCGAGATTACTGTCTGGGAGGGGAAGCCGGATGCCTCAAGGCGAAAGCCGCCGGGAGCGGGAATCCGTGTGGAGGAACTCTGAGCGGGGTGGACGGGACTCGAACCCGCGACCTCCTGCGTGACAGGCAGGCGTTCTAACCAAGCTGAACTACCACCCCTGGAAGGAACCTATCGTTCCGGGCCGGATTCAACCCTCGGAAAGAGGTTGGCCAGCATAGCAAAACAATATAGTCCTTTTCCCCTCCGCAATCAAGTCCTGCCTTCTACCCCCTGTCATGTCTGCCCCACGGGGATTCCGCATTCGAGCCCGCTTCCGCCTTCTGTGGCAGAAGAAACCATCCGCTGGATTGTCCGGCGAATCCCAGAGGCCTGCACCGCCTTCTGCTGTTCCTTCCCGGATCCTGTATGCGGCGACGGCTTCCCCGATTGCCGTCCTGAGGGGTGTGTGGCGGATGGCCGGCTCGCGCTCCGCCTTGCTATCGCGTGTACGGAAGCTGCCGCCTCCGTGCCCGTCCGGGCACGGGCTCAGGTGAAGATGATCTGTGCCCCCGCCGACATCTCGTAGAACTGTCCCACGGAGATGATGTCCCGCACCTGAGGACAGAAGTCCTTCCGGGTGAGGTGGAACATATCCACCGATGCCTTGCAGGCGAAGAGCTCGCACCCCGCATCGTGGACCATCTGGATGAACTCCCGCACGGGGGGGATGTCCAGGCGTTCCATCTCCTTCTTCATCATCTTCGTGGCGAAGGCGGACATGCCGGGGAGCATTCCCAGGATGGTGGGCATATGCATGCCGGGATTCCCGACCGTTGCCACCTTCACCCGGTCCATCCGCTTCTCGATGATGGCATCCAATCCGAAGAATGTGAAGAACAGGGAGGCCTCGATTCCCTCCATCCGTGCGCCGTTGGCCATAATCAGGCCGGGATAGACGCCGTCGAGGGAACCCCGCGAGACGATGATGGAGACTTTCCGGATCGGATCCGGGGGAGGCGTGGCCATGGCAGTGCTCCTTTCAGATGCAACCCTTGGGCTTGGGCAGACCGGCGATGCGTGCCGCCTTCTTGGCCGGTCCTTTGGGGAAGAGCTCGTAAAGCTCCTTCGTGGGCACGCCGCTCTCCTTGGTGAGCCGGCGGATGGACGGTGCTTCCCCCTTTTCCTCGAATTCCTTCCTCATGAACCGCAGCACAAGCCAGTGGCGATCGGTCAGGGGCCCGATCCCTTCCTCCTTCGCCAGCTCGGCCGCGAGGCTCTCGTCCCAGTCCTGACGCCGGGCCAGATGGCCGTCAGAATCCAACTCAATGATCCTGCCTGCGAGCGGGATGGATGGCATACGCGTTTCCTTTGCTTCTGTGTGTCGTCGTGTGCGTCCGGGGTGCTTCAGTCCCGCCGTGTCATCGCCCCGGTCCGGGCCAGCGGGTGTCGAACGGTATCTTCCGGCCGCGGAGAAGCAGGTTCCAGTATGCCCACCGGAAGAACATCTTCCCGTAGTGATTTACTCTGGTTTCGGCGAGGAGTGAGAATGGGCCGATCCCGGGAAAGGGGAACGTGCCCGGAAGCGGCTCCTGGTCGTAGGTGAAGTCGATGAGAATCCCCCTGTCGAACCCTGATTCGATGAAGCAGTTTGCATGTCCGTCGTACGACGCCGCAAGGGGGGTTCCTCCCACGGCGTGGAGGATGTTCTGCGCCAGTGTGCGCGCCTGGTAGTGCACCGCGGACCCGGCTTTGGATGTGGGGAGATTCGTGGCATCGCCGATGACGAAGATGTCGTCAAAGCGTTCCGCCCGGAGCGTGTGCCTGTGTGTGGGGACGAAGTTCAGTTCATCACCCAGCCCGCTCCTCCCGATTGCCTCGGCTCCCATGTTGACCGGAATTGTGACCAGCAGATCGAAATCCACCGTCTGCTCATCCCATGAGACGATTGCCTTCCGGTCGGTGTCCACGCGTGCAACGTCGAACTCGGAGGTGAGCCGGATCTCCCTCCGTTCCAGCAGATCACCCAGGACGGCCGAGGCGCGGGGCTTTGTGAAGGCCCCCGGGAGAGGAGTCACGAAGCGGATCTCAACCCCGGCCCGCATGCCCCGCTTCCGGAAGTACCAGTCCGCCAGCAGCACGAACTCCAGGGGGGCCACGGGGCACTTGATGGGCATCTCGGCCACGTGAACGACGAGCCGGCCACCCTTCCAGGCCCCCAGAAAACCCGCGAGAGCTGCGGCGCCTTCGAGGGTATAGAAGTCGAATATGCTGCGATGCCAGAGCCCTTCCGCGAGGCCCTCCGTCTGATCGGGGCGGATCCCGCAACCGGTTGCGATGACGAGAAGATCGAAGGGGAGGAGGCGCCCGTCCCGGAGACGCACCCGCTTCCGGTCCGCCTCCACGGCCTCCACCGCCGAGGCGGCCAGCTCCACGGCCGCGGGAATGAAGCTGCGCAAGGGCCTCAGAACCTCGGGGGGGGAATAGATGCCGAAGGGGATGAAGAGGAGCCCCGGCTGGTAGCAGTGGTCTTCCCGATCGTCCACAATCGTGATGCGCCAGCCCCGCGGGCCGAGATGCGGAGCCAGCCTGTTCGCCATGATCGTACCGGCGGTGCCGGCACCGAGAATCACGAGGTTTTTCAAGGTCCTGCCACGAGGGTGGTCACGGGCGGGGGTCCGGGATGGTTTGGGTCCGCCGCCATCCGACGCCCTCTATCCCTCGCTCGTCACGATGAACAGCGGCTTCATCTCCAGCCGGTGGTAGGACGGGCGCAGCCGCTCGGTGTTGTAGTACTTGGCCACGTTGACGAGCTTCTTGGAGCTTGTCACGACGTCAATGGGGACGTTGTCGTACCGCCCGTTCTTGAGGACCACCAGCCGGCCGTGGACTCCCTCCAGCAGAAGATCCAGGGCCAGGTTGCCGTAGGCCATGGGAACGATGGAATCGATGGCGTCGGGATCCCCGCCCCGGACCATGTAGCCCAGGCGCTGGTTCACCGTGTTGACCGCCTTCCCGTTGTTGAAGCGGGGAGAGATTTCCTTCAGTTTCTCCGAGACCAGATCGCCGATCCCGCCCAGCTTCTTGTGTCCGTAGGCGTCGGTTGACTCGCGGGCGAACACCATCTCGCCGCCTTCGAACATGGCTCCCTCCGAGACGATGACGACGGAGTACTTGCTGGGGTTGCTCCTCCGGTCGTACATCATGAGCTCCGTGAGGTGCTCGATGTGGAAGCGGTATTCCGGGATGACACACCGGTGGGCGGCCCCCGCCATGGTGGGCAGCAGGGCCGTGAAGCCCGCGTAGCGCCCGAACACCTCCACCACCAGAAACCGCTCATGGGAGCCCGCGGAGGTCCGGAGCGTGTTGGTCATGGTAATGGTGCGGGTGATGCAGGTGCTGAATCCGATGCAGTAGTCGGTCCCCGGGACGTCGTTGTCCATTGTCTTGGGGATGGCGATCACCTTCACCCCTTCCTTGTAGAGCCGCACACCGTAGCTCAGGGTGTCGTCCCCTCCGATGGGTATCAGGTAGTCGATGCCGAGGAACGAGAGGTTCTTCAGGATGTCGGGTGTAATATCGTTTGTCTCGTCGGTGTATCTGGACCTGAGGTGCTCCGGGAGCCCCGCCTTCGGGACCTTGCTCGGGTTGGTGCGGGATGTGTGGAGGAACGTCCCTCCCGTACGCCCTGCTTTGTTCACCCCCTCTTCGGAAAGGACCTGATAGCAAGAGCTGTTGTCGGCGTCTTTCTCCGGGACCATATCCGTGAGCCCGCCCCAGCCGCGGCGGATGCCGATGACCCGGTACCCCTCGCGCACGGCACGGATCGTGACCGCCCGGATGGCCGGGTTCAGGCCGGGCACGTCTCCTCCGCCCGTCAGGATGCCGATGACTCCGCGTGAGGTCTTGATGTTCGCCATGTAAGAATCCTCCCGTGTGATGCTCTGTCAGATGTCCTTCCGTACCGGGTCGTCCGCGGGCTCGCCGGTTCTCCGGATCACCACGAGCGTGATGTCGTCCTGCTGGAGAGCCCCGCCCTGATGGCGCTCCACATCCTTCAGGATGCGGTCCAGGAGCGCCGCGGAGGAGAGCCCGCGGGAACTGCGAAGCAGGGTCTCCAGCCGGTCCGCCCCGTAGAGCTCGCCCGATGGACTGGATGCCTCGCTCACGCCGTCTGTGTAGAACACAACCTGGTCCCCCGGGGCCAGAGGTGTGACTCCCTCTTGGAAATCAAACTGGCTCACCACGGCGAGCGGCGGCCCCCCCTCCCGGAGGTGCAGGAGACCCCCCTCCGTGCACACCAGGGGCGGTTCCTGGCCGCAATTCGTGTAGGCGAGGCGGTGTCGCACAGGATCCAGCCGTGCGTACACGAGGGTGACGAACTTCTCGGGGCTCGTGCTTTCGAAAAGGAGCGCGTTCGCCCCGCGGACGGCGGCCCCCGGGGTCTCGCCCGGGCGGGTGAGGGCCCGGAGGGTGGCCTGGAGGCCGGCCATGAGCAGAGAGGCGGGCAGCCCCTTGCCCGAGACGTCACCCAGGCAGAGCACCAGGTCCCCGTCGCCCGGCGTCATGAAATCGAAGTAGTCTCCCCCCACGCTCTGAGCGGGCATGCTCCTTCCGCAGATTTCGTAGCCCGGCACATGCGGTGAGCTCCGGGGGAGAAGGTCGGTCTGGATGCGCGCGGCAAGGCGCACCTCCTGCTCCATGCGCGCCAGGGCCTTGTCCCGCTCATACAGCCGGGCATTCTCCACGGCGACCGCGGCGTGCACGGAGAGGGCCGCCACGAACTGCTCGTCGCTCCGCGTAAACAGCACGCTCCGCTTGTTCAGAAGCTGGAGCACTCCGATTACCGTGCCCGTCCTGTTCCGGACAGGCATGCAGAGCACGGATCCCGTGCGGAAACCGCTCCTGCGGTCGAAGTCGGGATCGAAGCGGGGATCGGCATAGGCGTCGGGAATGTTGAGGGACTCACCCGTGACGGCCACATGCCCGGCGATGCCCCGGCCCAGGGGAAGCCGGACCTCCTCCAGGCGGCTTTCGCGCAATACCTTGGACCAGAGTTCCCCCCGGGTTTCGTCCACCAGGTAGAGCGTGCCGGCCCCGCAATCCACGATGCGCATGGCCACATCCACGACGGTGGCCAGCACCCGGTCCAGATCCAGCGTGGAGTTGACGTTCCGGGCCGCCTCCAGCAGGTCCTCCAGGCGCCGCACTTCCGCGTCCATCTCCTGGCGGGTGGCCACCAGTTCCTGGATGAAGAGGTTGTTCACGGATCGGAGCCGGAGACTCAGGACAATCAGCAGGCGGTCGGCGAAGGCGCGGCTCTCACCCAGAAGCTGGAGGAAAAACCCCCGCTGGAGGGTGAAGAGAATGCAGTCCTCCGCCGCCACGGCGGTGGCGGAGCGGGGCCTCCCGTCGATCAGTTCCAGTTCCCCGAAGAAATCCCCCTCGTGGAGCAGCGCCAGAAGCCGCTCGCCCCCGTCCGCCAGGGGTTTCAGGATTTTCACCCGTCCCCGGACGATCAGGTAGAGGTCCTCTCCCTCGCTCTCGTGCCGGATGATCACCTCGCCCGTCCGGTAGACGTGCTCCTGCATGTAGGGAAGGATGAGGCCGTACTCCTCCTCGTCCAGAGTCTCAAACAGGACGTTGTACCGGAGCCGGTCGGCGATGGTGGGGCTCACGGCATCACCCCCTGTGATCGACGCAGGGGGCCGGTCCCTGGATCCAGGCTCATTTCTGATGTCCCCTCATGGAATCGAACAGGGCATAACCCGCCAGGAGAATGAACATGCCCAGCCCCGCCAGCTCCCCCAGGTGCGACTCGGCGAAGGCCGCGTTGTACCAGTTGACTCCCCCGAATCGGAGGAATGCGCTCAGGACCCCGAACAGAGAGCCCCCGGCGATGAAACCGGAGGCGATGAGGGTGCCCCGGGCCGAACGGGCCGCATTCAGCTTCTCGTCCTTCGAGCGGGAGGAGACCCACCAGGCCACGAGTCCTCCGAAGACCAGCGGCGTGTTCAGCTCCTGGGGGATGTACATCCCCAGGGCAAAGGCGAGCGGGGGGATGTTGATCATGGTCAGGATGAGGGAGATGGCCGCTCCCACAAGGTACAGCATCCAGGGGGCGGGTGTATTGGACATGAGCGGCTGAATCACCGCGGCCATGGCGTTCGCCTGGGGGGCGGCAAGGGCGTTCTCCCCCTTGAACCCGTAGGTCTCGTTCAGAATGAGGATGACGCCGGCCACCGAAGCGGCCGAGACCAGGACTCCCAGGAACTTCCAGCTTTCCTGCTTCTTCGGAGTGGAGCCCAGCCAGTACCCGATCTTCAGGTCCGTGATGAAGCCCCCGGCCACCGAGAGGGCGGTGCAGACAACGCCGCCGATGATGAGGGCGCTCACCATGCCGGATGTGCCCGAGAGCCCCACCTGCACCAGCACGAAGGAGGAGAGAATGAGCGTCATGAGGGTCATCCCGGAGACGGGGTTGGTGCCCACGATGGCGATGGCGTTGGCCGCCACAGTTGTGAAGAGGAACGAAATCACGAGAACGATCAATAGTCCCACCAGAGCATGCGTCACGTTGAAGACCACCCCGCCGTAGAAGAAGACGAACAGCATGAGGGCGGTGAGCAGGATCAGGAGCACGTTGAAGGTCATCCGGAGATCGGTCTGCCAGCGAATGCTCTCGCCGGGGCTCCCCGAGCGCTTGCCGAATATCTCGGCTGCGGCGAGCCGGAATGCCCCCCCGATGATCCGGGAAGACCGGAGAATGCCGATGATGCCCGCCATGGCGATGCCCCCGATGCCGATCTGCCGCACATAGTTCCGGAAGATCTCCTCCGCGCTCATGTCGGCGATGAGCTTGCCTGCCGTGGGCCCCAGGGGGGCCTGCAGCGAGCCGCCGATCTCGTGGAAGAGCGGGATGAAGACGAACCAGGAGAGGAAGGAGCCCGCCGCGATGATGGCGGAGTAGCGGAGCCCCACGATGTAGCCCAGCCCGAAGACCATGGCCGACACGTTCAGCTTGGCCACGATCTTGAGCCGGTCGGCAATGTCGGCCCCCCAGGAGAACATCCGCGTGGTGATCACCTCGGCCCAGAGACCGAAGGTGGTGAACAGGAAGTCAAAGACCCCGCCGATGAGCCCCGACACGACGAGCACGACGGCCTGGGATCCCCCCTTCTCCCCGGCCACCAGCACCTCCGTGGTGGCCGTGGCTTCGGGGAAGGGGAACTTCCCGTGCATGTCCTTCACGAAGTACTTGCGGAAGGGAATCAGGAACAGGATTCCCAGGCAGCCGCCCAGCAGGGATGCCAGGAACACCTGATAGAAGGTGGAAGGGAGGTCCAGGATATAGAGGGCCGGGATGGTGAAGATGGCCCCTGCCACGATCACCCCCGAACAGGCCCCGATGGACTGGATGATGACGTTCTGTCCCAGGGATTCTTTCCTGTTGAACACCGCCGAGAGCCCCACGGCCAGGATGGCGATGGGAATGGCGGCCTCGAACACCTGGCCGATCTTCAGGCCGGAGTAGGCCGCCGCGGCCGAGAAGATTACGGCCATCACGAGACCCCATCCCACGGACCAGGGCGTCACCTCCCTCGCCGGGCGGTCCGGGGGCATGAGGGGCTGGTAGGTTTCGCCTTCCTTCAGTTCCCTGTAGGCGTTGGGGGGAAGGCCGCTCGATCCGGCGGATGGGGCTTGCATCGGGATGCTCCCGTTCTTGGTTGCTGATAGGGTGTGTTCGCTTTCGGGGGGCTCAGTCGGGATGTTCCGTCCAGACACGCGCCAGGTGGATGACGGTCTCCACCGATTGTTCCATCCCCGCCACGGAGAGCCATTCGGTGGGGCCGTGGTAGTTCTGTCCGCCTGTGAAGATGTTCGGGGTGGGAAGTCCGCGTTCGGTAAGACGGGAGCCGTCCGTTCCTCCCCGGATGGGGACCCAGCGCGGCTCGAGCCCGGCCCGCCGCGTCGCCTCCCAGAGGCAGTCCAGCACGCGGGCATCGCCGCCCATGTGGTCCTTCATGTTCCGGTACTGCTCCACGATCTTCAGCTCGATCCGGGCTTTCGGATGAAGGGGGCGGACCTCGGCGATGATGGCTTCCAGCTTTCCCTTCAGAACTTCCAGCCCGGGTGTCTGGAAATCGCGGAGGAGGATCTTGAGCGTGGATTGCGCCTCTTCTCCGTGCAGTCCATGGGGATGGATGTAGGGTTCGTACCCCTCGGTGGTCTCGGGGGCGATATCCTTCGGCATCCGGACGATGATGTCCGCCATGGCCCGCAGGGAGTTCACCATGATCCCCTTTGCGCTCCCGGGGTGGATGTTCCGCCCGTAGACGGTGATCACGGCCTGGTTGGCGCTGAAGGTCTCCTTGTTGAGTTCTCCGGGCGTGTCTCCATCCACCGTGTAGGCGAATGCGGCCCCGAACCGGGAGATGTCGAAGTGCCTGGTGCCCGCGCCGACCTCCTCGTCGGGTGTGAAGGCCACCCGGATATCTCCATGGGGAATGCGCGGATCGGCGGCCATACGCTGGAGGGCGGTCATGATGATGGCGATGCCCGCCTTGTTGTCCGCCCCCAGCAGCGTGGTTCCGTCGGAAGTGACGATCGTCCCGCCCAGATTGTGCGCCAGCTCCGGGTTCTCGGAGGCACGGATGACCACCGAGCTGTCACCGGGGAGGGTGATGTCCCCCCCCGTGTAGGTGAGGACCTGCGGCTTCACACCCGCGCCGCTGGCCGACGGGGAGGTGTCCACGTGTGCGATGAGCCCGATCACCGGGACGCGCCCGCGCGCCGGGTGGCCCGCGGGAAGACCGGATGCGAGCGTGGCCGTCACGTATCCGAAGGAGTCGATGGAGGCGTCCGGAAGGCCCAGCTCCTTGAGCTCCTCCACAAGGAAATTCAGAAGGTCGAACTGCTTCGCGGTGCTCGGATAGGTGGAGGAATCCTCGCTGGATTGCGTGTCAATCCGGGCGTACCGCAGGAAGCGTTCGAGAGCGGTCTGGCTGGTCATGGTCTCCTCATCCTGGGTTGTGCATCGCGCAGGGCAGCCTGCGAGCGGGATCCCGCAGGCGGGGACATGGAGGTCCCGCCGCACAGGGGTTCGCCGTCCAAGATAACCACTTGGGGCCAAAAAGAAAACAGCACGGCGCGTGTGGATTTGCACCAGAGAGGGGGTTTCCCTACCTTCGGAGCATTCCTTGACATCTTGCCACAATCCGCCGGGAACCGTATGAAAGCCCTTTTCGTTGCGGCGGGTATCGCCGCCGCCCTCCAGGGATGCAACTCCACCCGGACATACCCGGGAGAGCAGACCACGATGGAGATCCGGACCACGGCCTCGGGCCTGAAGTACATCGAGATGGCGGAGGGGGCGGGGGAGTCCCCCGTGCGGGGCTCTCTCGTGACCGTCCACTATACGGGGTACCTTCTGGACGGAAAGAAGTTTGACAGCTCGGTGGACCGGAACCAGCCGTTTACCTTCATCATCGGAGAGGGACAGGTCATCCGGGGATGGGATGAAGGCGTGATGACCATGAAACCGGGCGGCAAGCGGAAGCTCATCATACCGCCGCAGCTCGGGTACGGGGAGCGGGGGGCGGGAGGGGTGATACCCCCCCGCGCGGACCTGATCTTTGACGTGGAGCTCCTCTCGGTGGAGCGGGCGAACGGGAACCAGTGAGGCGGCGGAGGCGTCTGGGGGGATTCCGGGGGCCCCGGCGGGTTTCTCGGCAGGGAGGCCGTGCTCGGTATCCGGATGGTCGGGGGCTTCGGGTATCTTCCGCCGGATACCCCGCTGGAGGTCTTTCTGGAAATCGCCCCGGTATTGAACCTTGTGCCGGCGGCCGGACCCTCGCTGAACGGGGGAGCGGGCCTGCGCATCTGTCTCTGAACGGATTCTCACTTCTCGGGAACTGCGCCATGCGGCTTCTGTTCATCCTGTTGGGTGTCTTCCTCCCCCCGTCCCTGCACGCCCTGCAGGCGGTCTCCTACGAACGCTTCTTCACCGGCTCCGCACTCCGGGTGGATTACCACCACACGGGCACGAAGGGGGCGGAGCAGATCTCGCTGGACAGGCTGTACCGGGAGGGGGAGTGGCCTGGAAGCAGGGTGAATCTCCTGGACACCCTGAACCTGGGTGAGTACATGGTGCGCGTCTATGACGTGAGCACGGGGGCGCTCATCTATTCCAGGGGTTTCTCCTCGATGTTCCAGGAGTGGCAGACCACGGAGGATGCGGTTCGGGGGGGGTGGAAGACCTTTTCGGAAAGCGTGCGGATGCCGTTCCCGCGCGGCCGGGTGCAGGTGTCTTTTTCCCGCCGCGACCGCTCCATGATTTTTCACGAGATCTTCACGGCGGTGGTGGACCCGCAGGATCCCGCGCTCGTGGAGAAGCACCGGGGCATTCCCCCTTTTCCGGTCACCGATCTCATGGTGCACGGGGACCCCTCCACGCATGTGGACATCCTCATCCTGGGAGACGGCTACACCAGGGGGGAGATGGATCTCTTCCTGAGGGATGCCGCGCGGCTGAACGACGTCATGTTTTCCACCGAACCCTTCCGGTCCCGGAAGAAGGACTTCAATGTCCGGGCAATCCAGACGGTCTCCGGGGAATCGGGCATCGACATCCCCGACAGGGGTGTGTGGAAGGACAACATCCTGGGGTGCCGCTACAACACCTTCGGATCGCCGCGGTACGTGCTGACGGAGGAAAACCGCGCCCTGCGTGACATCGCCTCCCTGGCCCCCTACGACTTCCTCTGCATTCTGGTCAACGACACCCGCTACGGGGGCGGAGGTATCTACAATCTCTACGCCATCGGCTACACCCGGGAAGAGACGCAGGCCGTCCAATGGCAGCCGGACTACGTGTACGTCCACGAGTTCGGGCACTCATTCGGGGGCCTGGGGGACGAATACTACACCTCCTCCACCTCGTACACGGATTTCTACGTTCCGGGCGTGGAGCCCTGGGAGCCGAACATCTCGGCCACGGCGAAAAGGGACCACATCAAGTGGAGAGGGATGATTGCCGAGGGGACCGCGCTTCCCACCCCCTGGCAGAAGGCCGCCTACGACAGCATCGAGCAGATACGGCAGAAGCTGGACCGGCTGGCTCCCGACTACTACAGGAAGCAGGCCCCCTATTACCGGGCCGCCATGGTCCTTCTGGAACAGTCCCCTCCGGCCGGTGTGGTGGGTGCCTTTGAAGGGGCGGGCTACATGTCGCGGGGGCTCTACCGGCCCGCGGTGAACTGCAGGATGTTCTCCCTCAGTCTGGCGGGGTTCGACCCTGTCTGCTCGGCGGCCCTGGAAAGGGTGATCGGCTTCCACGCACGGTAGATCTCCGGCGGCCCGGGTCCGGCGGGGATCCTGTTCCGCGGCCCCCGCGTGGGGGAGG
>JBAVEL010000041.1:0-13853 GCA_049587715.1 Bacteroidota bacterium
CTAATGAGGTACTTCTTCCGGTAGGCTTTCAACGCAGAAATGAATTTGCGCTTCTTTGAGGCAGAGAGCTGTTTCATGGCGTGCTCCTTCACAATGTGGAGGCGGGGGGGGGGGCTGATTGCAGAGAGATAATTGGCGGTCCACTTGAAACGGCATCGAGTGTCAGCACTCGGCTGGCCAGTCCGTGAAGAATTTACGAAGGTGGGGGGAAAGATTCAACTGCTGGGTTCGCACAGTGCCCGAATTTCGATTCCCAAAAACAAAAAGCCGGAGTGGTTGGCTCCGGCTTCTTTCGTTAGGTGGGGGCTGTTACGCCTTCACCGTGATCGGCCACGCCCTAAGCCCGTAGGCTTTGGCGTATAGCCTGGTCCCGCCAGGGAGCGTTCTGTAAGGTCTGAATACGATCTTACAGCCCGGCTCCGGGGGCGGGAACCTTCGTTTATTCTTCATAGGTATCCCCATGATGTGGTACATGGGGCTTGCATTTAGGCAATTCGTTTTGTATAGTTAGAACGTCAACGTATTGCCCACCGTCAGCAAGCCCGTTAGCTGTGCCAGACGGATGGTAGTTTTGAACCCCGAAGTAGCTTACTACTGCTTCGGGGTTCCTGCTTGTTCGCCATTGCCATTCTCACCTGCCACTTCCGCTCCCCCGTCGTCCTTCTTACCCCGTTCGCGCTTCTTCCTAAGACCAGGGTAGAAGTCCCACAAGCCGAAAGCATTGCTGCTTTTCACGTATACGAAGTCGTTTCGGCTCTTCCCGAGAGAGATTGCGACCCCTCGGAGTTGGTACTTCTCATCGCCTGAAAATTCATAGCCGCCCTGGCTTAGTGCCTTGTAGATTTCTTCGGCTGTGGCTGCCCGTCCCTTCATCCGCAGAAACTCCTTCACTGCGGTGTTGAAAGGCTTGCCAAAGAATTGATCCGGTCGGATATTTACGGAACCGGTGACCGTATTAAACTCGACATCAGAAAATGGCGGGTCCTCGCCATTCAGGGCGGAGAGCTGATTGATCGTTTTCTTGATTTCTAAGCCTCTTTGCATGATCGCTACAAGCTCGCCCTGTAGAGCCTCAATTGCTTTCGTTAGTTCTACCGACATGGCTAAATCCTCTGACTGTGGACTGAGATAAGCGCGAATGAATATATGACCTCCGAACGTGAATGTCAATACCCACCCGCATATATGCCCTTACGTGTTGTCACGTATATACTTGGCGGTGATTTGATATTGGCTGCGTTGGGTCGCGGTGCTGGCCTCTTCCGATGGGCTATCTAAATTAGATGGGATGTACTACTTGACTTCTTCCTCTCGATGTGCTATATTTGATGCCAAAGGAGGTGAACGGTATGCGATATGCCGGAGGCATAATAGAAACGCCTAACGCACCTTGAAGCGGGTGCGTTAGGCGTTCCAAAGATAGCTTCTGACGGGTTGGACGGCTTACTTGTGATCAGGAGGCCGTTCAGCCCTGAATTAAGCGGGTACTGAGTGCTGTGAACACTCAGCACCCTAATCAAACCACCGCTGGTTGAGAGCGATGATAAGCCTGACACAATATACGCTCCGGCCAGTCCAAAAGCAAGGAGCGTATTATGGCAAACCACCTTTCCTTTGAGAGCAAGGTCCTCGTTCTCAGCCTTCTTTCCGAGGGTAATTCAATCCGCTCAACTGAACGCCTATCCGGCGTTCACCGGGACACGATCATGCGGCTTCTCGTATCAGCCGGGGAGACCTGTTCGGCGTTCATGGATTCCGAAATGAGGAACCTGAGCATGAAGAAACTCCAGGTTGACGAAATCTGGACCTACGTGGGAAAACACCAGCGTTTCCTTCATCCTGAGCAGCAGGATGGTCTCATGGGGGATCAGTATTGCTTTGTGGCGATGGACAGCGACTCGAAGTTGATCCCCTCCTTCCGGCTCGGCAAGCGGAACGCGGAGACGGCGGATGCCTTCATGAAGGATTTGGCAGCCCGGATCACGACGCGGTTCCAACTCACAACCGATTCCTTCCCACCCTACCGAGATGTCGTTGATGGTATTTGGGGCGCAGATATTGACTATGGACAGGTTGTGAAGAGCTACGCACAGGCGGACAGAAGCCCCGAAAGGCGGTACAGTCCGGCGAGCATCGTTCGGGTGGACATAATACCCGTGTCCGGCAGCCCCAGGAGAAAGCACATCTCAACCTCTCACATTGAGAGGCAGAATCTCAGTATGAGGATAAGCATGAGGCGTTTTACGCGTCTCACCAACGCCTACAGCAAGAAATGGGACAACCTGAAAGCAGCCCTGAGTTTGTACTTTTGGTTCTATGACTTCGGGCGTGTCCATGAAACGCTGAGAGTAACCCCGGCAATGGAAGCGGGAATCAGTAAGCGTATCCTGACGTGGCATGATCTGTTCAACTGGCAGGAACAGCGAATAGCGGCGTGAAACTCTTTATTGGTTGAAAGCCAGCTTGATGAACTCGCTGACCACATCACTCTTTTCGATACCGTATCTAATCTTTGCTATCAGGGCTGGGTCAAGTTTTCCATTTCTCGGTTTGAAGTCGAATCCGTTGACACATTCTGACTCCGTTTTCATGTAGGCTTTGTTGCAGTCTACGGCACATAGTCTTGGTAGAGCAAGACACGATCCAACCGGGATTTCAACATATTGATCTGGGAGCGTACTTGATGAATCAAGCCCAGCATCACGAAAACAACGGCTCTTTACCTTCTCGATCTGCTTGGATGGGTAAACAAGAATAAGGTCGTTTGAAGCAGTCTTGTGTACGACAATACGATAGTGTGGGTCATAGCCGGTGGTCCCAAAATCTCTCAACAAAAATACATCGCCACTGCTGAGCGTCATGCCGAAAGGGCTGTGGGAGGTAAGTATACGGGTGGTGTGAGATAGGTCCCATACTCCCGCATTTCATCGAGTAAATCTTCTTGTTCCTCCGGTGAGAGTTTAGGGAAGGGGTCAATAAAACCGTGTCTCAAAAACATTGGATGCTCGGCGTCTGAATTCTTCAAGAAATCCTCGTAGTAGATGTCCTCACGCTTTGTCTTCCCAGTATCAAATAATTCCGCATATCTACTCCATTCCGGGTATGCGTGGCTAATGTCTGAAAGGATAAATTCTCCCTTCCATTGTCGCGCGATGGGATCAAAGGTTCCCAGGGAAAATTCCATTGCGGTAACGTCTGACTTTGAGAACTGGCTGGAATCAATTTTTTCAGAGACAAGCTTCACTTCATATCTTGACGGTCTCTCGATTGGCGGAGATTGACCAAAGAAAATCACTTCTGGTTCAAGTAGAATATCCTTGAGAGTGCTACCACCCGGACCATAGGGGAACGCAAAGTATTGGTCCATTGAGACCGGACGTGCGTGTTTCCTGGTATGGTATCTATCGGCAAAGAAGGCCAGTTTAAGGAGGGCCATGTAATTATACTGACCACCAACTCTCTTCAGGAGGTACTCAAGCATGGCCACCCCCTTGTCGAGAGAAAATGGAAAGCGAATTCGAGGTTGGAATTCGGTGAGTGCCATCCGAGGGAAAGCATAGCAGAATTGAACCACAAAGTCAAGCATAATCAAATTAGGACAAAAAATCGAACTTAGGACAGTACCAGGCAAACGGACTCCTTGACTTCCAGCGCCGAAACCGGTACCTTGAAGAGGTTGTGTCCCTCCCTTTCAGTCCACTTTCTCAAGGAGGATCCGCATGGCACGAGGGAAATCCATCTCTCACTACTGCAATCACTGCGGTCGGGAAACGAAGATGGAGATGATCGGGTCGGCGGAGAACAACCCGGACCAGACCTGGTACCGCTGCATCCGGTGCCGGCACGCGGCCCACGTCAACCTGGCCGAGCTCCGCAAGGCGCTGGAAGAGTCCAAGAGAAAGCTTGAGCGTTCGGAGGCGGCGGACTACAGCCCCGAAGGAACCTATACGGTGGGCCAGGCGATCTTCCACACCGAGTGGGAAGACATCGGAAAGATCGTCTCCAAGGTCCGCACCTCGGACGGGGCCCACGCCATCGTGGTCTCGTTCGAGAAACTGGGTGAGCGCCGCCTGCTGGAGAGCGTTGTTCCCGCGGCGGAACACACCCACTGAACGGCTGCACATCACGGAAGGAGGTGAGAGACTTTTGGTCGGTATCGTCGTCGCCGAAAACGAACCCATCGACCGCGCCATCAAGCGCTTCAAGAAGAAGTACGAGCGCTCGGGCGTTCTGAAGGAGTTCAAACGGCGCGCCTACTTCACCAAACCCTCCGTGAAGAAGCGCATGAAGAGAGTCAAAGCCGTGCGCCGCGCCCTCCGGACGCAGGCCGAACAGAACTGATACAGAAAAAGGAGATGCCTCCCGGACGGCCATCCCACCTCGGCCATGGGGAAAACACCTCCTCTTCCTTTTGTGCACGAACCGGCGCCCCTCGGGGCGCCGGTCGTTTTTTCAGGCGCCCGTTTCCTTCGCCTGCGCCTTGATCTCCTGCACCTCTTTCCGGATCTCCTGGGCCTTGCGCTTCAGATCGTTCATGGACTTCCGCACCCGGGTTCCCGCGGACTTGTTCCCCTTCTCGTAGAACTTGATGAAGTCCTTCTCGAAGGTCGTGAGCATGTCGCGCAATTCCTGCATCCGACTCATGTGGTAGCACCTCCTTTGGATTGTGTGGACTGTGTACGATGTGCCTGTGTGCGCGTTGCGCCCCTTCCGGCGGTCCGGTATGCGCGCCCCAGGGCCCCAAGGAGCGAGTCCCTCCGGTCGTAGAGGCGCCGGAGCCGCCTGGGTTTTCGAAGGGCGAGGGCATAGGATGTGAGGATGGGAAGGGCGATGGTGGCATCCAGATAGGCCACCACCGTATCGGGAAGACGGTCGGGATCCACTTTCCCCCAGCTCACGGCTTCCGACGGAGTGGCGCCAGACAGGCCTCCCGTGTCGGGCCTCGCGTCCGTCACCTGGAGGAAATAGTCGTGCCCCTTCTCGTCTATTCCCAGAACCTCCTGAATCTGCGGCTCCGTCTGGAGGAGGAAGTTCTTGGGGGATCCCCCTCCCAGAATCAGGACCCCGCTTTTCCCCCTCCTTTTCGCACCCAACACGATGGCGGCGCTCTCGTTCACATCCCGGAGAACGTCGATCCGGGGGGAGTATCCGGCGAGGGCCGCCTCGGCTATGTTCATCCCCAGGGAGCTGTCCCCGGGTGAGGATGTATAGACGGGCACCCCAAAGCGGTAGGCGGCGGCCAGGAGACTGCTGTGGCGAATGCCCAGAAGCCGCTCCCGTTCGGCCACATAGCGCCCCAGGCGGTAGTGCAGCTCCGCGGTTCCCATCTCCCGCTGGAACTCCTCCTTCCGGATGAGGGTCCTGAAGAAGCTGTCGGTCTCAAGGAGCACCCTGTAGTCAAACAGGATGTCGTAGATCCGCACCACCCCCTCCTTCCGGAGGATTCTGTCATCCAGGAATGGGGAACCCCTGTGGAGGGTCTTTCCGATGGAAAAATGGGTGTCGTGGTAGAGATTGGCTCCCGTGCTGACGATCCAGTCTATGAAACCGGCCCTCATGAGGGGAACAAGGCAGGATCTCCCCAGCCCGGCGGGTGTAAGGGCCCCCGTGAGACTCACCCCGATTGTGACATCGGGCCTCAGCATCCTCTCCACGAACAGGTGGCAGGCCTCCCGGAGCCGGGCGGCGTTGTAGGACTGGAAATGCACATCCACAAGGCGCCGGATCCCCAGCTCCCCCCGAATGGGTTCGGGGGCTATGGGGGTGCCTCCGAGGAACCTATTCTTACGGCTCTTCATTCAGTGCCGACATTAGAAAAAGGACGTAAGACACGATGGCTGGGAATATACCACTCGCACTCAGAAAAGCAAGCGAAATTTGTATTTTTCCTGCACCTTTTTTCGCTGTTTCAGCAGGTGGCTCGACTTGCGAGAGAGATCCTGCGATTTCGGATGCAGGAGGGCACATCCTTGCCCCATGCACCCCATGAGGTGCGGGTCTTCCCTGGCGTTTCCCGGAGTCGGAGTGAGGAAAATCTATCCATTCAGGAGGATTCCATTGACAGGAGGGGAAGAAATGTCTATCTTTATTTAGACTAAATCCAAACAAGGAGCGTTGTGGAAACAGACGCGGCACACTCGATACTCGCCTCCCATCTCAAGTCGGCGGGAAATATGCGTGCCACCCCCAGCCGGTTTGCCATCCTGGATGCCGTGCTCGCCACCCAGGGGCACTTCGATGCAGAAGGGCTCTACTACCGGCTTGCCTCATCGGGTGTGAAGGTGTCCCGGGCCACGGTGTACAACACTCTGGAACTCCTCCAGGCCTGCGGCCTCGTGTCCAAATACCGATTCACCGGGAGCACATCCCGCTACGAGAAGGCATTCGGCCGTCCCCAGCACCAGCACCTTGTGTGTCTCGGATGCGGGGAGATCATAGAGTTCGTGAACGAGCGCCTGGAGAGAATCCAGAAAGAGGTGTGCGCCGCATACGATTTCGAGGCGGGAAGCGCAACACTCCAGATATTCGGCTCCTGCTCCCGCTGCCGGAAGAGAGGATAACCCGTGGAACCAGACCTGACCTTCAGACTCGCCGGGGCCCCCCTGGGGCTTCCCCTCCGGATCCGGCGGCTTCGCTCAGCGGGCCCCCTCCGGCTCCGCCTCCGGGAACTGGGCTTCCGGGAAGGGGGTCTTGTGAGGTGCGTCCTCAGGACCGAGCGGAGCATCGTGTGCGAAGTGGGTCATTCCCGGTACGGAATGAACAGGGAAGCCGCATGGGACATAGAGGTATCCCACGCACCGGGGAGACCCTGAGGATATGACCCGCGTACACGAAGCGGAACCCTCCCCCGGCCCCGGAAGGCGCCCTCCGGGAAAGGCGGCGCTGGGGAGGGCCGTGCTCCTCGGGAACCCCAACTCGGGGAAGACCACGCTCTTCAATGCCCTCACGGGGCTCCGCCAGCGGATAGGCAACTACCCGGGAGTGACGGTGGAGAGAAAGACGGGCACGATCCTCTACCCCGACGGGGGGGAGATCGAGCTCCTGGACCTTCCCGGAACCTACAGTCTGAGGCCGGGCTCCCCCGAAGAGGAGATTGCGGTGGGAGTCCTCTCGGGGCGGAAAGGGGAATCCCCCGATGTGGTCGTGTGCGTTGTGGATGCCTCGAACCTGGAGCGCCATCTCTACCTTGTCCGCCAGCTCCTCGAGAGTCCCCGTCCGGTGGTGGTGGCACTCAACATGATGGACGCTGCCGAGTCAGCGGGGAGGGCCCCGGATGCCTCCCTTCTGGGGAAGCTGCTCGGTGTGCCCGTTGTGCCCATGGCGGCGAGCCGCGGGCGGGGGATTGAGGAGCTGAAGGAGGCGATCCGCCATGCCTTCGGACTCCAGAGGTCTCCCCTTCCCCTCGAACTCCCCCCCGAAGCCGAGCGGGAGGTGGAAGCCCGCTACGACTGGATCCGTAATGTCTGCGCCCAGGCGGTCGGGCGCCCGGGCCCGGGGCGGTCCAGATGGTCCGACAGGGCGGACTTCATCCTCACCCACAGGGTCTGGGGTGCGGTGGTGTTTCTGGCGGTCATGGGACTCATGTTCCAGTCCATCTTCACCTGGGCCGTCCATCCGATGGAGGCCGTCCGCTGGTTCTTCGACATGCTGGGGCGTCAGGTGACGGCGATCCTCCCTCCGGGAGACCTGCGGAGTCTCATCGTGGACGGGGGGCTGGGCGGCGTGGCAGCCGTGGTGACCTTTCTCCCGCAGATCATGTTTCTCTTTCTCTTCCTGGCTCTTCTGGAGGATTCAGGGTACATGGCCAGGGCGGCCCTCATGATGGAACGCATCATGGGGAGGGTGGGCCTTCACGGCAGGTCGTTCATCCCCCTGTTGAGTTCTTTTGCCTGCGCCATACCCGGCATCATGGCCGCGCGCACCATCGCAAACAGCCGGGACCGGCTGGTGACCATGCTGGTGGCCCCCCTTGTGACATGCAGCGCCCGGCTGCCCGTGTTCACGCTGCTCGTGGCCGCATTCATTCCCGATACCCGTCTTGCGGGGTTTCTCTCCGTTCCCGCCCTCACCATGATGGCTCTCTATGCAGCGGGCCTGGTGGCGGCCCTCACGACGGCCCTGCTCTTCAAGAAGACGCTCTTCCGGAGCCGGGCGCCGGCCTTCATCATAGAGCTTCCCCCCTTCCGGAGGCCCGCACTCAGGTCCGTCCTGCTCCAGATGTGGGAAAGGGCCCTCCTTTTTCTCAAGGGGGCAGGGACCGTGATCCTGGGTGTCTCCATCCTGCTCTGGTTCCTTTCCGCATATCCAAGGAAAGAGGGGGCGAGTCCCGCAGAACAGTTGAGGGGAAGCTACGCGGGCATGGCGGGATCGGTCATCGAGCCCGCCATCAGTCCCCTGGGTTTCGACTGGAAGATCGGGGTGGGACTCGTGACCTCACTGCTCCAGAGGGAGATATTCGTGAGCACCATGGGCACCATCTACAATGTCCAGGACGGAGACGACACAAGGGTCTCGCTCGAGGAGAAGATGCGGAGAGACACCGATCCCCGGACGGGAAAGCCCGTGTTCACGCTTCTCACGGCCATCTGCCTCATGGTCTATTACGTCCTGGCCATGCAGTGCATGTCCACCCTGGCCGTTCTCCGGAGGGAGACGGGAGGATGGAAATGGCCCGCCTTCCAGTTCGCCTACATGTCGGGGCTGGCCTACGGGGTCACGTTCCTGGTCTACCGTGCGGGGTTGATGCTGGGGCTGGGGGCTTAGGTGGACTGGCAAGAGGGGGCATCCTTGGCGATTGTGGCGCTCTCGGGAGTCCTTCTCCTCGGGGGAGCCATCCGCAGGCGGGGGCGCACCCCGCCGGGCTGCGGAACATGTCGCCTCGCATCAGGGGGGGGAGGCGCCGCGAGAGCCCCGGGGTGCGGACTCCGGGCAGGGTTCGTGTTGCAAATCGCCCCTGAAAGGGCTACTTTCCCAGACACACGAGAGGGGATCCCCGCCATGGAGACGAAGCCGGCCGCCACGGAACAGCAGGTGTACGACGCACTCAGGGAGTGCTACGATCCCGAGATCCCCGTCAACCTGGTGGACCTGGGGCTGATTTACGAGGTGCGGGTGGTGGAGGACTGGGTGGGGGTGAAGATGACGCTCACCTCCCCGGGGTGCGGCATGAGCGGCATGATATCCCAGGCCGTGCGGAACCGGGTTCTCAGGGTTCCGGGCGTGCGGGATGCCGATGTTCAGATCGTGTGGGAGCCCGCATGGTCACCCGCCCTGATATCCGAGTCGGCCAGGCGGAAGCTGGGAATCCCCGACTGAGGGATCCCGGGAGGCACTCCCCCTCAGAGATGAAACCGGAACTGCAGGATGTCCCCTTCCTCCACCACGTAGTCCCGCCCCTCCACCCGGAGGAGGCCTCTCTCTTTCAGCTCGTGCTCTGAACCCCACTGGCGGAGGTCGCTCCAGCGCATCACCTCCGCCCGTATGAAGCCCTTCTCGAAATCGGTGTGCACGCGCCCTGCCGCCTGAGGGGCTCTGGTTCCCCGCTCCACGGTCCAGGCCCGCACCTCCTTCCCCCCCACCACGGTAAAGAAGGTCACGAGCCGGAGCAGGTCGTAGCATTCCCGTATCACCTGTCCCAGGCCCGACTCGGGAAGCCCCAGCTCGCGGAGGAAGCTCTCCCGCTCCCCGGCGGGAAGCTCGGAGATCTCGGCCTCGATCCCCGCACACAGGACAGCCACCCGCGCCCCCGACCGCCGGGCTAGGGAACGGACGGCCGCGATGAGATCGCTTTCCCCTCCCGATGAGGCCTCCCCCACGTTACACACATAAAGCACGGGCTTGAGACTCAGGAGGTGGAGGTCCCTCACCCAGTGGGACTCCTTTTCGGACATCCGCCCCAGAGAGAGTGCGGGACGGCCCTCCCTCAGGCAGTCCCGGAGGCGAATCAGCAGGGCCGCCTCCTCACGGGGCTCATGATCTCCGCCCTTTGCCCTCTTCTCGGCCTCCGCAAGACGCCTTTCTGCGGTCTCCAGGTCTTTCAGGAGAAGCTCGGTCTCCACGATGGAGATGTCCCGCACGGGATCCAGATCCCCCGCCACATGGGCCACGTCGGGGTGCCGGAAGCAACGCACCACGTGCAGAACGGCATCCACCTCCCGTATGTGCGCCAGGAACCGGTTCCCCAGGCCCTCCCCCCGGGATGCGCCCGCCACCAGCCCCGCAATGTCCCGGAACTCCATGGAGGTGGGAACGGTCCTCTCGGGCCTGTAGAGTCC
Organism: Bacteroidota bacterium; assembly: GCA_049587715.1. Lineage (GTDB taxonomy): Bacteria > Bacteroidota > Ignavibacteria > UBA10030 > UBA6906 > JBAVEL01. The sequence continues at coordinate 10,275 of JBAVEL010000041.1, forward strand.
GGTCAGAAGATCCAGCCGGGGGTCGGGCACAGGGACCACCCCGATATTGGGCTCGATGGTGCAGAAGGGATAGTTGGCCACGGCGGCTCCCGCCGCGGAGAGGGCATTCAGGAGTGTGGACTTCCCCACATTGGGAAGGCCGATGATGCCGCAGGAGAGCCCCATACCCCCGGCTCAGAGGGGTCCGGAAGGGTTCATGAAGGCGGGACGGTAACCCGGGCAAGGAGGGCGCGGAGCTCCAATGCGTTGGCGAAGTCGCCGTCGGCGTTCCTCCAAAGCTCCTTCAGACGGGCACCGATCTCATGGGTCATCCGCCCCTCCCCTTGCGCGGCATACACCTTGACAAGAAGGAAGAGCACGGAGGGCCCCTGGGGATTGATCCGGAGGGCCTCCTCGCAGGCACCCAGGGCTTCCTCGAGCTGTCCCTGCCGGTAATGGATATCCGCCAGTATGCGGAAGACCGAGGGCCGGCTGATGGGGACGGCGAACTCCAGGGCCCGGGAGCATTCCCCACGCGCCTCTTCGTACCGGCCTTCCTCCAGGAGGAGCATGGCGCGGGCGGTGTGGAATCCCTGCATGATCTGGGTCCCCTTCAGCCTGCGCCTCTCGAGCTCCGCATCAAGGGAATCGGCCACCGCATGGGCCTCTTCAAAACGACCCATCCGGGCAAGGGCCTGGATGAGACCGAAATGGGCAGTCAGGTTCGTGGAGTCCAAGACAAGTGCCTCCCGGTAGGCCCGTTCCGCGTCGGGGAACGCGTGCCGCATCATGTGGAGCCCGGCCACAAACCCGGCGTGCTGGGCCTCCCCCACGGGGCCCGAGGCAAGGATGTCCGTGGCCTGGCGGTGCCTCCGCTCCGCGTCCTTCAGGCGGCCCAGCCAGGAATAGATGGTCCCGATCTGGCCGAGGGAATACCAGTAGTCGGGCTTCAGCTCCAGGGAGCGCTCGTATTGATCCAGGGCCTCCTCGTAGCGCCCCACCCTTATGAGGAGGTCCGCGTAGCTGGCCCGGGGGTCGGCCGCATCCGGCGCCATCTCGATGTAGCGCTCCATCTGCCGGATCGCCTTCTCCTGTTCGTTGATGGAGGAGTAGGCATACCCCAGAAGCATCACCGCAGGGGCAAAGGAGGGATCGGTCTCGAGGGCGCGGCGGTACTCCCGGATCGCCTCGTCCGGCTTCTGGCGCAGCTCCAGCAGGTGTCCCTTGAACATGCGGGCTTCCACCTCATCCGGATATTCCGCAAGCAGGGTATCGGCTGCGGCTTCGGCGCCCGCGGCATCATAGAAGACCCGGTTGTACCACATCCGGATGAAGAGCTGTTCGCGGCGGGTGGCCGGAGCGGAGAGATCCAGGGCACGGCGGATATCCCGCTGGGCGCGCAGGTTGTCTTCCACGTGGTAGCTCAGAACCCCGAGGCGCAGCCACCCCATGGCAAAGAGGGAATCCCCCCCCAGCGCGCGCTCAAAGGCGGTGCGCGCCTCTCCATAATAGAAGTTCTGAAAGAGATGCACCCCCTCCTCGTAGGCCCGGAGCGCCTCGGGGGAGGATGTGGAAAGCCGGGCCGGTCCGTCGCATCCGGCGAACAGCACCGTCAGGAAGAGAGTGAGCAGGCAGATTCTTTTCATGTGTGCGCATCCCGGGTCATTCCCGCCTCTCCCGTATACGGAGGAGGGATGCCGGCGTTGCAGGGGGACCTCCCCTACTCCCCGGCCGGGGCGGGTTTCTCGTCCCGCACCAGGGCCACGATGGTCCGGATGAGGATGTTGATGTCGGAGAGCTTGTCCAGGGCGTAGTCCGCCACCGTCCCCTTCAACTGCCGCTTTGTCTTGTCGTCCAGGTAGGCAGAGACGACGAGAATCTTCATCTCGTGATCGCTCCGCCGGTTCTTCAGAAGCTCCAGCACCTGCAGCCCGTCCACCTTGGGCATCCGGAGATCCAGAATCACAAGGTGGGGCTTCAGCTCCCCGATCATGACCAGCCCTTCGTACCCGTCATCCGTAGCGGTCACCTCCACGGTGGGAAGCTCGGCCTTGATGGCGCTGGTGAGCATCCGGGAGTAATCCACATCGTCTTCCACGATCAGGATGTTGGTCGTCCGGTCGTCCACATAGTCGAAGGGGATGTCCATACCCGTGGAATCCAGGAACTTCCTGATGTTGGCCGGCCAGACCCGGTAGTGGCCGCCGTATGTGGTGAAGGCCTTCAGGCCCCCGTCGTAAATCCAGTTGAGCACGGTCTTCTTGCTCACCCGGCATACCTCCGCCACCTGCCCCACGCTCAACGGCTTCTTGTATGTGATGCCCATGCCGGAAGGCGCCTCATGGTTGTGATTTGCGTCTTTTACCCGATTCAATATACGGGGATAACCCGATGAAGTCAAGCGGTCTGGGGAGACCTGCGGAAGTTGAACGGGAAGCGGGCCGGGGCTCCCCTCAGGGGCGGGCGCTCTCTATGTTGCTGATTTCCCTGAGCAGGTCCTTCTTGGTGAAGCTGGACTTGCTCATGAGGCCCGCCACGTAGTTCCCGAGCTGGAACTGGGTGTCCTGGTCCATCTCCAGAGAGGTCAGGACGATGATGGGGATGGAGCGGGTGGCGGGAATCTGCTTCAGTTGATAGGCCACCTTGAAGCCCGACACGCCGGGCATGATCAGGTCCAGGATAATGAGGTCGGGTTTCTCCCGCGCAGCCATCTCCACGCCGTCCTTTCCCTGGTGGGCCTTCAGGACCCGGTACCCCTCGTTCTCCAGTATCACCTGGATGAGGTCCGTGGCGGCGCGGTCGTCGTCGATGACCAGGATGGTCGGGCTCGTGCGGTCGGCGCGCGGCAACAGGTGCACCCTGTTCAGAGACTGCACCAGCTCCTCCCGCGCGACGGGCTTCACAAAGTAGTCCACCGCCCCCATGCTGAAGCCGATGCTCTTCTCCTCCACAATGGAGACGATGATGATGGGGATGTTCTTGCAGAGGGGATGGCGCTTCAGCTCCTTCAGAACCTGCCACCCGTCCTTGATGGGGAGCATCAGGTCGAGGGTGATGACGCTCGGGCGGAGGCGTTTCGCCTTGTCCACCGCCTCGGCCCCGTCCCGGGCCACTTCCACCCGGTAACCGGCGGACTCAATGTGCATGGTGAGCAGCTCCGCCGCCTGCGGGATATCCTCCACCACGAGGGCCAGGGGCTTTTCCCCCTCCGCCCCCATCCGGCGCTCCCTCTGCAGGGCATCCAGCAGCATGCCGGCGTGCATCAACCGTTCCGAGGTGGTGTCCACAACCATGGGGATGCGGAAGCACATGCGGGTTCCCTTCCCCCACTCGCTCTCCACCCAGATGGCCCCCCCGTGCAGCTCCACCAGCTTCTTGGTGATGGCCAGCCCCAGCCCGACCCCCTGCTGGTTCAGCTCCTTCCCGCTGGCCGCCTGCTTGAAGGGTTTGAAGAGGCCCGCCAGCTCCTCGGGCTTCATGCCCACGCCCGCATCCCGCACCTCGAAGAGGATGTCGTTCCCCGTCCGCTCCGAGCAAACGGTCACACGGGAGCCGGGGCGGCTGAACTTGATGGCGTTGGAGACCAGGTTGATCAGAATC